>JAFTOT010000010.1 GCA_017463665.1 Clostridia bacterium | reverse complement strand
GTCGCGGTCTTTTCCGCACCGAGGAAGCGCACGATCTGTACGACCGATTGCGCACGGGTGAGGCTGCCGTTCACATCAAAGTTGACACTGCCGTCAGCATTGGTGCCGACACCTGCAAGCAAGCCGAGTGTGTGCAGATTCTCAGCCGCAGTTTGCCCCTCGCTTTTCGGCGCTGCCATGATCAGCAGCTCTGCCGCAAAGGTCAGCGGCATCATCGAAAGCAGGAGAAGGACGGATAAAAGAAGTGCAGTTAGCTTTTTCATACGTATCGCTCCTTTTGTTTGTGCATTCTAACTATATTTTACAATATTTTTTACGCTCGGTAAATACGAAATCACCGCTTATTTGTATAAAAAATAAAGGAAGACCTTTGCGGAAAAACGGAAGTTTACGCGACGGATGCAAAAAAGAGATTGCCCATGGATGTGCCTTATAAGAAACATTGAGGTACCACCGGTCAAATTACTAATAAATATTAGAATGATGAGTTTACCATTTTTGATATTTCTGCAACTTTGGCAATCACGTCAGCAACCAATCTGCAATATCAACAATCTTTACGCCCTCATACTGATACGCATCGTGCCGGGTGCGGGCAATTACCATTTTGGGATAAGCATCTTTGATTTGAAGCAATGGCGAAACCTCTCGTTCAAAAGTCTTGTCATCGCTGATGTTATCGGAAACCTGTATATAAATCTTCTCGTTGCGCTTGATGGCAACAAAGTCGATTTCTTTTTTGTAGAGCACACCGACATAGACCTCATAACCTCTGCGGAGCAACTCTATCGCAACTACGTTTTCAAGGATTCTGCCGTAGTCCATGTTCTTTGTGCCGAGTTTGGCATAACGGAACGTATGGTCGCTCAAATAATACTTGTCATTGCTGGAAAGATACTTTTTTCCTTTGATGTCATATCTGCGGATTTTGTAAAAGGCAAAGGCATTGCACAAATACTGCATATATGCGCTAATGGTAACATGGTTGACCTTTTCTTTTAGTCCGCTGAAAGTGTTTGTGATATTTCTTGCCGAGGTCAGATTGGAGATGTTGTCCATCAGGAAATCCACAAGTCTGTCCATCAACTGCATATTGCGGATTTTGTATTTTTTGCGAATATCACGGACAACTAAAGTATTGAAAACATCGGCAATATAATCATACTTGGCTTCTTGGTCTTTATAGAGATAGGAGCCGGCCATGCCGCCCTCAATCATATACTTGTCAACGGCGGTATACTTGTCGCTGTAACCAAAATACTGCATGTATTCGCTGAACGAGAACGGGAACACCTTGATTTCAAATGTTCTTCCGGTAAACAGCGTAGCAAGGTCAGAACTTAAAAGGAAAGCGTTTGAACCGGTGATATAAATATCAAACTTTTCGGATGCGTGCAGACCGTTGACGGCTTTTTCAAAGTCGGTGCACATCTGGACTTCATCAATCAAAACTAAGTTTTCTTTGCCTGCCACATACTGCGAATTGATATAGTCGTACAAAGGTCTGTACGCAAGGAGATGATCAAACTCGGGCAAATTGAAGTTGATCCCGATGATATTGTGGTCGGGTACATTCTGTTCGATATGGTTCTTGAATGCTTCGAGCAGCTTTGATTTTCCGCTGCGGCGAACACCCGTAATGACCTTAATATCCGGAGTTCCAATAACATTAATAAGCTTTTCTAAATATTGATTTCGAGTAATAAGTTTCATGGCGCATCACCTCTCATGTAGTATTGTACCGCATCTAATTTCCAAAATCAATAGATTTTTAAAAATGGTAAATAGAAACCGCAAAGAGGGGAATCGAAATGAATAGAAAAACAAAGTGGTACAGTCCAAAACACTGTACCACTTTGTTACTGTTCAAATGTTTTTTTATCAGGCGCTCAGTCACGGCAATCTCTTTTTGCGAATGTTTATTTAAATGCAACAGGTGCGCCCCAGATGAAGTCGTATGCGCAGACGGGGACATCGAATACGGAAAGACCGATATAAGCGGTGCCGCCTTTGGTAAAGCCGGTGGAACCTGCCTTGCCGATGGTGTCGCCCTTTTGTACAAGGTCGCCGACCTTGACGGTGACTTCGCCGAGGTTGTGGTACCAGCTGATCAGACCGTAGCCGTGGTCGATGGCGACCATCGTACCCGAGTAAGCGGTGGTGGAAGCGTAGAGCACCTTACCGTGCATCACGGCGTAAATGTCTGCGCCGTCCTTTGCGTAGTATTCCACGCCGTCCAGACGGAATTTGTCGTTCGTAGACTTGATCGTTTGATTGCGTCCGTAACCTGCCTTGACAGAGTAACCGGTCTCGGAAGACTGGCTGACGCCGGTTCCGAAGGTGGTATCGTCAAAGTATGCGGTGGAGAAGCTGCCCGAGGTGATCTGCTTGACCACATTGGCAAAGGTGGAGAGCGTCTCCTCGGTGCGGGTGGCATCCACGGTCGCCTTGGTGACATCATACACGTTGTTGCCAAACTTCTTTTCCGCGACGGTAAAGGAAAGCTCGTAGTTGATGCCCTCGTAACCGAGCGTGAGCTTGTATTCGCCGGGTTCGGTATCGTATGCGGTGGGCAGGAACGCATATGCGTTGTTGCCGTCGGCATAGAATTTGGGCGTGATCGGCTTGCCGTCGTGCATGAGGGTAGGCGTTGCGGTGAAGGAGATCTTCTGCGGCTCCTTGACGCTGATCGCCGTGATCATGGCGACATCACCCGGTTCAAAGGGGATGTAGCTGTTGCCCTCGGCTGCGTTCTCGGCGGAAAGCGCCAAGAAGAACTCGGTCTTTGCTTCGATGGTCAGGAGAAATCTGTAGTTAGCCGTACCGCTGGACATGTGTTCTTCGGTTCCGAGCCACTGCGCCTCGGCTTCGATCGTGAGCGCGGTATGCTTTTTGGTATCGACCGCGCCTGCAAGACCTGCGTAGTCGCCGTCATAGAGCAGTTCGCCCTCGGCACTCTTGACGCTGACGGTGAAGCTCTCGGGCTCGCGGGAGAAATTAAATTCCAGACCGCTCTTGCCGACGTAGGAGACGGTGCCCTCGGCGGTTTCGGTCAGCGTAGCGCGAACGGCGTTTTCACCGCCGGCGGTTTTATACGCCCACTCATAGGAGGTGGGGACGAGAATGTTTTCACCGTTTTGCAGCGTGGGCACATATGCTTCTGCATACAGGCTTTGCGCATATTTGGTCTCGAGGAACGCTGCGGCATCCTCTTCTCTTACCATATAGGAAACACCGTCGGGATCGAGGTAGTATACCGCGCTTGTATTCTGCGAGAAGAAATAGCGGTATTCGGTGGAACGCTTGCCTTCGGTGTAGGCAACCTTGAAGTATTGAGCGCCCGAAAGAATATCGGGGGGAGATTGGAGCTTGATCGCATTCTGATTGATCGTTTCCAGCAGCTTTGCGATCTCGCTGTCACTGTTTTCTGTATAAGTCATGCCCGCGATGTCACTGATGACGATCTCGGTCGCACTGTCCGAGGTGACAGGCTTTTGGTTGACGCTGATGTAATTGGCGATCGCAACATATGTGGGAACAAAGAGCAAAACGATCAAGAGCGCGATCCACAGCTTGTTCTTTTTCATCACAAACCTCCTAAAAGGGTATTTACAATTTGATTATAGCATGTCCGATGCTGAATTTGTAGTGCTTTTTGAAATTTCGCGGCTTAAATATGCTTTTGTTGTTTCATCCAGATGTGCATAATGAGCTTGTGCGGCAGCAGCTTTACGCCGAGTACCTGCAGCTTCACGGGCAGACCGTGGATGGAGACATCCTTTTTCGGCTTGTACATGTCTTTCATTGCGGTGGCGACAACGTCCTTTACTTCATAGAGGATGTTGAAATAGGTCACCGCGTCGGTGCAGTCGGTCTTGGAGCGTTCAAAAAACTCGGTTTTTACCCAGCCGGGGCAGATCGCCATGACCTTGATGCCGCGCGGTCTCAGCTCGACGTTCAGCGCACGGCTGTAGCTGAGGACGAATGCCTTGGTCGCGCCGTACACGCCGATGTATGGCACGGGCTGGAAGGACGAGAGCGAGTCGAGCTGCAGCACGTAGGAGCCTTTTTGCATGTAGGGCAGGGTGTACTCGGTCATGCGGACGAGCGCTTTGCAGTTGAGGTCGATCATCTCGCAGGAGACCTCGGGGTCGATCTCTTTGTACGTGCCGAATTTACCGAAGCCCGAGCAGTTGACCAGCACTTGTACCTCGGGCGTTTTTGCCGCGAGCAGGGCGCGGTAGACGTTGAAGCTTTCTTCCTTGGTCAGGTCGAGTGCGATCGGCACGATCGGTGTTTTTACTTCGGTCCTAAGCTCCTCGAGGCGGTCGCGTCTGCGCGCGATCACCCAGATCTCGTCGTATTTGTTTTCCCGATCCAGTGCGTAGACAAATTCGCGTCCCATGCCGCTGGACGCACCGGTTACGATGGCGATACCCATGTTGTTCTCCTTATTATATATAGATTACATCGCCGATCCCGTTGCGGGGATCTTGATCTTGCGATAGTTTTGCGGGTTTTCGTAGATCGATTTTTCGACTTCGTCGGCGTAGACGACGGTTGCCTTGCCTTTGAGCGTGAACAGCGTTACGCCGCCGGCGGTACGCGTGGTCTTTTCGGGGATCAGCGCACTCTTTAAGGTGATCGCCTTGTTTTGATCGGAGACGAGGATGACATCCTTCGGCTTGTCCTCGAGGATGGCAGCGACGATGGGGGACGCATCCGAGTACACGCCCGACAGCTTCTTGCGGCTGGAGCGGAACTGATAATTTGCAAGGCTGATGCGCACGCCCTTACCGTTTTCAAAAATATAGATCATGTTGTATTTTTCGAGGTCGGGCGTGATCACTTTCATAAAGATGGGACGTTCACCGTCTGCCATGCCCAGTTTTGCGGGCAGAAAGTCGCCGAGCGCCGATGCCTTGACGGGATCGAAATCGCGCACGCGGGCGCGGTACATCTGGCGCTGATCGGTGATAAAGAGCATTTCCGCAGTGTTGTCGCAGTCCTCGGTGAAGGCTACGCGGTCGCCCTCTTTGAGCTTCTGCTCGTCACTGCCGCGCAGGGAGACCAGCGTGATCTTTTTGAAGTAGCCTTCCTTGGTGAGCAGGATGCGTGCATTGTAGTTTTCAAAGAAGTCTTCTGCGGTGGCAACCTGGATCTCGTCTGCCGAGATGAGCTGCGTTTTACGCGGTTTTGCGTACTTCTTTTTGATCTCGGCAAGCTGTTTTGCAATTTCCGCTTTGAGTTTGAGCTCATCGGCGATCAGCTCTTCGAGATGCGCGATGTCTTCCTGCAGCTGCTTGATCTCTTCGAGACGGTTGAGGATATATTCCTTATTGAGGTGGCGCAGCTTGATTTCGGCGATGTACTCCGCTTGGATCTCGTCGATGTGGAATGCCTCCATCAGGTTGGGGACAACTTCGCTTTCCTTGGCGGTGTTGCGCACGATGGCAACCGCCTTGTCGATGTCGAGCAGGATCTTGCCAAGTCCGAGCAGCAGGTGCAGCTTGTCCTTTTTCTTGCCGAGCTCAAAGGTGAATTCGCGCTTGACGCAGTTTGTACGGAAGCGGATCCACTCGGTGAGGATGCCCTTGATGCCGAGCTGGCGGGGGGAGCCGTCGATCAGCACGTTAAAGTTGCAGTCGAAGGAGTCCTCGAGCGGCGTGAGCTTATAGAGCTTGGTCATCAGCTTGTCGGGATCGGTGCCGCGGCGCAGGTCGATGGTGAGCTTGAAGCCTGAGAGGTCGATCTCGTCGCGCACGTCGATGATGTCCTTGATCTTGCCCGATTTGACCGCGTCCGCGATCTTGCCCATGATCGCCTCGATCGAGGTGGAATAGGGGATCTGCGTGATGTCGATGCAGTTCGCTTCCTTATCATAAGAATAACGCGCACGCAGCTTCACGGGGCCGCGACCGGTTTCATAGACCTGCCGCATTGCTTCGCGGTCGTAGATGATATACGCGCCGCCGGGGAAGTCGGGGCCCTTGACAAGGTCGAGGAGCGTATCGGTGGTGGTGTTCGGATGACGGAGCAGTGCGATGGTGGCATCGCAGATCTCGCCGAGGTTGAACGAGCAGATGTTGGACGCCATGCCGACCGCGATACCCATGTTGGGCGATACCAGAATGTTCGGGAAGGAGGTCGGGAGCAGGGCGGGTTCTTTCAGTGTGTTGTCGTAGTTCGGCACCATATCGACCGCATTTTTATCCACGCCGCCGAAGATCTCGGCGCAGAAGGGATCAAGCTTTGCCTCGGTGTAACGCGCGGCGGCAAATGCCATGTCGCGGCTGTACTGCTTGCCGAAGCTACCCTTGGAGTCTACAAACGGGTGGAGCAGGGACTCATTGCCGCGCGTGAGACGCACCATGGTCTCATAGATCGCCGCGTCGCCGTGGGGATGCAGCTTCATCGTCGTGCCGACGATGTTGGTACTCTTGGTGCGGTTGCCCGTCATCAGTCCCATGGTATACATGGTATACAGCAGCTTGCGGTGTACCGGCTTGAAGCCGTCGATTTCGGGGATGGCACGCGAGATGATGACACTCATTGCATAGGGCATGTAGTTCGTCTCGATGACATCGGTGATCAGTTCGTGCCGTGCCTGGGCCTCGGGAAGTGCCAATGCGGGGGCAGACTGCTTTTTTGCTCTTGCCATTTCCTATACCTACTTATCGTTGATTTTATATACATATGCGCGGCTTCCGTCTTTGCCGATGCGCTTGACTGTGCCGACGGATTCCAGCACGTTCAGTGCGGTCTGCGCGAGGGAGCGCGGGCGCTTGATCGCTTTGGCAAAGTCTTTACTGGTGAAGGTGTCGGGGAGTCCTTCGGGGATGAGCTTTTGAAAATCCTCTTTGCCGTCGAGGAAGACTTCTTCTTCGATCGCATTCGGGATGCGCTCCACGAGCTCGACTCCTTTATGGTTACGGCGGCTCTTTCGGACGGTGCGGCGGTATTCGGTGATCTCCAGCAGCACAAAATGAAAGTACAAGTTCTCGCTGCCGAGCAGCATTTTGATCTTGTACAGTTCCTTGAACGCATCATAGACACTGCCGCGTCGGGGACTTTTCTTTTTTTCGGAGACTTCGCCGCTTTCGCTGTCGGTGACGTAGTACCACCGCGTTTTTGCGATGGGAAATACCACGGTGACGGGATAATCTTTGAGAAACGCCGCGAGCTTGTCCCGCAGGCGGTTGAAGGAGCGCGTCTGGATCTCGGTGATGCAGCCGTCGCGCATGATGTCGGCGACATATCTGCCCACTGCGACCTCGTGAAAGTCGTCGCAGGGTTCGAGATAGTATTTGAGCACCGAGTGGAGCGTCTTTTCCGACAGCGTGCCGATGCTGCCCGCGAAGGCATCGTTTTGCTTGGCTGCGGCAAGCGCGTTTTCAAAGCGGTTCACAGCGCAATGATGTTGTGCGCCGCCGCGCGGATCATGCGGTTGTAGAGTGCGAGCGAAAGTCCGCTCTTTTTCGGCAGCGGAGCGAGGATCTTTTTGCAGCCGGTATTGTCTGCCTCACGCAGGGCGGCGAACAGGCGCTTTGCCTGCGTGCTCTCGTCGTCCCGACTGCCGATGGAGATGACCTTGTGCGCGGGGAACAGTGCCGCTTCCTCCTCAAATATCAGCAGCAGTGTATCACTGTCCGCTGCATTGCAGTAAGCCAGCCGCTTTTCATCGCTGCCGCTCAGCAGATAGAGCGGCGCGGTTGGTGCGTAGTGGCGGTATTTCATGCCGGGGGAGAGGGGGCGGACATTTTCGCCGAGTTGTTCGGTGACCGCCGCAGAGACTTCTACATTGTCAAACAGAGCGCGGAGCATATCGAGCGTGATCGCGCCCGGGCGCAGCAGCGTGAGCTTGCCCTCCTCGACCTTGACAATGGTGGATTCCAGTCCGACGGTACATTCGCCGCCGTCGAGGATCATGTCCACCTTGCCGTCCATGTCAAAGCGCACATGCTCGGCGGAGGTGGGCGAGGGCTTGCCCGAGATGTTGGCGCTCGGTGCGGCAACGGGAACGCCCGCCGCAGCGATCATGCGCCGCGCGATCTTGTTTTCGGGGCAGCGGATGCCCACGCTGTCCAGACCGCCCGTGACCGCAGAGGGGATGCAGTCGCGCTTTGGCAGAATGACGGTCAGCGGTCCGGGCATGAATGCTTTTGCCAGCCGTCTGTATTCCTCGCCGACGATGGCATACTTGTCCGCGTCGGCGGGATCGGCAATGTGCACGATCAGCGGATTGTCGCTCGGTCTGCCCTTGGCGGCGTAGATCTTCTTTGCCGCGTCGGCATCCAGCGCGTCGGCGCCGAGCCCGTAGACCGTTTCGGTCGGAAATACGACAAGCCCGCCGCGGCGGAGGATCTCTCCCGCACGGGCGAGTGTTTCGTCGTTGATCTCATTTTGACCGATAAATACAGTTTTCATTTCCTTGTTTACTCGTCTGATCCTTTGAGTTTTTCAGCGGTGTCGGCGGTGATCAATGCGTCGATCATTTCGTCGATGTTGCCGTTTAAGAAGTTTTCGAGCGAATAGAGCGTCAGACCGATGCGGTGATCGGTGACGCGCCCCTGCGGGTAGTTGTAGGTGCGGATACGCTCGCTGCGGTCGCCCGTGCCGACCTGACTCTTACGTGCCGAGGCGATCGCCTCGGTCTGCTTGGTCATTTCGATGTCGTAAAGCTTGGTGCGCAGCATCTTCATCGCCTTGTCGCGGTTCTTAAACTGGCTGCGCTCCTCCTGGCACTCGACCACGATGCCCGTGGGCAGGTGGATGATGCGGATGGCGGACTCGGTCTTGTTGATGTGCTGACCGCCCGCACCGCTTGATTTGCAGGTTTCGATTTTGAGGTCGGCGGGATTGATCTCGATCTCGACGTCCTCTGCCTCGGGAAGCACGGCGACGGTCGCCGTGGAGGTCTGGATGCGTCCCTGTGCCTCGGTCTCGGGCACGCGCTGTACGCGGTGTACGCCGCTCTCGAATTTGAGACGGGAGTATGCGCCCTCGCCCTCGACCATGAAGCTGACTTCCTTGTAGCCGCCGAGCTCGGTCTCGTTGGCGTTCATCAGTTCGGTCTTGAAGCCTGCGGCTGCCGCGTACATCGTGTACATGCGGTAGAGCACGGCGGCAAACAGGGCGGCTTCCTCGCCGCCCGCGCCCTGACGGATCTCCACGATGACGTTTTTGTCGTCGTTCGGATCGCGGGGGAGCAGCAGGATCTTCAGCTCGTCGAGCAGCTTTGCGCAGTTTTCGTTTTCGGTGTCGAATTCCTCCGCCGCCATTTCGCGCAGCTCGCTTTCGACCGAGGAGTCGTCGCGCAGCTCTTTTGCATCGTCGCGCGCCTTCTCGGCGGCTTTGTACTCGCGGAATTTTTCAATGACGGGCAAGAGGTTCTTGCGCTCCTTCATCAGCGCGGTGAATTCTTCCTGTCTGGTGAAGATCTCGGGGTCGGCAAGACTTTCTTCTATTTTTTCAAATCTTTCTTCTGCTTTTTTCAGCTTGTCGATCATGGGTGGTTTCCTTTCTGCAGATGCACGGAAAATGAACCTTGTAGGGGAGGGGTCTCCCCTCCCGCCGTTACAACATCGCACCGATGCTTTTCGGGAGGCGAAACGCCTCCCCTACTATCTTGTAACAACGAAAACTTTATATGTTCCCTCCGCGCATCATCCCCGGCGGGGATAAGGCTTTAAAAACGCTTGTGCTTTTAAGTGTTATTTACAAAATGCCGCGAATGCTTCGTATGCGGCGTAAACGTCTACCTTGGCAACGACTTCGTAGGGGGCGTGCATGGAGATGACGGGTACGCCGACGTCGAGGGTGTCGATGTTGCGGTTGGCGATGTAGGCGGCGACGGTTCCTCCGCCGCCCTCGTCCACCTTGCCGAGCTCTGCCGACTGCCAGACGACACCTGCGCGGTCGAGCATGCCCCGGATCTTGCCGACGAACTCTGCCGATGCGTCCGAAGTGCTGCTCTTGCCGCGTGCGCCCGTGTACTTTGCCATGGCAACGCCGCTGCCGAGGATGGCGCTGTTGCGCTTTTCGTATACGTCGGCGTAGTTCGGGTCAAAGGCGGCGGTAACGTCTGCGGACAGGCAGATGGAATTGCCGCGAACGACTCTCGGATTTGCGCCGAGGTTTACGGCGATCTCCTCCATGAGGTCGGTGAAGATTTGGCTCTGCATACCGGTGACGCCGATCGAGCCGGTTTCTTCTTTATCTGCAAGCACGCACATAACGGTGTGCGTGTCGTCGTCAAGGTCGAGCAGGGCGCGCAGTGCGGGATATGCGCAAACGCGGTCGTCATGACCATATGCGCCGATCAGCGCACGGTCAAGACCGATATCGCGTGCTTTTGCCGCAGGAACCAGAGACAGCTCTGCGCTGATAAAGTCGCTCTCGGTAACACCGTATTTCTCGTTGAGGAGCTTGACCACGTTCTTCTTGATCGCGTCGCTCTCTTCATTTGCAAGCGGTGCCGAGCCGCAGAGAATGTTGAGCGTTTCGCCCTTGACTGCGGTTGCGAGCGGCTCCTTGGAGTGGTTCTGCGCCAGATGGGGCAGCAGGTCGTTGATGTAGAAGATAGGATCGCTGTCATCCTCGCCGATGTTGATATCGACGACGGTTTCATCCGCCTTGACGATCACGCCGTGCATCGCAAGCGGGATAGCGAGCCACTGATACTTGCGCAGGCCGCCGTAGTAGTGTGTCTTGAGGAACGCCATGCCGTCCGACTCATAGAGGGGAACCTGCTTTAAGTCGATGCGGGGGGAGTCGATATGCGCCGCCGTGATGCGGATGCCGTTTTCGATGGCTTCGTTGCCGATCTTGACGAAATACACGCTCTTGCCGCGGTTGTTGAGGTAGAATTTGTCGCCGACGGCGATCTTGTCACCGATCTTGTACGGCTTGTAGCCGCAAGCCTCAGCTTGGCGGATCGCCTCGGTCACCGCTTCGCGCTCGGTCTTTGCATCATCGAGAAATTGCATATAGCCTTTCGCAAATGCAAAGGCGGCGTCTGTCTTTTCGGGTGCCTTTTGATAGGCGCTCTGTTTTGTATACATGAGTTCTTCCATGTCAGTCTTCTCCTTGGGTCGTATAGTATAGATCTTCGTATTTTTCAATTGCTTTGGTTACCCGCTCGACGTAGGCGGCGGTCTCGGCGATGGGGATCTCGGTCAGCCGTCCTGCCGCATCCACCTTGCCGTCGCGGATCCAGCCGTCCACGCGGGAGGGCCCGCAGTTGTAGGCGGCAAACACCGTCTCCCACACGCCGAAGCGGTCGTACAGGATCGAGAGATAGTAAATGCCGTAGCGGATGTTGGTCTCGGGATCGTAGAGCATGCCGCTCTCGTAGTTGTCTCCCGTGAGCGAGCAGAGATAGGTGAAGGTATCGGGCATGATCTGCATCAGCCCCACGGCACCCGCCGAGGAAACGGCCGTCGAGTCAAAGCCGCTCTCGCATTTGATCACCGCGTAGCACACATCCTCGGGAATGCTGTATGCGGCGGCGTATTTCTCGACAAAGTTGCCGTACTGCCTCGGGTGGCTTGCGAGGTCGTATTTATTTTTCAGGCGCTGCGCAAACAGTCCGATCGCAATCGACAAAACGGCGATCGACAAAACGGCGCAGACCGTTCGTATAGCTTTATTCAATAATCCCTCTCCTCTTGCAGCAGATTGTCAATGTGCGCGGCGGTCTCTTGTACGGCATCCGCGCTGTCGTTCCAAAATGCATAGCCGCAGTGTTTGGCGTAAAAGGCGATCGGCTTTTGCGAGCGGATGCGCAGCAGTGCCGCCTCGCGGTCGATGCCGTCGCGCGCCATGATGCGCGTGACGCGTGTTTCTTCATCGCAGAGCACCGCCACCGTCAGGTCGCAGAGCGTATGCAGCCGCGCTTCGAGCAGCAGCGGCGCGTCGATGATCAGCCCTTTGGCGTTTTCTTCCTTTAATTGTAAAATCAGCTGGACATATGCACGGCAGACGTATTTGTGCGTGATCTTGTTCAGTTTTTCCAGTTTGCGGCGGTTTTTTGCACCGAACACCTTGCCGCCGAGAACTTTGCGGTCGATCGCGCCGTCCTTTTCGATATCCGCACCGAAAGTGCGCACGAGTTCTTCGCGCAGCGGTGCACTACGCGCAAGCAGGTCGTGATAGATTGCGTCTGCGTCCGCGTGGACGTATCCGCGCTTAGCAAGCTCCTCGGATAAAAAGCCCTTGCCGCAGCCGCTCGGCCCTGTAATGCCAATGATCTTCATGTCGCCCTCCCGGATTCGATTTCTTTCCAAATATATATTATACAATATCTTTGTATATTTTGCAAGAGAAACAAAAAAGAGAAGGAAAGTATGAAAAGAAAAATGAAAGTTTACGCGCGACGCGCGTAAACAATGAATTGCAATCCGAGGAATTGCATGATTTGAGCACTGTGTGCTCATGATTTGCCTACGGCATGATTTGCGCTGCGGCGCATAGGAGATTGCAATTCAAATCATGGA
>JAFTOT010000037.1 GCA_017463665.1 Clostridia bacterium | reverse complement strand
GGGCAGCCACTGGGAAGGACCGAACGGCTTGACGCCGTAGCGTCCCCAACGGGTGTGGAAAACTGCCTCGTCCTGCGCACCTGCGGGACGGAGACGACCGTTCAAATACATCGTACCGTCGGAGATGCACTGGCAGGCGTTACACCAGAATGCAAGCGCACGCTCACGCCACTGTACATAGCCGGTGATCTCGTAGAGTTCGAGGAACGAAAGTACGTCGCGCAGTGCGTACTGGTCGAGTGCGTTGTGCGGCGTGGAAACGCTGGTCGAACCGAAGGTATCGTAGCCCATCTTGGAGATGAGGCAGTCCTCGGGGTACTCGACCGTAAAGTGCATCATCCATGTGCAGAGATACCATGCGATCTTCTCTGCGCACTCGATATACTTCTTGTCGCCCGTAACATTGTAAAGCGCCAGCGCATCGCGCAGCAGCGGGCTTGACGACTCCTTGTCGATCGAGTCGGTATCGAGAGCGCCCGCAGTGGTAAAGCCCTCGCGCTCAAGCTCTGCATAGTAGAAGTCGAACGCCTTGACAGCCGCGTCGAGGTACTTTTTATCGCCGCTCTTCTTGTACGCGGTGATGATCGGCAGGATCACGAAGCACGCAACCGTGCCCTTCTTCGCCAGAACCTTGCCGTCATTGTCCCATGCCTTGGCAATCGCACCGTTCTCATCCTGATTGCGGAGCGCAAAGTCACAGATATCGTATGCCGCTTGGAGATATTCGGGCTTGTCGATGCCGATCTCTTTCAGCAGATCATACGCCTCAAAGTAGCCGTCTGCACCGGTACCGATATTGCAGATATCGTTGCGCAGCTGGATCTGTCCGTCGGGTGCGCGGCGGAGCTTCTTACCTGCGAAGTTGCGGTAGGTCTCGTAGGTGCACTCGCCGACCTCCCAGCGATCGGGCTCATAGCCCGCGGGGAACTCGAAATATCTCCAGTCGTCGTAGTCGATGCGGGCAGCGATGTGTCCTGCCTCGTATTTGCCGAACTTCAGCCATGCGTCATGCGCTTCGATCGCCATATCCAGCTTTTCCTTGTCGCCGGTGCGCATATAGTCCCAGATGAACGCATTTGCCATCGACGCGCTCTGTCCTACCCAGCCGATCTCATAGCGATGCTCGGTCTTTTTGTAGGAAGTCGTTCCAAGGTGCCACTGCGAACCCATGGTAAAGCCTGCAAAGCCGTTCTTCTCGCGCTCCCAAAGGAAACGGCTGTACGCGATGCCGAGGCGATAGAGCTCATCCGCAGTCATCGGTGCGGCAATATCGTGTCCGTAGTAGCGCCATGCGAAGTCCATCAGGCTCTTGTAGCGATGCTTGGTTCCGTCGGAGGGAACGGCAAGGATGATCGCGGTAAAGTCGCTCTGCGGCTCCATCGTGCCCTGGAAAGGATCGCCCCAGAAGTGGCGCTGCAGCGTCTTCGGCTTTTCCTCCTCGGGGAAGATGACCACATGCAGCTCACCCTCGTCTACCTTGTAGAGCGAGCATGCGTTGTTGTCGTTTGCCTCTGCCATCAGGGCAAGGCTGATCTCGCTGTTTTCACTGTATGTACAGGACGGAATCGTCGCACGGTGGGAAGCAAACGTCCACGGAGTACCGTCCTCGGCGCGGTCGCCGACGTACTCTGCAAAGCCGCCGTAGCCGTTGCCGTTGTAGCTGATCGCAGGGATCATGGTGAAGGTCGGCTCGCCGAGCAGCAGCATCTCCATGCGCATGTGATCGGTGGGCACATCGGTGTGGCGATGCCACTTCCACGCGCCGTTCTCGATCGGCTCAAAGGTGTCGGTCGCGCCCTCGCAGGGCAGGATGCGCGCATAAGGTTTGCCATCGATGGTGACAGCATAACCGTTTTCAAACTTTTCAATGTTGGTCATGATAGTTTCCCCCTTTTTTCTCTATGTTTACTTTTTAATTACTTTTCAATCTTGCCTTCGATATGGTGGAGACCTTCATCAAAGAAGCTCCAATCCTTGTGCCAGCGCAGGGACTCGAGGCGGAACGCGGTGGGCCATGCGGGCAGCCACTGCGAAGGGCTGAACGGCTTGACGCCGTAGCGTCCCCAGCGGGTGTGGAAGATCGCCTCATCCTGCGCACCGGCGGGACGGATGCGCCCGTTTATGTACTGCGTGCCGTCCGAAATGCACTGGCAGGCATTGCACCAGAAAGCGAGCGCACGCTCGCGCCACTGTACATATCCCGTGATCTCGTAGAGTTCGAGGAACGAAAGCACATCGCGCAGCGCATACTGGTCGAGTGCGTTGTGCGGCGTGGAAACGCTGGTCGAACCGAACGTATCGTATCCCATCTTGGAGATGAGGCAATCTTTGGGGTATTCCACCGTGAAATGCATCATCCATGTGCACAGGTACCACGCGATCTTCTCAGCGGCGGCAACATATTTTCGGTCGCCCGTTACTTTATACAGCGCGAGCGCGTCGCGGAGCAGCGGACTTGCCGACTCCTTGTCGATCGAGTAGGTATCGAGCGCGCCCGCGGTGGTAAAGCCATCGCGCTCAAGCGCGCCGTAGTAGAAATCAAACGCTTTCACCGCGCTGTCGAGGTACTTTTGCTCGCCGCTCTTTTTGTATGCGGTGATGATCGGCAGCACAAGAAAACAGCCGACGGTTCCCTTTTTGGCAAGCACGTTGCCCTCCTCGTCCCAGGACTTGGCAAACATGCCGTCCGCATCCTGATGGCGAAGCGCAAAATCGCAGATATCGTATGCCGTCTGCAAGTACTCGGGCTTGTCAATGCCGGCTTTCTGCAAGAGATCATAGGCTTCAAAGTAGCAGTCCGCGCCCGTACCGAGATTGCAGGCGTCATTCTGCAGAAGGATCTGCCCATCGGGCGCACGGCGGAACTTTTTGCCGGGATAATTCTTATAGGACTCGTATGTGCACTCGCCGATCGACCAACGATCCGGAACAAAGTCGGCAGGAAACTCCATATATCGCCAATCGCCGAAATCGATGTTGGCAGCAAGATGCCCTGCCTCGTATTTGCCGAACCGCAGCCACGCATCGTGTGCCTCGATGGCGATATCCAGCTTTTCCGTATCGCCGGTCCTTAGGTAGTCCCAAATAAACGCATTCGCCATGGACGCGCTCTGTCCTACCCAGCCGAGGCCGTAGCGGTGGGAATTCTTTTTATAGGTGCTCTCGCCCATGTACCACTGCGCACCGCCCGAAAATCCGACAAAACCGTTGCGCTCGCGGCAGAAAAGATAGCGGCAGTACGCAATGCCGAGGCGGTAGAGCTCGTCCGTCGTCATCGGTGCGGCGATCTCGTGCCCGTAGTAGCGCCATGCGAAATCCAGCAAGCACTTATAGCGATGCATACCGCCGTCCGAGGGCGCGGCAAGGATGATCGCCGCAAAATCACATCGCGGCTCCATCGTTCCGCGGAAAGGATCGCCCCAGAAGTGGCGCTGCAACGTTTTCGGCTGCTCCTCCTCGGGGAAGATGACCGCATGCAGCTCTCCCTCGTCCACACGATACAGCGAGCAGGCGTTGTTGTCGTTTGCCTCTGCCATCAGGGCAAGGCTGATCGCCTCGTTTTCGCTGTATGTACAGGACGGGATCGTCACGCGGTGGGATGCCCATGACCAAGGGGTACCGTCCTCGGCGCGGTCGCCGACATATTCCGGCAGCTTTCCCCAGCCGTTGCCGTTGTAGCTGACGGCGGGCACCATGGTAAAGGTGGGCGCACCGAGCAGCACCATCTCCATGCGCATGTGATCGGTGGGCACATCGGTGTGACGATGCCACTTCCACGCGCCGTCCTCGATCGGCTCAAAGGTATCGGTCGCGCCCTCGCAGGGGAGGATGCGCGCATACGGTCTGCCGTCGATGGTGACGGCATAACCGTTTTCCGACTTTTCAATGTTCGTCATGTGTTTCCTCCAAAAAAAGAATTCCGCGGATCTTACAGGTTTCATTTTAGAGTACCGAGCACAAAAAAACAATTTAAAAATTCCGCATTCGCATGCGCCTGTTTTTAATATTCTTATCCTTAGTATAAAATACAGCAGGACAAAAAATCAACCTTTTACAGCATAAAGTTTGTTTTCGGCAAAAGATCGGTCTTTTTCCCATGAAAGGAAGTTCTTTTTGCCCGAAATCCTTGCAATACCTATGCACATGTGTTAAAATGAGTTATTATCTATTACCTATAAGGAAGTATTGCCATGCATATCGACACAAAATGCCTGCAGGAAGGCTACAAACCCAAGTCCGGTGAGCCCCGCGTTCTGCCGATCTATCAGAGTACAACATATAAATATGAATCATCCGTGGAGCTCGGTGAGCTGTTCGACCTGAAGGCGGACGGACATATGTATTCGCGCATCTCCAACCCCACGGTTGCAGCGGTCGAGGCAAAGATCGCCGCACTGGAAGGCGGCGTGGGCGCGCTCTGCACCTCGTCCGGTCAGTCGGCAAATTTCATGGCGATCATGAATATCGCACAGGCGGGCGACAATTTTGTCAGCCTTTCCAGCATTTACGGCGGCACAGTCAACCTCTTTGCCGTCACCATGAAGAAAATGGGCATCGAAGTGCGCTTTGCCACGCCCGAAATGACCGATGCGGAGATCGAAGCGCTGTTCGACGACCGCACCCGCGCGCTCTTCGGCGAGACGATCGCCAACCCCGCGCTGAAAGTGCTGGATATCACCCGCTTTGCAGACCTTGCGCACCGCATGGGCGTGCCGATGATCATCGACAACACCTTTGCAACGCCCGTCCTCTGCCGCCCGTTTGAATTCGGCGCGGACATCGTCGTGCACTCAACCACAAAGTACCTCGACGGTCATGCGGCGGTTATCGGCGGCGTCATCGTAGACGGCGGCAAGTTCGACTGGGAAAAGGGCGGCAAATACCCCGAGCTCACCACCCCCGATGAGTCCTATCACGGCGTCGTATACACCAAGCAGTTCGGCAAGGCAGCTTACGTCACCAAGGCGCGCGTGCAGATGATGCGTGACCTCGGCGCGATGCCCTCGGCCATGAGCGCATACATCTTAAACCTCGGCACCGAGACGCTGGCACTGCGCATGGAGCGCCACTGCGCAAACGCGCTTGCCGTTGCCAAGATGCTGAAAAACCATCCCAAGGTCTCCTTTGTCAACTACCCCTTCCTTGAGGGCGACAGCGAATACGAGACCGCGAAGAAATATCTGAGCGGCGCATCGGGCGTTATCGCCTTCGGTCTCAAAGACGGACGCGAAGCCGCGACCCGCTTCATGGACTCGCTCCGTCTCGCCGCCATCGTGGTACACGTTGCCGACGCGCGCACAAGCGTATTGCATCCCGCAAGCACCACCCACCGTCAGCTCACCGACAAGCAGCTCGCCGACGCAGGCGTGCTCCCCGAGCTCGTCCGCCTGTCCATCGGCATTGAAAACCCCGAAGACATCATCGCCGACATCGAGCAGGCGCTGGATAAAGCATAAGAACATCACTCGAAAACACAAGGTTTTCGAGTGGATCGGAGTCGCAAGCCTCGCGGGGCGTTCACCACGCCCGACTCCGTAAGGAGTTTTCAAGCCGGTACATGCCCGTCTTGAAAACAAGATTTTATTTGTTAAAGAGAGAATCACCATGCCGATCAAGATACCGAACGCGCTCCCCGCGACCGAAACGCTGGAGAGCGAAAATATATTTGTGATCACCGAGACCCGCGCCATCACACAGGACATCCGCCCCTTAAAAATTCTCATCCTCAATCTGATGCCCACCAAGGTCACGACCGAAACACAGCTCGCACGTTTGCTGGGCAACACGCCGCTGCAGGTCGAGATGGAGCTGGTCAAGACCTCGCACATCCCGAAAAACACCTCCGAGGAGCACATGCTCGCCTTTTACAAGACCTTTGACGAGGTCAAGGACAAGCGCTTCGACGGCATGGTCATCACGGGCGCACCTGTGGAAAAGCTCGAATTTGAGGAAGTGGAATACTGGGACGAGCTCTGCGAGATCATGGAGTGGAGCAAGACGCACGTCACCAGCACCTTCCACATCTGCTGGGGCGCACAGGCGGGACTCTACTATCATTTCGGTATCAACAAGCAGCCGCTCGACAAAAAGATGTTCGGCGTGTTCCGCCACAGGGTAGACTACAAGCGCTCCATCCTTTTCCGCGGCTTTGACGATACGTTCCTCGTCCCCCATTCGCGCCATACCACCGTGCGTCGCGAGGACATCGAGGCGGACAGCCGCCTGCGCATCCTCGCCTCGTCCGAAGAAGCGGGCGTATACGCCGTGATCGCCGACCACGGAAAGCAAATCTTCATCATGGGGCACTCGGAGTATGACGCCGACACGCTCAAAAAGGAGTACGTGCGCGACAAGACCGCAGGGCTCGACATCGACGTTCCTGTCAACTACTTCCCGAATGACGACGATACCAAGGAGCCGCTGGTCACCTGGCGCTCCTCGGCAAATCTGCTCTATTCCAATTGGCTCAACTACTTCGTCTACCAGTCCACGCCCTACGACATCGAAACCGTAGGCACCGAACCCAAAGCCGGCTGCGAAAAACACGAAGCATAAAAGAATAAAAAGAAACAGGGAGACCTTTTTGCAACGAGGTCTCCCTGCTTTGTTTAAATCATTTTTTACACGAAAAAGTCATTTCATCTCTACCCCAAGGGAACCGTGCCCATAGCCTTCCCCTCGAGGGGAAGGTGATGCCGTAGGCATCGGATGAGGTGTAGGATGCGACGCAGTTCGCATCCGTTTCCGTAGAGATGTAACATTCATTACATAAAGGGAAACGCCGCTGCGGCGGCTACACCTCATCAGTCACCTACGGTGACAGCTTCCCCTCGAGGGGAAGCCAAGAAAATAAACACCCCTTCATTTTTTCCTCTCCCTTTTCAAATACGCATCGTGTTTGCGGCGGACGTAGGATTCGTCGTGCTCGCCTGCGAGAAACGCGATGCGCTGCCACGAGCGGATGCCGTCGTAATATCGCAGCATGAACAGCTCGCGCAGCTCCGCATCCTCGATCTTTTGTATGTAGCCGAGCAGCGCTGCCTCCTCGGTGTGCATCTCGCAGAGATACCGCTCAAGCGCCGCACGTGCCGCCGCATACGACGTCTCCGCCGCACACGTCTGCTGTTTTTCCAACCGCTCCTCAAGCTCTGCAAGCCGCCGCTTGGTACGCGTGACCTCGCGCCGCAGCGAACCGAGGCGGGAAAGCCGTTCCTTTGTCACAGGCTCGCTCATCGGAGAAGCGCCTCCATGTCCCTAAGCAGCTCGCGCCACTGCTCGATCGCACGCTCGGTGCGTCTGAGCTTCGAGAGCAGCTCTTCCCGCTTTTCATTTTCATCTTCTATCTTTCCGTGCAGATCCTCAATACGGCTGCGCAGCTGCGAACGGCTCATGCGAACACCGCCCGTAAAAGTACCGTCATCATAAAAATCCATATTTTTTGCCCCTTTCCGAAATAGTGCTTGTAATACTGAAATATCTGTGCTATACTAAGATGCAGAATACAATGCATTGATGTAAAAACAGAAAAATCTGCATCGCTCTTGTAGCATAACACAGATTTTTCTGTATGTCAATAGTTTTTTTGAATTTTTTCGGAGGGATCATGCCGCAAACCAACAAAGAAATCGCCGCAAGCATCCGCGCACTGGCAAAAGCGCGCGGCGTCACCATTAAGCAAACACTCACCGATTGCCGCATCAACCGCAACTTTATTTACGACCTCGAGCACGGCAACTCCTCGCCCTCGGTCGATAAAATCGACCGCATTGCCGAATATTTCGGCGTGAGCACGGCAAAACTGCTCGGTGGAGCCGACGGCGAGATACAGGCGCTGCTCGCGCTGTATGAGCAGCTCTCCCCCGCGGCAAAAGAAGAGCTGCGCGCGTACATGCAGACGCTGCTCAAACAGTAATTACAGCAGCGTGCCGCTGTTTTCGCTCTCCGCCGCATATGCCGTGAGCACGGCGTTTTCGAGCTGTCCGCGGAAGGGCGAATTGATCGGATGGGCAATGTCGCGGTAGGTGCCGTCGCTGTTTTTGCGGCTCGGCATCACGATAAACAGTTTATCCTCGGTGCTGATGACCTTGATGTCGTGTACGGCAAACTGCCCGTCAAAGGTAACCGAGGCAACCGCCTTCAGCGGTGCTGTCTCAAAGGTTCGTCTGATCTTTACATCTGTGATTTCCATATTATTGATATTCCTTTCCATACATGGTCTGCCTCGGCGGCTTGCCGCCGCGAACCGGCTGGTAAAATTATGTGATGTACAGATGCCTTTTATTCATATACTTTATCAAAATAAAATCCCCGCGAATCGCCCGAGGGCGATCCGCAACCTTAACTTTTAAAAACGAGGAGCATTTTTCTCATGGCTGTAAAGAATACACATTTCGGAGCGGAAGACATCGCCCGCAAGCTGCACGGCAAAAAAGCGGTCTACTTCCTGGGCATCGGCGGTATCACCATGTCCTCTTTGGCACATGCCACCGCGCAGGCAGGCTTCAAGGTCGGCGGCTCCGACCGCACCCTCTCCCCCCTGACCGACAGACTCGCCGCCGAGGGCATCGAGATCTTCGAGGGGCACCGCGCCGAGCAGCTCGACGGCTACGACGCGCTGGTCTACACCGTCGCCGTGCGCGACGACACCCCCGAGCTCGTGTGCGCCAAGGAGCGCGGCATCCCCGTGATCTCCCGCGCCGACTACCTCGGCTACCTCATGCGCGGCTACACCCACCGCGTGGGACTCTCGGGCATGCACGGCAAGTCCACCGCCACTTCCATGACCGCCGAGGTCTTTTTGGCGGCCGATGCCGATCCGACCATCATTTCGGGCGCGGAGCTTTCCTCCATTGCGGGGGCATACCGTCTCGGCGGCAAGGAAAACTTCATCTTTGAATCCTGCGAATATATGGACTCCTTCCTCGATTTTTACCCGACGATCGCCGTCGTGCTCAACATCGAGATGGACCACGTGGACTACTTCAAGGATCTTGCGCAGATCAAGCGCTCTTTCCGCAGTTACATTGAAAAAACGCGCGGCTGCGGCTGCGCGGTGCTCAACGCCGACGACGAAAACGTCATGGATATGGCAAAGGATTTCACAGGCAGCATCCTGACCTTCGGCGTGAAGAACGAAGCCGACATCATGGCAAAAAACATCTCCTACGAGGGCGGCGTTGCCGCGTTTGACCTCTGCCACGGCAGCATGAAAAAGCATGTGCAGCTCTCGGTTTCGGGGGAGCACAATGTCTACAACGCGCTGGCGGCTGCCGCGTGCGCCATCCTCTGCGGTCTGCCCTCGCAGTGCATTGCAAAAGGGCTTGCCAACTTCCACGGTGCAAAACGCCGTCTCGAATACAAAGGCACGCTCGCAGGCGCGAAGGTCTACGACGACTACGCGCACCATCCCACCGAGATTGCAGCAACCTTGCGCACGGCAAAGCAGATGGGCTTTGACCGCGTGATCTGCGTCTACCAGCCGCACACCTACTCGCGCACCAAGGGGCTCTATAACGGCTTTGTAGAAGCGCTCCGCCTTGCCGATCTGCCGATCCTCGCCGATATCTACGCCGCCCGCGAGACCGATACCCTCGGCGTATCGAGTGAACAGCTCGCCAAAGATGTAGGCGATAATGCCCTCTGGTTCGACAGCTTTGAAAAGATCGCCGACTACCTCAAAGCCAACGCCCGCGAGGGCGACATCATCCTCACCATGGGCGCCGGCAACATCACAAATCTGTCGAAATTGCTTGGGTTGTGAAAATAAAAATAACGCGGGGAAAGCGATGGCATCCCACCAAACGTAAGGGCGGATATCATCCGCCCGTTTTGCAGGGTTGCAATGTCCAACATTGTTTGCTAACGCAGAGTGTAAAAGAACGCACCCTTTTCAAAAATTTTTAAATAATTTTTAGCTAACAAACATCTCCGCCCAAGATCGCAACGCTATCGCTAAATGTTGTACAACGACCTGCCGCAGGCATGGTCGGGAGGCGACAGAACCGAAAGCCATTATTCGTGTTCGGTCAGAGTCGCCTTGATGACCAAGGCGGGATTAAGCAAAGTGTCTAAACAAGCTTATTTTATCGCTTTTCGACATCCCCCGCTTGTCATCCTCGAACGGAGCATCCCCGTCTGTCATTCTCAATCGAAGCGAAGAATCTTGACGGGGATGCGCAGTGAAGGATCTCGCGGGGAGATGTTTGTTGACCTACTGCCCCAATCATTCTTTTTCCCAAACTCCCAATTCCCTTTTGTGTTCCCGCTGCAACACCCTGCTTATCAAGCCTCCCTCCGAGAGGGAGGTGGCACGACGAAGTCGTGACGGAAGGAGTCTGCGCAGCCGTATAATTTGCTCAAATTTATCGTTTACGCAACCTCCCTCAGTCATCTTCGATGACAGCTCCCTCCTAGAGGGAGCCAAATGGAAGTTGCGTTCATTCGAGAACACATTGTCGAACTGGGACTTTCCCAAAATGCCGCATACACGGCATTTTTATTTTTGCCTATTTACTTTTATCTTTCTATTTGATATAATATACTGTATAAAATAGGGATAATAGTTTGTCCCGCCGAACTTCAACCGAAAAAAGGAAACGATATGAAAAATAAAAACAAACCAAAGGAGAGCGGCAAGCGCACGTCGATCGGCTCTGTGCTGATCGGGATACTGGCGCTGATCCTCTTTTTACTGCTGCTCCATGAGCAGCTCGCGCCGCTGACCTGCTTTACGGCGGCACTCGTCTTTATGCTGTTGGTAAACTGCATCTATTCGCTGATCCTGCGCCGCAGAAGCGGCAGTGCCGAGGAAAAATTCGGCCGCAGCCTCGGGCAGATCATGCTGGAGATCGTGGTGAAGATGCAGCATCCCATGGTCATCTGCGACATGAGCGGCAAGATCATCTGGCGCAACCGCGCGTTCGGCTCGGCGACCGAGACGATCGGCTCGGTCATGGGCGTCGGCATCGACACGATCTCCTCGGTCGATCTTGAAGTGCTCGCTGAGGGCAAGGAAACCTCCGCGGAGCTGTGCGAGCACCGATACAAGATCCATCCCTTCACCTTTAAGACCGACGAAAAGAGCTACTGGTTCCTCGCCTTTGACGACTGCACCGAGCTGGACGCGCTCACCGCAAGAGTGGAAAGCGAGCGCAGCGTCGTCGGCTACATCCTCGTTGACAACCTCGACGAGCTCTCGCAGCACGGGCAGGACAACTACCGCAGCGAGATCAACGACGTGACGGGCATCCTGCGCGATTTCGCCGCATCGCTGCACGCCATCCTGCGCGAATACGACCGCAACAAATACATCCTGCTGACCAACCGCGAGGGGCTGCAGAAATGCCGCAAGAGCAACTTTGACATCCTCGACAAGATCCGCGACATCCGCGTGGGCGACCTCGGTCTGCCCATCACCATTTCCATCGGCATCACCGATGTGGGCGAAACGCTGAGCGACCGCGAAGCGGGAGCGCGTGAAGCGCTCACCATGGCATTGGCACGCGGCGGCGACCAGGTCGCCTACAAGTCCGAGGCGGCAATGGAATTCTTCGGCGGCAACACCCGCCCCGTACAGAAGCGCTCGAGCGTGGCGGCAAAAGTGCGCTCGGTCGAGCTGATCACCCGCATCTCCCGCGCGTCCAATGTCATCATCATGGGACACCGCGGTGCGGATCAGGACTGCTTCGGCGCATCTGTGGGCATCGCAAGGCTTGCGATGTACTGCTACGTCAAGCCCTACATCATCGTGGACAAAAACGACCGCAACACCGAAAACTTTATGAAAAAGTTTGCAAAGCTGCCCGATTACGCCGATGTTTTCGTGGATGAAAACGAAGCGCAGGATCTCATCAAGTCGGACACACTGCTCACCGTCGTCGATGTCAACAACATTGATCATATGCTCTCGGGCGGCGTTGCGCTCGCCGTGGATGACGCGGTCATCATCGACCACCACCGCAAGACAGACTCGCGCACCAAGCGCGATTGGCTCGCCGAATACATTGAGCCCTCCGCCTCGAGCGCATCCGAGCTCGTCGCCGAGATCCTGGAGCAATCTATCGGCGAGGGACAGCTTCTCAAAGAGGAAGCAGACGCCCTGCTCGGCGGCATTCTGCTGGATACCAAGCAGTTTACCAAATCCACCGGTACACGTACCTTCAACGCCGCGATCTATCTGCGGAGCGCGGGTGCGAGCATCTACGAATCCGCCAAGGAGCTGAAAAGCGAGTTCGGCGAGTTCAAGAAGCAGTCCAAGATCCTCTCGGATCTCGTCATCTACAAGGGCCGCTTTGCGATCGCTAAGGATGAAGCCGAAGGCGAGTCGATCGACCGCATCGCCGCAGCCAAGGCAGCCGAAAGTCTCCTCGGCATCAAGGGCGTGGACGCGGCGTTTGCCCTGATCCGCGTAAAAGGCGAAACGCACATTTCCGCGCGGTCCAACGCATCGGTCAGCGTGCAGCTCATCCTTGAAAAGATGGGCGGCGGCGGACACCTCGACAGCGCGGGCGCAAAATCGGCTGACCCGATGCTCGCGGTGCTGGAACAGCTGAAGGACGCGATCGACGCGTACCTCGAAGAAAACGATCATACAAAGAAATGAGGATATACAACCATGAAAGTAATTTTGTTAAAAGATGTAAAAGGCAGCGGCAAGGCAGGCGCGGTCGTTGACGTATCCGACGGCTTTGCACGCAATTTTCTGATCCCCAAGGGACTTGCCAAGGTGGCAGACGCAGGCTCGCTGAGCGACCTCAAAAACAAAGAGGCGGCAAGACTGCACAAGATCGAGGTAGAAAAGGCAGAGGCAAAAGAACTCGCTGCCAAGCTCGAAGGCATCCTTGCCAAGATCGAGGTCTCCCACGGCGCCGACGGTCGCTTGTACGGCAGCATCACCTCGCAGCACGTCGCCGACGCGCTGAAAGCCGTAAGCGGCATCGAGATCGACAAGCGCAAGATCGTGCTCGACAACCCGATCAAGGCATACGGCAAGTTTGAGATCCCCGTAAAACTCTACGGCAGCGAAATTCAGGGTAAGATCAATCTGATCGTCACCGAGAAATAAAAAATATTAAGGAGAAATACCCGTGAACGGCGATTTCACCAGAAGAATGCCCGCCGCGATCGAGGCGGAGCAGTCGGTGCTGGGCTCCATTCTGATCAGCCCCGACAGCTTTGACAAGATCGCAGGGCTGATCACCGCCGATGATTTCTATTTGGAAGAGCACAAAAACATCTTTGAAACGATGAAGGAGCTCTACAAGAAGAACAAGGAGATCGACCCTGTCACGCTGATCGACGCGCTGGTGCGCGACGGCGTATATGACAAGGCGGGCGGAACCGAATACATCAAGCTCGTGGCAAAGACGGTGCCCACTGCGGCAAACATCCTCGACTACGCCAACATCGTTCGGGAGAGAAGCACGCGCCGCAGCCTGATCACCGCCTGCGACGAGATCTCGAACGAGGCATACAGCGAGATCGGCGATGTGGAGCATCTGCTGGATGCCGCCGAGCAGCGCATTTTCGCCATCGCGGAAAAGCGCGAATCCAAGAACTTTGAAAAGATCAGCGACATTCTGACGCGCGTGTACGCGCATCTGGAGCTGATCTCCAAGGACAAAAGCGCCCTCAAGGGTACGGCGACGGGATTTTCGGGCATCGACCGCGTCCTCGTCGGCATGGGCGACAGCGACCTTGTACTCGTCGGCGCGCGTCCCGGTATGGGTAAGACCTCGTTCTGTCTGAACATCGGTACAAACGTGGCAAAGACCACGGGCAAAGCCGTCGCGATCTTCTCGCTCGAAATGTCCTCCGACCAGCTCGTGCAGAGAATCCTTTCGAGCGAAGCCATGGTCGAGAGCAACGCCCTGCGCGGCGGCAATCTCTCCGAGGAGGACTGGACGAAGCTTGCGCACGCCGCGAGCGAGCTCGCCGAGTGCGACATGCTCATCGACGACACCACCGGTCAGACCATCACGGGCATGAAGGCAAAGCTCCGCCGCGTCAAGAACCTCGGACTTGTCATCATCGACTACCTGCAGCTGATGAACTCCGACCGCAAGATCGACAACCGCGTGCAGGAGGTCGCCGACATTTCGCGTAACCTCAAGATCATGGCAAAAGAGCTCAATGTGCCGATCATCTGCTGCGCACAGCTCTCCCGCGGTCCCGAATCGCGAACCGATAAAAAGCCGATGCTGTCCGACCTGCGTGACTCGGGTGCGATCGAGCAGGACGCCGACGTCGTCATGTTCATTTACCGTGACGAATACTATAAGACCGACCGCCCCGCAGGCGAGGAAGAACAGAGTGCCAACACCGCGTCCATCCTCATCGCCAAAAACCGTCACGGCGGCACGGGCGAGATCAAGGTCGGCTGGATCGGTCAGTACACCAAGTTCCGCACCATCGACAACGAAATGGATATGTAAACGATCGCCAAAGGAGCCGCTATGGAAAGAGCCGAAACCAAATTTCTCGCCGCACTGCGTGCCATCGCGCCGAGCGGCGGCGTATTGGTCGCCCTCTCGGGCGGGGCAGACTCGGTCTGCCTGCTCGATCTGTTCCTTGATGCAAAGGCGCGCGGCGACTTTCCCTATCCCGTAGCGGCGGCGCATCTCAACCACGCCTTACGCGGTGCGGAATCCGACCGCGACGAAGCGTTTTGCCGTGCCTTCTGCGAGCGCCGCGGCGTGCCGCTCGTCTGCGAAAAAACAGATGTCGGCGCGTTTGCAAAGCGAGAAAACCTCGGCACAGAGGAAGCGGCACGCAAAGTGCGATACGAATTTCTCTCCCGTGCGCTCGACTCGCTGCCCGGTATTGCCTATATCGCCACTGCACATAATAAGGAAGATTTCTGCGAGACCATGCTGCTGAACCTCGTGCGCGGCAGCGGACTTTCGGGGCTGTGCTCGATTCCGAAGCAGCGCGGCGAGATCATCCGTCCGCTGCTGACCGTCAGCCGCGCGGAGATCCTCGCGCATAACGCGCAAAACGGTCTTTCCTTTGTCACCGACAGCACAAATGCGGACACCGCCTACAGCCGAAACCGCGTGCGCCTGTGCGTGCTCCCCGAGCTTGCCAAGATCTCGGCGGGATACGCCGACACCATGGCGCGCACCGCCGCGCTGCTCGCTCGCGATGCCGATTATCTCGACGGCGAGGCGCAAAAACTCTATGAAAAATGCGTGCGCGACGGCGTCTTGTACACCAAAAGCGCACAAAACTTTCACCTTTCCATGCTTTCACGCATCGTAAAGATGTTGTATAATGAACATGGATTTTCAAACCTTGCCGAAACGCATATCGACGCGATCTGCTCCCAGATCCGCCTCGGTAAGGAAAACTTTTCCCTCTCCCTGCCCGAAAGCTATGCCCTGTGCGAGCGCGGCAAGCTGCGTTTCATCCGCACATTGCCGCAAAGTGAGGAATTCTGTCTGCCCGTAACCATCGGCGAGACGGTCACGCTCCCCTCGGGGATCTCGCTGACACTGTCCGAGGAGCCGACGGCGGGCGCCGTCCCCCTGCGCCGCGACGCGCTTGGCGGTGCGCTCACCGTGCGCAGCCGACAGCCGGGCGACACGATCACCGTTTTCGGAAAAACACACAAGATCAAACGCATGATCACCGACAAAAAATGCTCCGGAGCGCAGAAAGCAAAGCTCTTCTTCCTCTGCGCCGACGGCGAAATCGTATACACCAATCTCCCCGCCACCGCAGACCGCGCATTTTGCCGTGCGGGTGGCAGACCATGTATTTTTATCACAATAAAGGAGACGCTTTAAAGCGGAAAAAGCCATGCATAACGACATTTTGAAAATCTTAGTCACCGAAAAAGAAATCGAAGAAACCACCGAGCGTATTGCCGCCGAGATCGACCGCGACTACGCGGGTAAAAGCGAGCATCTGGTGCTGCTCGGCATCCTCAAAGGCTCTGTTCCTTTCCTCGCCGAGCTGATGAAAAAGATCAAGTCCAATCCCGAGATCGAGCTGATGAAGGTCTCTTCCTACGGCAAGGGCACCAAATCCAGCGGCTCGGTCAAGATCATTCTCGACTGGCAGCGAGAGAACATCGAGGAGTGCGACATCATCGTGGTCGAGGACATCATCGACAGCGGCAGAACGCTCTCCTACCTCTGCGAGTATCTGAAGCAAAAGGGCGCAAGAAGCGTTCGCACCTGCACCCTGCTCGATAAACCCTCCCGCCGCGAGGTGGACTTTACGCCCGATTACTGCGGCGTGCAGGTTCCCGACGAATTTGTGGTGGGATTCGGTCTCGACTACAGCGAAATGTACCGCGCACTTCCCTACATAGGCATTCTCAAACCCGAAGTTTACACAAAATGATTTTCCCGCCTGTGGGCATACTATCAATATCTTCAGCACTTCTATTTCCGTGCGGAAAGGCTTGGTTAATTACTGCATGAACAAAAACGTTAAAGTCATCCTCTCCTACATTCTGGTTTTTGCCGTGATCATCCTGATCGGTACAAATTTCATGAATCTGTTCGAGAACGAAGACGAGATCACATACAGCGACATCTTAGAGTACTTCAAGACAGAACAGGTCAAATCCTTTACGGTCACCGACAGCAATGAACTGATCCTGACGCTGCACGAGGAAGTCACGCTGCCGAACGGCAAGACCGTCAACAAGCAGGTCACCACCGTTCTGCGCGATCTCGGCATGTTCTATGAAGACACACATGAACTGGCGGAAGCACAGCGCGAATCGGGTATTCTCGAGGAATATCATTATCAGCCGCTCCAGTCCCTGCCCTGGTGGGTAAGCTTCCTTCCCTACCTCATTATGATGGTCATTATGATCGGTCTGTGGATCTATATGAGCCGACAGATGAGCGGTCAGGGCGGCAAGATGAGCAGCTTCGGTCGTGCGCGCGTCAAGATGGGCAGCGATGAGAAAAAGCGCATCACCTTTGCCGATGTGGCAGGCGCGGACGAGGAAAAAGAAGAGCTTGAAGAAGTGGTCGAGTTCCTCAAAAACCCCAAGGAATTTGAAAAGCTCGGCGCCAAGATCCCGCACGGCGTGCTCCTCATGGGCCCTCCCGGTACGGGTAAGACTCTGCTGGCAAAGGCAGTTGCGGGCGAGGCAAACGTGCCCTTCTACTCCATCTCGGGCTCCGACTTTGTAGAAATGTACGTCGGCGTGGGCGCATCCCGTGTGCGCGACCTGTTTGAGACCGCTCGCCGTCACCCCGCCTCCATCGTCTTTATCGACGAGATCGACGCGGTGGGCAGACAGCGCGGTACGGGACTCGGCGGCGGACATGACGAGCGCGAGCAGACGCTCAATCAGTTGCTTGTGGAAATGGACGGCTTCGGCAACGGCAGCAACATCATCGTGATCGCCGCGACCAACCGCGCCGACATTCTTGACCCCGCGCTCCTGCGTCCCGGTCGTTTTGACCGTCAGATCACCGTAAATTATCCCGACATCCAAGGCAGAGAGGCGATCCTCAAGGTGCATGCCAAGGGCAAGCCTTTCGAGAGCGATGTCAGCTTCAATACCATCGCAAAATCCACCGTCGGCTTTACCGGCGCGGATCTTGCCAACCTCTTAAACGAGGCAGCCCTGCTCGCAGCGCGCCGCAAAAAGAGCCTCATCGGCATGAACGATATCGAGGATGCCATGATGAAAGTCCTCATGGGCCCGCAGAAGCGCAGCAAGCGTATCTCCGACAAGGATAAGAAGATCACCGCATACCACGAGGCAGGTCACGCGATCGCGTCCAAGATCGTCTGCCCCGGCGAGAGCGTACACCAGATCTCCATCATCCCCGCCGGCAGAGCCGCCGGTGTCACCGTGACACTGCCCAAAGAGGATCTCAACCACCTCACCAAAAACGAGATGGAATCGCGCATCGTCATGCTGCTCGGCGGACGCTGTGCAGAGGCGCTCATCATGGGCGATGTTTCGACCGGTGCCTCCAACGATATCGAGCGTGCCACCTCCCTTGCACGCAACATGGTCACCCGCTACGGTATGAGCGACAAGCTCGGACCGATCGTATACGGCAACGACCACGACAGCGTGTTCCTCGGCAGGGATTTCTCCTCGTCGCAGAGCTATTCGGATAAGACCGCGTACGACATCGACGAAGAGATCCAGCGCATCGTCAAGGGCGCATATGCCAAGGTGGAAAGCATCCTGAAAGAAAACATGGATAAGCTGCATTTCATCGCAGGCTTCCTGTTCAAGAACGAGGTCATGGAAGAGGATCAGTTCGAGGCCGCAATGGCACGCGAGAATCCCACCGTGGACGAGATCGAAGCGCTGAAGAGCGAGCGTGCAAAGCGTTCGGAGTTTGAAAACGCCGAAGCGAAGAAGCGCCGCGACGCCGAAGAGGAAGAAAAGCGTAAACAGGCGGATGAAGATGCCGCAAAACGCGTCGATGAGATCTCCCCCGAAGGCCCGACAAATACCGACGATCCCCCGAAACCGAAAGATTAAATAAAAAGAAACAGCAAAAGGCTGCTTCTCGTAAGGATAAAAACACCCCGACAGAAAAAAATCTGTCGGGGTGTTCATTTTTATACTATAAATATATTTTAATCTTGCGGACAGTCGAGGACGCCTGTCCCTACGATGCGAGTTTTCATAATCGTTTTCTACTTTTGCTTCCATCGCAAGTTTCGCATTTGTATTGCAAACGCGCCGGGCAAGCCCATACCCCCTATTCTTCTGTGTACAATTCATCGTAATACCAACGAATTGGGTTTTCGTATATATACCGCAGATGTTCCTCATAGTCCCCATGGTTACGAACGATGTGATCATTGAAACGAGCTTGCCAAATGTTTTCGCCATATTCCTTATTGCAAAAACGCTTAAATGTCGATACAAATTGTGAACACGCGCTGTTCGCTCTCTCAACATTTGTAGGGACAGGCGTCCTCGACTGTCCGTAATCGGTCGTGTTTATATCCTCTTTCACCCAAAGCAAAAGGTGAATATGGTTTGGCATGATCACATATCCTTCAACCGACAAATGATCGTAAAAATCATTGAATTGTTTGATGTATTTATCTGCAATTTCTCCGTATTTTGTTAATTCAATTCGCGGACAGTCGAGGACGCCTGTCCCTACGATGCGAGATAAAATCGGTCGGCGGTTTTGTGTACAAATCGTTATGAAATATGCGCCGACACTATTGTAATTAAAACTCTGATACCTTGGCGTTTTTCTCTTTTTTAATTCTTCCATTTCTCCACCCAATTCGATTATAACATAAATCGGCAGAAAGAAAAGTCCTTCTGCCGAAATTTGCATACATCCTCATGAGAAGCCTCGTAATGCTGTTCGTTTTTCTTTTAAAATTTCATCTTAAGTTTCTTTCTCCAGACGAATACATAGGCGCGGAGAAGTCTTGTGAGTGCGACATCGTACACCACGAACACGATGTTCGCCAGGATGAGCGTCATGATCTCAAACCACAGCGCCTCGGTCATCACATAGCGCACCGCCAAAAGCATCAAACAGGTGCAGACATTGAGCAGCAGGATCTTGAGCACAAGGCAGCGCCAGCCGCGAAATCTCCGCTCAAAAAAGGACTTTGCCATCGGATAAAATCCGAGGAATCCGACGAACAGCACCGCCGCAAACTTTTGCGGCAGCAAAAGCAGTGACAGCACACCCGTGACCGCATAGGTCAGCCACGCATAGCGCCCACCGAGCTCGGTGAGCACCAGCGTCACACAGATCGACGCGATCGCCGCCGTGGACATATCCAGCACCTCAAAGAGCGCGCCCACGTACATAAACGCAACGCCCAGCGCCGCCATCAGTGACGAAAACGCCAGTTTTTTTGTCTTTTTCATCGCGGCACTCCTAACAGCAGGAGCAAAGATCTCCGCCCATGCACTCACAGCAGCAGTCCGCGCAGATCAAATTCGCGCAGCAGTCGCAGCCGGTACTGTCACAAATCGTGGTGCCCTGCTGCGTGTGGCTCTGTGCCATGCGCTCCACCTGCAAGCGCGCGTTGCGGTATTCCTGATTGTAGGGATCCATGCGGCAGGCGGTGTCAAAGAACTTTGTCGCATCGTGATACCAGCCGCGGCGCAGGAGCACACAGCCGCGCAGGAAGTGCCATTCGGCATCCCGCTTATCCGCGGGCACGTTGCCAAGCGCCGTGTCCGCCGCAGTATACTGCCCCGCGTTGATCATGCGGCGGATCTCGGCAAAGCCCGTCGTGCCGCCGTAACCGGCACTGTAACCGCCCGCGCCGTAGCCGCCGTAACTGCCGTAGCCGGTATTGCCGTAACCGCCCTTGCTCTTGCCCGAGCGCATATCCTTGATCGCGTCGTACGCCTCGTTGATCTCCTGCATCTTGGCAGTCGCCATTTCTTTGAGACCATCGTCGATGTAGCGGTCGGGGTGATATTTTTTCGCCAGCGCGCGATAGGCTTCCTTGACCTCGTCGTCGGTCGCGCTTTCGCCGACACCTAAAACTTCATACGGATTTTTGTTCATGTTTCTCCTTTTCCCGAACTGCCTTTTCCGCTGCGGCAGGCATGCCGAGATAGATGATATTCTGCAGGATCGGCGAGAGACTGCTCTTGTCCGCCAGATCGAGCGCCGCTGCGGCGGCGCTCAGGTCATATTGCATCGCCATTGCGGCATAGCGGCGCTGCTCGTCGTCCATCTTGCCGCCGTACAGCAGCAAAAACGGATTGTATCCGCCGCGCTTTGCGTCCTCGTCCATGTCGTCCGCCGCATCCACCGCGTAGATCCACCGACCGGTGCGAAAACCGATCTCCCGCGCGATCTTTTCCGCGTTGCCGTCAAGACCGTAGGCGAACACCTCGGCAAGCAGCTTGCCGAAGATGTCGGCGGGCGCGTCCACGCTCGGCAGCTTCTCTGCCTCGAGCGCGGAAAGCTCCGCGAGCAGCCCGTCGATCCGCGTATACAGCTCCGAAAGGTCGGCACGCTGTTTCGCCGCACCGAACACGGGGCGAAGCATCCGCTTGCCAAAGCGCTTCATGCCCCTTTCATCGCTGAGATCATCGCACAGCTTGCCGTAGGTGAGCAATGCACTGACGCGCGCCGCGTAAGCCAGCTCCGCATCGTGCAAAAGCATCTGCCGCGCGCGGAAGGGATGCAAAAAGCATCTCTGCTTTTGCATCTGCGGCACCACGCCCGTCAGCGCCGCGCGGACGAGATAGAGGTACACCATGTCATAGGAAAGCGACAGCCGCGAGCACTGCCCCGTGCAGCGTCCCATTTCCTTGCACAGCCCGCAGTAGACCGCGCGGTACAGCGTATCCTGCCACACCGTCAGCTCTTCTCGTTGCGCCCGCACATATCCGAACATGGTTTCCCTCCCGTAATCTTATTTTTACCTATATTCTATATAATACACCAACCCCCGCCCTTTCGCAAGGCAAAACCGCTAACTTTCACATATCCGACAAAAAAGCACCGAAAAGTTTAGCGGCGTCGCCGCTAAACAATGAATTGCGATCCTGCGGATCGCATGATTTGAGCACTGCGTACTCATGATTTGGCTTCGCCATGATTTGCCCTGCGGGGCATTAGGATCGCAATTCAAATCATGGAGCGGCAGCTCCAAATCATGGCGGCATTGCCGCCAAATCATGCGCGTTCCGCGCAAATCATTTTCTTCACTCCCCCGCCACCCGAAAATCAGCACAGGCAAGTCCCATTTAGCCTTCTCCTGTCAAGCGACACACTTCATGCATCCGCTTTGCGGATGTGCTTCATGATAAAAGTTCAGCGGCAATGCCGCTGAACTTTTATCCATTTACAATTGTGCGAGCTTATACAGACACGGCTCCAGCGCTACGCCCTCGCGGTGCGGGGTATC
>JAFTOT010000016.1 GCA_017463665.1 Clostridia bacterium | reverse complement strand
TAAAGCCTCCTCCTCAACACCGAGGTAGCGGAGCACCTGTACGACCGCCTGGATACGGGTAAGGCTGTCGGTCAAACCGAAATTAGAACCCGTAGTATCATAGCCTTGCGCAAGTCCGAGGGTATAGAGCCCTCTTGCGCCGGCGTACTCGCTTTTTGCCGCGGGGATGTCCCACTCGGCAGCGCTCACAGTCACAAACAGGAAAAGCGCCGTAAAAAGTGCGAAAAACAGTGCAAGCGTTTTTTTCATATTCCGCCTCTTTCGCCTTTGTTTCAGAATCTTTCCTGTACCGTAACGAGCTCGGCGCTGTATACATACACGCCGCTGCCGCCGAAATCAATGGTGACCGTGTAGTCGGTCGCACCGTCTCTTGCGATCACGGGGATATAGACCGCGTCATCGCAATCGGTCGATGCACCCGTCTTATAGAAAGGCACGCCCGCATAGCCGAGGTTCGCAACGCGGACTTCGGTATTGATCGTTTTGCCCACGGGGTTTGCAAAGGTGAGTTTCAGGTATACTTCCTTGGAAGTATTTGCGCTGACGTCGATGTTCAGCTTGTCGCTGTACTTATTGTCGGCAGAAGCGCCCGCGATGGTCGCGGTGCCCGCGCTCGTCTCCTTGACGCGAACGACGTTCAGCTCATCGAGGATCGCATATCTGTGCGCAGAGGTACCTGCGGGCAGTACGATGCCGATCTGCATGGACGCATCGGTCGCGGTGAATACCGGCTCACGCTTGACATAGACCGTCTGGTCATATACGTTCGCCGCCGCAGCGGTCTCGCCGCCCGCCGTCTTTACCACAAGCTGTGCGGTGGTTCTCGCCGTCGTGCTGATAAAGCCGCTGACGCGATAGGTCTCGCCGACGGTAAGGCCCGAAACGGTGACAAGCGCGCTCGCCTCTGCCGTGTCGCCGCCGTTCAGCTGCAGGGCATGCTCGCCCGAGTATGCAGCGGCGACAGGCGAAGCGGTCGCGGTGCCGCTTACGGTAAAGCCGTCGAGCTTGCCGCTCTCAAACTCATTGACATAGACCGTGTCCATGCCGCCGAGGGTATACAGCGACTTCGGAATGTAGTAGTTGCTATCTTTGATCACGCCGCCGTGCTCCAGCAGGATACTCTCGAAGTTTGCCTTGTACATGTCGAGAATGTCCGCAATGTTGAGTCGCTCGGGAAGATTCTGGCAGTACATGTAGTAGCCCGAGCTCTTGCCGCTGCCGAGGTTGACGATCACGCCACGGCCGTCCTGCCATACTTTCTCATTGATGATGGTCTTGGAGGTCTCGTCGAGGTCGTTCCAGCCTGTGATGATGCCGACGATGCCGAGCCCCACAGGCGTGGTGCTGTCGCCGCCGTGACCGGCAAGCGAAATGATCTTGCAGGTGTTGTAGAAATCGCCCTCTCCCCAGAGCAGACCGATCACGATAAAGGCGCAGTTGATCGAGCTCTCGCCGATGTAGCTGTCCATATCATACTTCGCCTGATAGCAGTTTTTCTCCGCGCTCACGACCGCACGTCGCCAGTCGGTGGGATACTTTTCCTTGAGGGCAAAGACCTCGTCGATGACCTTGCTCTGCCAGCATCCTGCGGGCAGAACTTTCTGCGCCTCGCGGATCAGCGTGGGGATATCCTCCTCGAAATACGCCATCGCGTACATAGCGGAGAAAAATTTGAGCCAGAGCACGGGATCGCGGTCACTGGTCACGCCGCCGAAGATCTCCGCCATCTGCACGGTGATCTCGGGCATGCCCGCCGCGTCCATACCCAGCGTCTCATTGGCGATATAGGGCTCGCCGTTGACGTTATACTTGTTGCCAAACTCGCTTGCCCCCGCAAATCGGGGCAGATAGAAGTACTTGGACATCAGTCCGTAGGCACCGTAGCTGCGGTGACCGCCGCCCATGTCCCATACGTTGTACTTGATCCAGCCGTCCTTGATGACCTTGGAGGCAAACGTACCGTAGTTTTCGTACATATCGGAGAGAATGTACTGGTTGAGAATGTCAATGCTGAAATCATCGTCGTTCCAGGTCTCAAAGATGCCCGTCTCCTCGTTGAGAAGATGCTTGTCGGTGTGCTTGTTTCTGCGGTTGACCTCGGCGTAGGGACCGTTGCACATCTCAAACCAACTGTCGGGCATCGCCGTGATCGCGGTGCCGTCCGAGTTCTTGGCAAACTCATAGCCCGAGAGGAAACCGACGATCTGCGAAAGGAAGCCGAGCATCGTCTTGTCCTCATAGTCCTCGATCGAGATCACGTTATACTCGTCGGGATTGAAAACAGGCTCCGGTGCGGCGGTGGTTACCGACACATCGGTGGTACCGGGAGTCTTATCACCGTTGCATGCCGCAAAGGGGAGAACGACAGAGACGGTCATCAGCACGCAAAGAAAAAGGGAAAGATACTTTTTCATAAAAGATCCTTTCTGTAGGAGTTTTACAAAAGGGGCCGAACGGAGACCCGCTGCCGAGTCCCCCGTTCTGCTCAGAAAGTCGCTTAAAAAATTACTTTACGTACTCGCTCGCGTCAAAGATGTCGTAGCGGATCTCGTCAGCCGCCAGCGTTACGCCGCATGCCTCTGCCGCATTGTTCGATGCGTTGTAGAGCACGCGCATGACCTTGGTCTTGTCTGCGTTGTAGAACTCACCGCGCTTAATATAATAAGGAAGCTTTTCGGTATCGATCACGGTGAACAGACCGTCAAAATAGAACTCCGAATACTTGTTGAGGTAATCCGAATACTCCTTGACCATGTTTGCATAGCCCTCGTCGCAGCCGATGTCGCGGCGGCAAACGTACAGCTCGCAGTCGAGACGAACACCGGTGGTCAGCGCCGCTCTCATGCACTTCGGTGCGTCGCCCTCGCTGTCGCGGATGCCGCGTTCGGTGGTGATGACCTCGGGGAAGGTGTAGCGGAAGAGCGCCGGGAACTGGTTGCTCTTGATCTTGAAGTCCACGTTGACCAGACCGTGAATGAACTGCGCGTATGCGGCGGCAATGTCGGTAACGACCTCACCTGCGAATACCTTGTCGGCACTGTCGCAGTAATCGACCGCAGCCTCGAAGAACTTGCGGTGGTAGATCCACTCCTCGTCTACGCGATTGCCGTGCTCGTGACGGTCGTTGAAGCAGGGCTGGTACGGGCATCCGCAGTAGCAGTCTGCAAATACGCAGTCCGCGCCCATGTCGCCCATTTGTCTGAGCTGCGAGAGCACCTGATTTCTCCAGCGCTCGGTACCCGAGCAGCAGAGCGGGAACTGCACCTTGCCAAACGTCGCACGCAGCTCGCCGCGTCCGGGATAGACAAAGGCAGGGCGGTACTCATTGCCGTTGATATCCAGGAGCTTTACCTCGTCGCCGTACTTTTCGTAATAGGGGTTCTTCGGATCGATGAAGTGGCAGTTGCACTCGAGAATAATGCGACCGCCCATGTCCTGTACCTTCTTGATGTTCTCGGAGAGCTCCTTGAACGCGCCCGGATACGGCTCTTCATAGGTCGGATAGTTGCGGTCCATGCCTTCCTTCCACCATGCGAACAGGAAGATGGTGTGGATGCCGCGTTTTGCACCCTCCTCATAGATCTTCGGCAGGTCGGACGCCTTGTAGTAGTCCTCGCCGTACTGCGAACGCATGATGATGCGCTGCCAGCCGGTCATGTTCTTGACCCAGTCGTGCTTCTTGGTTACCTTGAAGAAGGTCTTGTCTGCCCATGCGCGGTACATATCCGCACCCGCTCTCCAGTCGCCGTCGAGAATGCCGATCACGGTCGAGGGAATGGTGAGCGCCTCGCCGGGGCGAGCCATCGGGAAGTGGTCAAAGCCGACCATGAGGTTGGTGGGCTTTGCATGAATGCGCTGCTTAACGGTCATGAAGCACTGGCGTGCCTGCTCGTCATATCTTGCCACATACAGGAAGTGCCCGTTCGACTCGATACCGAACCAGCCCATCGTTGCGCGGGGATAATCGTAGTGCCAGAAGATCTCGTATTCATCATGCTGATACCAGACGTTGGTCATGTCCTGCATGAACTTCCAGGGGTTCTCCACGCGGGTGCCGAGACCGTTCGGGAAGTAGATGATGTCGTCCTTCTTCTCGCCGTAGAGCTCGTCAAAGTCGGCGAGCGGGCAGAAGCACTCGTTGATGCGGACATTCTTGGTATTATTCTCTACCGCAGGGGTAAACTTGAGGAGACCGTCCTCCACCTCAACGGTAACGGTAAACTTTACATCATAGGTATCGCCGTACTCGGAAACGAGCTTATCATATGTAACAACGAGCTTGTCGCCGACCATCTCTGCCTTACCGGTCTGCTTGTGGGACATGATCGGGATCTCGGTGCGAAGTCCGTCATCCAGGATCAGACGGAAGTAGTCGGAGCCGCGCGCCGCGCTGTCCTCTTTTCCACGAATAATGAAACCGGCATTTGCACCGTTTTCATCGATCTCAAAATTCAAAAATTTGGTCTGCAGGTTCATAGTACACCTTTCCTTTGTTAAAGTTGTTTAAAAAATTCTTCGCCATGCGAATTTTTTACAAAAGTATTGACAACTTTATTATAATGCCGCCGCACCCCTGTCCGCAATACACTAACGTATCAAATTATTTCAATATGTGAAACCGATTTTGCCCTGCGTCCTTGCTTTTTGCAAAAAGTGTTGTATAATGAGGTCAAAAGGCGGTGGAGAAAAAACAAATGCTGACATATAATTTTGCAAGGCTCCCGCACGTGATCATGACGGGAAAAGTACGCGAAAAGGCAGGCTGGAGCCACAGCGGACGGCAGATGGTGGTCAATCTGCTGGTCATTTTTCAGGGCGGCAGCTGCGTCTTTGAGATCGAAGGTAAGGAATACACTTTCCGAAAGGGAGATATCGCGCTCGTTCCGAGGGGCACGCTCTATAAACCCCACACCGATAACTTCTGCGAATATACATTTTTCCACTTTGACGGCGATTTTCTGCCCTGCGACAAGGACGCAAGCGAGATCGCCCCGTTTGAAGGTCCCACAAGCTCCAACCCCTCCTACGGCAGGATCACGCAGCCCGAGGAATCGGATCTCTACTTTGATTACAAGATCTCGCTCGGCAACCAGTTGCAGAATGTCGAGCTGATGGTGCGCAAATGCGTCAATACCCGTCTCAACTACGCCAACAAAATGCAGCTGCTGCTCTCCTTTCAGTTCTCCGAGATCATGTTTCATATTTCGCAAGCCTACTGCGAGCAGTTCCGCACGGTGAGCACCCTGCCCGCGCAGGTCAGCAAGATCCTCACCTACATCGAGCAGAACTACACGACCGGCGTGACGCTCGACGACATCTGTAAAAATATGAACGTTTCCAAGCAGTACTGCATGCGCGTGTTCAAAAAGTACATGAACACCACCATCAACGACTATATCCTCGGTCTTCGCATGCGCCACGCAGCCTATCTGCTCAGCAGCACCTACATGAACGTCAGCCAGACCGCCGACTACCTCGGCTTCTCCAGCACCAGCTACTTCTCCCGCGTCTTCAAAAGCTACTACGGCATCTCCCCGTCGGAGTACTCGGAGTGATGTGTTTACGTGCTCTGCACGTAAACAATGAATTGCGATCCTGCGGTTCGCATGATTTGAGCACTGCGTGCTCATGATTTGCCTGCGGCATGATTTGCCCTGCGGGGCATAATGGATCGCAATTCAAATCATGGAGCGTCAGCTCCAAATCATGGCGGCATTGCCGCCAAATCATGCGCCGCAGGCGCAAATCATCCCTCTCGCATGTACAACCATCTCCCCACGGCAAGCGGCGGGAGCAAGCCCCCGCCCTACAATGCCGCCGTTACGATGTTGTAACGGCATCCCACCCTCGTAGGGCGGGGGTTTACTCCCGCCGAAACACCCCTCACCCCGAAAAACGATCATAGCAAGTTTTGAAAATTTGTATGCAAATTCCTCACGGTATGGTATAATATAGATGTAAAAAACAACTTTTGGTCTGCAAGGAGAAAACAACATGAAAATTCTGGTCTGCAATGTGGGCAGTACCTCGCTGAAGTTCAAGCTCTACGAGATGCCCGAAAAGAAAGTTTACGCCACCGCAAAGGTGGAGCGCGTCGGCAGCGAGACCGATGCCATCTATTCCTTCACCAATGTTGCCACGGGTGAAAAGATCGAAAAAGATCACCTCGCGGTACCGAAATACAAGGACGGCATCGCGCTGTTCCTTTCCGACCTGCTCGATAAGAAGCAGGGCATCCTCGACGACATCAAAGAGATCAGCGCTGTCGGCTTCAAGACCGTGCTTGCCAAGGGTCACCACGGCGTATTTGAGCTGAACGAGGAAGTCCTCGGCGCAATGCGCGACTACCTCTTTATCGCGCCCGCGCACAACCGCCCCTACCTCGACGCGATCGGCGAGTTCCAGGCAATGCTGCCCGACGCTCTGCTCGTCGGCTCGTTTGAGACCGCTTTCCACAAGACCATCCCCATGGAGCGCCGTCTGTACGCCGTTCCCTATGAGTGGTATGAACAATACGGCATCCAGCGCTTCGGCTTCCACGGTCACTCCCACGAGTACACCGCGCGCCACCTGCCCGAGCTGACCGGCAAGACCTCCTTCAAGGCTGTTTCCTGCCACCTCGGCGGCTCCTCCTCGCTCTGCGCGATCGAGGACGGCAAGAGCGTGGACTGCTCCTTCGGCTTCACGCCCCAAACCGGTCTGCCCCACGCGGCACGTGTCGGCGATATCGACGCATATGTCGTTCCTTTCCTGATCAACGAGGGACTCTCGATGGACGAGATCACCACCGCTTTCTCCAAAAACGGCGGTCTGCTCGGCATCTCGGGCGTTGACAGCGACCTGCGCTTCATTGAGGAAGCCGCAAACGGCGGCAACGCGCGCGCAAAGCTCGCCATCGACATGCTGGTTGCATCCATCGTCAAGTACATCGGCTCCTTCTATGCCGAGATGGGCGGACTCGACTATATCACCTTCGCAGGCGGTATCGGCGAGAACTCCAAGACCATCCGCAAGATGGTCTGCGAAAAGCTCGGCTGCTTCGGCGTCAAGCTCGACGAGGAGAAGAACAACAATGTTCACGGCGAGTGCGAGATCTCCGCTGCCGACTCCAAGGTTAAGATCTACACCATCGCGACCGACGAGGAGCAGATGGTTGCCATGAAGACCTATGAATACAGTCTCGAACACTAAACCTTTGACGGCGGGCAGCATTGCCCGCCGTCTTTGCAATGCGTCTGCCGCAGGCGAGGTCTGCGGCGTTTTCTCGCATGCCGTCTACTGCACCTTCGGCGACGAGGTACTGCTCCTGCACGGCAAAGAATGGGGCGAAGTGCCGTTCGGCATCGCGCTCGACGACATCGTTGCCTTTCGCGCGGCACTTGCCGCCGAGGTGGGCGACACAGTCGCCTTTACCGAGCGCGGCTTACGCATCGGCGCGCAGCTTCTCGCCTGCACCTTGACCGCGCCCGAGCGCCCCGCCGCAGAGCGCTTCGCACTGCCCGGCGCCGAGCGCATTGCCGCCGTGGAAAGCTACGTGCATACAAGCGGCGCGCAGGGCGGCATCCTCGATTGCATCGCGCAGAACCGCGCCCATGCCGCCGAATCGGTGGAAACGCTGTCCGAAGCGCTGCGCGAGGGCGATGCCGAGCGCGCAGCGGCGGCAGCTGTGCGGCTGATCGGGCTCGGACGGGGACTCACGCCCTCGGGCGACGACTATCTCTGCGGTTTTTTCACCCTGCTTGCCGCGGCGAAAGAACACGGTATGAACGTCCCGAGCGCGGCAAATGCATGCGCCGACGCGGTGCTCGCAAACCTTGACCGCACCTCGCGCATCAGCGCCGCGTATCTCGGAAACGCGCTTCGCGGCGAACACTTCACCGTCTACGACCGCGCCGCGCGCGCCCTGCTCGGAGCGGGCGATTTTACACAGCACTGTGCATTCGTCCTCCGCATGGGCGCCTCCTCCGGCACCGACACCCTCTGCGGCGCAATAGCCGCCGCAAAGGTAATACTGTAAAAAGGCTTTCCCTCAAGGGGAAGGCTCGCCCGCACATCAAAAAAGAGCCGACTACACGATGTTGTCGGCTCTTTTTGTATGCTAATTTATTTACATGTGCTGCGCAGGACATGCTTGGTGGTTGCGATCATCTCGCCGATGGCTTTCAGCTCCTGCGGGGAGCAATCCGCCAAAAGCTCGTCGATGAGTTTTACGGAAACATGTGTATTTTTCGCAAGGTTATCATACACGATCTCGTCCAACGTGGCATCCAGCGCATTGGCGATATTCACAAGCGTTGGCAGGCTTAATTTTGTAGCCGCCCGTTCGATATGAGAAAGATTCGACGGTTCAATTCCGGCTTTCTCTGCCAGATATTCTTGTGTCCATTTTTTCTCTTTTCTAAGTTCACGGATACGTTTTCCGATCACCACATAATCCAGTCCCATACCAACACCTCGAAAACAGTCAAAACATTTCCACAATGGTATTGTATATCCTATTCGGACGTGATAAAATAACGTAAGTCTCCTAATTGGTTATACACTAATATTTTGGAATGTGAGAGGTAAAAAATACATGGTCGTCACGTTTTTCGGGAACAGGAAAATACACGAAGATATCGACTCCGCGCTGCTGAACACGATCATTGACCTGATCGAACATCACGATGCCCACACCTTTTATGTAGGTAATCAAGGCGCATTCGATGATACCGTGCGCAAGATTCTAAAAATGCTGTCCGCAAAATATCCGCACATGCGCTATACTGTGATGCTGGCATATTTGCCGTGGGCACACAGCGACCTCTATCCCGAGGACTTCAGCGACACGATCTTTCCCGAACAATTGGCAAAGGTGCCGAAAAAATACGCCATCGATAAGCGAAACCGCCTGATGCTCTCGTACGCCGACACCGTAGTGACCTACGTTAAACACACAGACGGCGGCGCCGCCAAGTTCCAAGCCCTCGCCGAAAAACAGGGCAAAAAAGTCATCAAACTCGCCGAGCGGATGCGGTAAACGAAAGTTTATGTGTGCCTTCCCCTTGAGGGGAAGGTGATGCCGTAGGCATCGGATGAGGTGTAGGATGCGCCGAAAGGTCGCATCCGTCTCCGTAGAAAAGTAACTTTAAT
>JAFTOT010000042.1 GCA_017463665.1 Clostridia bacterium | reverse complement strand
TGTTGGAACAACATCACATTGTTTATGCTATTTTTTCAAAAATACAAAGCCTATCTCGATTTTGAGATAGGCTTTGTCAGTAGTCTGAACCGCCGAAGCGGTTCTTTTTTTATTAGGTTATTGCGCGTGAATTAGTGACCGGAGCCAGCCTTAACAGCAACGCTTACGCCGTCATCTACGAGCATGTGCGAAACGAATACAGTCATAGTTGCACCTGCAGCGGTAGAGGCCTGAGCGGTGGTAGATACACCGGTGTAAACCTGAACCTTTGCTGCGTCAGTGTAATCATCTGCATCGTTAGTGGGAACAAGCAGAGTAGCGGTGGAGTTGTTAACCATAAAGTTGTTGAATACACCCTCAGTAGGCTCGTTGCAAGTGGTGTAACCCTCTTCCATGAGAGCGTAGGTTACGAAGTAGTACTCCTGACCTTCAACTGCTGCATCACCAACATACAGAGCAACTTCATCCTCGTTCAGCTCGATCAGATCGATACCCTCATCGATATAATCAGCGTACTCATCGGTCTCAACTTCCTTTGCGATATCTGCATATCTTGCGATAGGAGTTGCGAGAACCATTGCCTCGAAGTCGTAGTCATCCTGATCCTTGCCGTAGTTGTCGTGACCCACATTAGTGGTCGTAGCAAAGAAGTTGAGCATCAAAGCCTTGACACTGACGGAACCAAGAGGCTCATCGCTACCATGAACGATAGCGCCGTTAGCTTTCTTTACAATGAGAGTTTCTTCGTCTACAAAGTCGAAGAGGTTAGCAGCGGTGTTAGCACCCTCGATACGGGTCTTCGCAGAGCCGTTGTAGATGCCCTGGAGTGCCTGGTGGAGAGACATGGTACGTCTGTTTGCAGTGAAGAGAGCACCGGTCTTAGAAGAAGAGGTTGCATCGATAGAACCGGTAGAACGCAGGTAGAGAACATCGCCGATCTTGAGGTCGCTAAGGTTGCTGGTGGTGGTGATATCGGTGAAGGTGTTAGCCTTGGTGTCGTATACATCGGTAACGTTGTAAACGATCTCACCATCATCGTTCTTCTCGCTCTCGATCTCGGAATGAGCGGTAACTACATAGTAGGTAACAGTGCCGCCGATATTGGTGGTGTTCCATACATCCAGATCCATCGAGAGACCTGCGCCGTTATCAGAAGTCTTCTCGGTGTCGATAACGATCAGCTTGGAAGTAGCGGAGAGCAGTACAGAGTTTGCACCGCCGACTACATTGTACTTGTTGTTAGAGTCGTTCTTGGTTGCACCAACGCGAACGCCTACAGCGCCGTCGGAGAACAGAGCAACTACAACAGTGTCAGCAGCCATGGAGATACGAATGGTCTCGTAGTCTTCCTTGTCAGCGTTAGGAACGCTCAGACGGTTGGTTCTGCCGGTGGTGTTGAAGATAACACCCTCTGCAGCGGGAGCGGTTGCGAAAGGAGCATACTTATCGGTCAGAGCAAGGTACTCAGCGTTATCTTTATCGTACTCTTCCTTGTCAGCCAGATACTGGGTGTATGCCTTTACAGCCTCATCGGTAGAAGCTGCGATCTGCTCGTCGGTCAGAGTGTCATAGCCCTCAGGCTTTGCAACGGTCTCGGGAGCTACAGGAGCTTCATAACCGTAAGTGGTGTTTGCAGCGAGAGTGTAAACGCCGTCCTTCTCGGAAACGAGTGCGAACAGGTTGCTCTCAAGAGCTGCTGCTGCAGCATTGTACTTCGCCTGAACATCGTCAGCGAGCTGACCGATCTCAGCGAACTTTGCATAGGTTGCAAGATCTACAGAGGTGGTGAACTTCTCATCCTCGAGGTCATAGGAGATAGCGAGGGACTTCAGGGAGCCCAGAGTCCACTGACCGGTGGTGAGATCCAGAACAGCGATTGCTACATAGCCGTCATCATCTACATATACACCGTCGGTAACGTCGTCAACTGCGCCTACGAGTGCATCCTCGTAAACATCAGCGTCGATCTCGAGCAGGTCTGCTACGATATCCTTATCGGTGGTAGCGATTACGAAGTCGAATGCGCCAGCGCTGCCGGACTCATCCTCATCGGGATCGCCAACGTAAACGAGCTTGCCGTCTACTGCGAGGTACTTAACATTGTTCTCGCCCTTTTCAAGAGCTTCGATGTAACCAACGATATCAGATCTGTTGTAAGCGGTCTGGCCTGCAGCGGTGTAGAGACCGTCGAAGCCGAACTTGTAGCTTACGCCACCGATCTTAGCGGTCTCCTTGGAGTCGCTGTAACCGGTAAGTCTGCCGTGTGCATAAGTGCCGCAGTTCTTAACAACAGTCAGAACATTGTCTGCTGCGTTGTATGCATAGAACATGAAGTCACCGGACTCGATCTCCTCGCCCTCAACGGTAACGGTCTTAGCCTTTTCACCGTAGGTCTTGGAAACGGAAGAGGTGGTGTCGCTAACCTTCTTGTCGGTGCCGAACAGATACCACTGCTCAGCAAAGCCATCAGTGTAAGTAGCGAAATCAGCATTCTTGGAAGTGGTAGAGTCCTTAGTGGTAAGAACGTTGTACTGACCGAAGTAGTACTCGGTGTAGAGAACCTCTACAACATCGAGATCTTCGTCATCCTCTGCCTCGATTACGCGGTATGCAACCTTACCGTAGGTGTTGCCTGCGCCTACATACTCGCCATCGTCATAGAGGAAGCTGTTCTCAAATGCAGTAGCTTCTGCCTCGGTTGCATCTACCCAACCGTCAGTGTTGTCCCAAACCTTGAGAGCTACATCGTACTTACCGTCGGTGAACTTGGTGCCGCCGAGCGAGTAATAAGACTTGGAAGCGGTCTTAGCGTTAACAACTCTCTTGATGTTGCCGGTAGCGCCGATGTTCTCAACAACGGTGTACTCGTCGTAGTCTGCGAATACGACCATAGCATCGCCATCTTCGTACTCTTCAGCGAAGTCTTCTGCTGCGCAGTCAACATAGAGGGTAACGTCCAGACCGAGGTAAGTGGTGGGCTTGGTCTCAGCGGTGATGCCGAGATCAGCTGCAACGAGAGTCAGGTCGTTGGAATCGGTATCCACTACAACCATATCCTCTTCGTAGTCGTTCTCATCCTCATCAGCCTCAACGAATGCGGTGATGGTACCGGTGATCTTACCGTCAGCGAAGTTAGACTCTTCCAGAAGAGTGGTTCTGTCGATCTTAACAGCCTCGCCCTGAGTAGCGCTCAGGATCAGTTCCAGAGAGCTGGTCTCGTTGGGGTATACGATGTTGCCGTTGATCGGGTCAGTGATAGCTACTTCAGTCTGGAGCATATCCCAGATGATCTGAGCGGTCTCACCACGGGTGAGAGTGTCTCTGAAGTCAACGGTTACGTCGATGTTGTCGGTCAGACCGAGCTTGTTAGCAGCGAGGGTATAACCCTGGGGATATACCATGTTGTCGGTCTCGTAGCCGAGTGCACGAACTGCCATAACCAGCATATCCTGGTAGGTGATCGCGTCAGCATAGCCGTAAACGCCGTTGCCACGGCCAACGATCAGGTTGATGCCGTAAGCATAGTCGATAGCGGTACCGTACTCGGGTACGTCGGTGAAGTATGCGCTTCTGTCTGCGTTCCAGGTCTTAGCATCGGTCTTGCCGGTGAGAGCCTGAACGAAGAACAGAGCTGCCTGCCAACGGGTAACGCCGTTGTCCAGGTTGAGGTTGCCTTTCTCATCGCCCTTGAGGATCTTGAGAGCTGCGAGGTGGTTAGCTGCGTCAGAATAGTCAGCATCATCACTTGCTGCGCCCGTCGTGATCACTGCCATGCTGAGTACCATCAGCATTGCGAGAACGAGAGCAAGAAACTTCTTGAGGTTTCTCATTTTGGATGTTCTCCTTTTCAAATAAAATTTCGGTTGCCGCCGCCGCCAAAGATTTGGCAGTTTTGGTTTTTCCTGTGATTATAATACATCGTCCCAATTTTTTTTGCAAGTGGTTTTGTCAAGATGTAAGGTAATTGTAAGAATGTAAGGGAAACGCTGACAGAATGGTGTAAGAATGGGAGGGCATAAAGTGAAATCGTTCGCTCCGCGCACGGTGAAATCTTGCTGTCGCTCAGGTGAAATCGAAGTCTTACGACTTCGGTGAAATCAAATCCACCCACTCGCCGTCGAGGCGAATTTCACTGCCCGAAGGACAATTTCACCGCCGAAGGCGATTTCACCCACCCGCAAGGGTGGATTTAGTTGAAAAAAGCACTTGCCTGCGGCAAGTGCTTTTTTCTGGTGGACCATCGGGGACTCGAACCCAGGACCGACCGGTTATGAGCCGGGAGCTCTAACCAACTGAGCTAATGGTCCGTACGTTTTATTATACAATAGAATGGATGCATTTGTCAAGAAATATCTTGCAAGGTTTCAAAGTATCGCGCATCTTAGCCTTCCCCTCGGGGGGAAGCCATTGGGTAGCAAGCTTCTCCGCCCAAGATCACGCTTTTCGCGAATCTCCCCTACCGATGTGCCATCCTTTTTTGCGTGCGGTGCAAATATATATTGAAATACAATTATTTTTTGTATGGAAAACGCGGTTTTCTTCCTATATAATATATATATCAACCTTTTGGAGGATACCGAAATGAAACACAGAGGAATTTTTGCTTGTTTTGCGGTGCTGCTCGGGCTGATGCTTGCCATCGGCGCGGCGGCGTATACCTTTACGCCCGGCAGTGACGCGATCGTATTCGTCAGCGACGGCGGCGCGGATACAAACAGCGGTGCGGACGCGGCGCAGGCGGTCAAGACGCTCGCCCGCGCGCATGAGCTGCTGACCGCACAAAAGGGCGGCACCATCGTTGTCTGCGGTGTGGTCACTGTAGCGGATGCAAGCGGCTTTGCTCCCGCAGACGCGGGCGGCGCGGTCGTGTACACTTCCGTTTACGGCGGCACCGACTACCGCACGGGCGGCGCCAAGCTCAGCGCGGCGGCGAATATGTCGTTCGCAAACGACACCTACTTTGACAACATCGAGATCGCGTACACCAAGGGCGCCCTTGTTTTCTCGGGCAACTTCAACGACCTCGGCTTCGGCGCGGGCGTGACCTGCGTGAAGGATTCGACCCAGACGCTGACCGCACCGCTGCTGGTGGGCGGCGTGAACTACCCCGCCACCGTAGCAGAGGGAAGCTCGGACAAGGACTACACCATCACGGTGGCGGGCGGCACGTGGCAGGGACTGATGAGCGGCAACCGCCGCGGTACCGCGAAGCATGCCATCGGCGTTCTCTCGGGTGACATCGCCGTGCGCATCAGCGGCGGCACCTTTGACACGGGCGCGGGCAACCAGTATGTCAGCGCAACAGGCGCGAACTACCACACGGGCAGAACCGTGATGGAGATCACGGGCGGCGAATTCAACACCGCACTGCGCGTGTTCCGCAACCTCGGCTACATTCCGACCGATACGACCCTCGATCCCGATACGGGTGTCAGCGGTCAGGTCATCACGCGCATCAGCGGCGGCACCTTCCGCGGCGACATCGTCACCGCTGCCGAAACGCAGGGCGTTGCCTACATCGACGCGCAGACGGCGATCGTCATCACGGGCGGCGAATTCTTCCGCGTGCCCAAGGTATACAACCAGGGCATGGTCAGCGCGGCGGTGATCTGCACCACGCCGAACATCCAAGCGCTGCTCTCGCTCAAGTGCACCACGTCGGTCTACTTCTCCAATGACACCGCTACCCCCGACGGCGACACGATGGACGTGCACTTTTCGGGCGTCGTCAACGGCAATCCCGACCCGTACGTGGTCTGCAAGGACGGCGTGTACTACTACTGCTACTCCTCGGGCGGCGTAAAGGTGCAGGCGAGCAACGATCTGCTCCTTGGCGAGCCGTCGAAGAGTGCGGTGCAGGTGTTCACCCCCTCGCAGACCTCGATCGCCAACGCGAAGAAGGAATACTGGGCGCCCGAGATGCATTATTTCCCGGCGGATGTTGTCGGCGAGAAGGACGCGGGCTGGTACATCTATGTTGCCGCAGACGACGGGCAGGATGTCAACCACCGCATGTACGTTCTGCGCGCGAGTGAGCCCGACAATGCGCTCTCGCAGTACACGATGGTCGGCGAGCTGGAGCTCGACGGCGACAAATGGGCGATCGACGGCACCGTAATGGTGCTGGGCGGCAAGCTCTATTTCATCTGGTCGGGTAGAGAGGAAAACGATCTGAAATACTCGCAGAACATCTACATTCAGGCGATGACCAACCCCTACACCGCGACGGGCAGCAAGACGCTGCTGGCAAGACCGACCGAGGCTTGGGAGACGAAGTCGGGTTCGCATGTCAATGAGGGACCGCAGATCATTCAGCATAACGGCACGACCAACATCGTCTACTCGGTCAACGGAAGCTGGACGCAGTACTACGCGCTGGCATCGCTGACGCTGGTAGGCGATGATCCGATGCAGGCATCGAGCTGGTACAAATCCACCGCGCCGCTGCTGCAGTCGTATGCGAAGAACTCGATGTACGGCACGGGGCACTCGTCCTACGTGCAAAACACCGTGGACGGCTCGTGGTGGATCTACTACCACGCCAACCCCTCGCTGACCGTGCCGAGCGGATCGAGCTGGTGGGCGGAGCGCAACACCTATCTGCAGGAATTTACGTTTGAGGATAAGGTGATCGACGGCAAGACCTATTCCATGCCCGTTTTCGGTGTGCCGATGAAGCCGACGGAGACCCGCACGGTCACGGTCAACACACCGCACAAGTGTAGCGGCGCGCACTTCGCGCTCGAAAACGATGACGGCAGCTGCTATTGCGGTATCTGCGGCACTTCGCTGTCCGCAACCGGCGTTGAGCTGAAAATGACGCTGGGCAAGACGACCTATACCCTGAACGGCGAGCAGAAGACCATGGACGTTGCGCCCATCATCGCAAATGCGCGCACGATGCTGCCCGTTCGTTACGTAGCAGAAGCTCTCGGCGCCACGATCGGCTGGGACGGTGCAACTTCCACCGCGACGCTGACGACCGCAGACACCGAGATCAAGATCACGGTCGGTGCATCCGAGGCAGTTGTAAACGGGCAGGCAGTCACGCTGGATTCCCCCGCGTTCATCGAAAATGACCGCACCTATATGCCCGTACGTTTTGTAGCCGAAACGCTCGGCGCGACCGTAGCATGGGACGGCGCAACTTCCACCGCGACCATCACAAAGTAAGGTCCCGTATACAAACGCAGGGGCGCGCGTTGAAATAATTTTTGAAAAAATTTGAAAATACGGTTGACAAATCGAATTTGTCGTGCTATTATATATAGGTCGGTAGAACCGACCTATATATGCGCTTGTAGCTCAGTGGATAGAGTGCCCGGCTACGAACCGGTAGGTCGCAGGTTCGAATCCTGCCAGGCGCGCCAAGAAAAAACCTCGTCTTTGACGAGGTTTTTTCAATGATATCCGTTCCTTGCGGAACGGGTGATATACCTTCGGTATGATATCGCACTTTGGTGCGATGATATATGCCTTCGGCATATGAAGGAACGGATATTATATCATATTTGCCGCAGGCAAATATATCATGCGAGCGTGAGCGAGTATATCATATCGCGCCGGCGATATATCATTTACTCCGGCTTCGCCACCATCAAAAAAGGAACTCTCGCGAGTTCCTTTTTCTATTCTTTTTACTTCTCTACGATCTCGGTCTTGCCGCCCATGTAGGGTTGGAGTGCCTTCGGGATGCGGACGACGAACTTGCCGTCGCGCACCTCGAGGTTGTTTTCGAGGAAGGCGATCAGCATTCTCGGGGGTGCAACGACCGTGTTGTTGAGGGTGTGCGCAAGGTACTTCTTGCCGTCTGCGCCCTTGACGCGGATGCCGAGGCGGCGTGCCTGTGCATCGCCGAGGTTGGAGCAGGAGCATACCTCGAAGTACTTCTTCTGCTTCGGCGACCATGCCTCTACGTCGTAGGACTTAACCTTGAGGTCTGCGAGGTCACCCGAGCAGCACTCGAGCGTGCGGACGGGGATATCCATCGAGCGGAAGAGCTCTACCGAATAGCTCCACATCTTGTGGAACCAATCCATCGACTCCTCGGGCTTGCAGATGACGATCATTTCCTGCTTCTCGAACTGGTGGATGCGGTAGATGCCGCGCTCCTCAATGCCGTGTGCGCCCTTCTCCTTGCGGAAGCAGGGAGAATAGCTGGTCAGCGTGAGGGGCAGCTCCTTTTCATCGGTGATGGTGTCGATGAACTTACCGATCATGGAGTGCTCAGACGTACCGATGAGGTAGAGATCCTCGCCCTCGATCTTGTACATCATCGCGTCCATTTCCTCAAAGCTCATAACGCCGGTAACGACGTTGGAGCGGATCATAAACGGGGGGATGCAGTAGGTGAAGCCCTTTTCGATCATAAAGTCGCGGGCATACGCGGTGACAGCGCTGTGCAGGCGTGCGATGTCGCCCATGAGGTAGTAGAAGCCCTCGCCGGCAACACGTCCTGCGGCTTCCTTGTCGATGCCGTTGAACTTTGCCATGATGTCGGTGTGGTAGGGGATCTCAAAATCAACGACCGTCTGCTCGCCGAACTGCTGTACCTCGACGTTTTCGCTGTCGTCCTTGCCGACGGGAACACTGTCATCAATGATGTTCGGGATCTTCATCATGACCTCTTTGAGGCGTGCTTCGATCTCGGTTTCTTCTGCTTCGAGCGTTGCAAGCTCCTTTGCCTGCTCGCCGACGAGCTTCTTCTTTTCCTCTGCCTCGTCGCGCAGACCCTTGCCCATCAGCATGCCGATCTCCTTGGAGATCTTGTTGCGGTTTGCACGCAGCTCATTTGCGCGCGTATTGGCTGCGCACTTGCGGGTGTACAGCTCGATCGCCTCATCGACCAGAGGCAGCTTTGCATCCTTGAACTTCTTGCGGATGTTCTCCTTTACAAGCTCGGGATTGTCACAAATAAATTTAATATCCAGCATATTTCTGATCCTTTCGGGATTTATACAGTTTATTACCTTATATTATCGCGCAAAATCGTCCGCATGTCAAGCATTTGCGGGATTTTTTACAATGCCGCTTTCACTTTTTTCTCAGCGGCGGCGTTATCGGGCATCATGTAGAGGGCGACAATGTTGCCGTAGGTGCGGACATAGGCGGTGTCGGCGTACCCCTCTTTTTTACCGAATTTGAGGGCGCGGGCGGCTTCCCTGATCCGACGTTCGAGAAACAATGCGCCGTCTGCAGCGTCCGAGGAGCGGTAGAGCCGCATCACCGCCAGCTCGCAGTATTCCCCCTGCAATGTGGAAAACACGGCGAGATCCTCAATCTTGTCCTTGAATTCGGGGTAGCCGCCGAGCCCGAGGTAGTCGGAGATCGTATCGTCGGAGACGGCGTTTTCGTATTGCAGCCCGTAGCAGAGGATGCTGCCCGCGGGCAGGGATGTATCTTCAGCCGTCACCGCCGCGACTACGTCATAGAGGCTGTCCGTGCGCGCGCAGGAGAACAGGCAAAACAGGGAGATCGCCGCCGCCAAAAACGCATAAAAGAAGAATTTTTTCATGTGCACCCCCAAAGCAGATATACCGTATGTATATGCGTGGAAGGGAGAAAAAATCCTTGCAAAACCGATTTCCGTTCTGCAAGGATCGTTTTATAGGGATGGCAAACATCTCCCCGCAAGATCACAACGCTGTCGCTCAAGGATGACAAGCGGGGGGTGTTGCGAAGCGAAAAAGAAAGCCGTTATTAGCACTCTGCGCAAACCCGCCCTTGTCATCAAGGCGACTCTAACAAACCACTAATAAGAACTTTGGGTTCTGTCGCCTTCCGACCTGCCTGCGGCAGGTCGTTGTACAACATTGAACGAAGGATCTCGGGCGGAGAAGATTGTAAAAGCTACTTTTTGGCTTCCCCTTGAGGGGAAGCATAGCGACCTGCGGTCGCATTGCGGTAAACCGCTGATGAGGTGTAGCCGCCGCAGCGGCGTTTCCCCTTACGGAATGAAGGTTACATCTCTACGGACACGGATGCGAACTGCGTCGCATCCTACACCTCATCCGGTGCTTCGCACCACCTTCCCCTCGAGGGGAAGGCAAGCTTCTTTTAAAATGCCCACTCGCCGTCTTGGAAGATCTGCACTTCTCTGCCGTCGCGGAGGGTGGCGACGATGGAGAGGTCGGCGGAGCCGATCATGAAGTCCTCGTGGATGATCGAGTCGTTGACGCCCATCGCTTTTTGCTCCTCTTGGGTGTACTTATCGTAGTCGCGCAGGGTGTTGGTGAACCCTCTTCCGAGCGCGAGGTGGCATGCGGCGTTCTCATCGAAGAGGGTGTTGTAGAACAAAAAGCCGAGCTTGTTGATGGGGGAAGAATAGGGCACCAGCGCGACCTCGCCGAGGTATGCCGCGCCCTCGTCCATGCCGACGATGGTGCGGAGCAGTTCCTCGTTCTTTGCCGCCTTGACCTCGACGACCTTGCCGCCCTCGAAGCGAACCGAGAAGTCCTCGATGAGCTGACCGTTATAGGACAGGGGCTTGGTGGAGTAAACGATGCCCTCGGCGCGTCCGCGCATGGGGCTGACGAACACTTCCTCGGAGGGGATATTCGGCTCAAAGGTCTCGCCCTTGCCCTGCGTATCCTCGCTGCCGCCGCAGAACAGACCCTCGGGGATCATGCCGACCGTGAAATCGGTGCCGTTTTCCGAGGTGTAATGCAGGCTGTCGATGCCGAGGCTGTTGAGGTAGTCGCAGCGGCTCTTGAGATCGACATTGTGCAGTCTCCACGCCTCGATGGGATCGTCGCCGTCCGCGCGGGACGCGTACAGGATCGACTCCCACAGCTTTTCGACCGCGGCGGCGGGGCGCAGATCGGGGAACAGCTTCTTTGCCCACTTTTTGCCGGGGACAGCGGCGATGCACCACTTGTATTTGTTTTCCATCTGATCGCGCAGGGGCTTGATGACCTTGGAGCGGTTCTGCGCGCCCTTGGCGTATTTTTCAAAATTCATGCCCGCGAGTCCGTCGGGATCCTCGCTGACGAGCCAGATGCGCGAGGGGAGAATGTCGATGTAATGCTCATAGCGCTTGACTTCCCAGTCCTCGACGGTGGAGAGCGTGGTCAGGCTGCGGTGGCGGACATGCAGCTTTTCGAGCGGCTGATGGTTGAATTCGACAATGACCTTTTTTGCGCCCGCCTTGTAGCAGGCATCGACGACGTATTCGACAAATTTCGGCTGATCGAGCTCGGCGACGATGATGACGGTGTCACCCTTTTGCACATTGACGCCCGCGCGTGCAATCAGCTCCGCGTATTTCTTTAAAACAGTTGCTTTCATGTTAGTTACCTCGTTTTATCATGGGATGCTTTTTGAAAAAAGCACCCCACACCCCGCAAAAACTTTTGAAAAAGAAAACGGTTGCAGCCGTATACTTTTTCAAGTTTTTTGAAAGGGTGCGGGAAAAGCTTTTTTACAAAAAAGTTTTCCCGCATAATTTTATTTCTTGCTCGTTGATCCAAACCCGCCTTCGCGGACGCCGTCGGCATCGTCATCGAGGGTGATGCCGTACTCGAGGAAAATGCCCTGCGCGAACGCGTCGCCCGCGTCGAGCGTAAGCGTTTTGTTTTCGTTAGAATCGTTGGTGATCTTGATGAAGATGTGTCCCTCGTTTGCAGCGTGGTAATAGTCGCTGTCGATGATGCCGACAGTGTTATTGAGCTGCAGACGGTACTTGAAGCCGAGCCCGCTGCGCGGATAGACTTTCAGCACCCAGCCGTCTTCCATCCAAGCGCGCACGCCCGTGGGGATCTTCGCGGTCTCACCGGGGGCAAGCGTGATGCCGATCGGCGTGCAGAAGTCGTAGCCGGCGCTGCCCTTTGTGGCGCGGCGCGGGAGTTTGACCGTATCATACAGCGCGCTGCCGTCGCATCCGAACGTGTCCTGCCACGCCGCCGCAAACTGCTCGCGCGACACTTTTTCAAATTTCGCAATTCGTTTCATGCCGTTCTCCTATGGTATTGTTGCCTTTTTTTCTTATTCTATTATAGCCGCAAGAAAAGCAGAATGTCAATAAAAGATAGAAAGATAAAGAAAGAATATGGGTGTACCGGCACCCAATCTAACGGTAGGGGAGGGGTTCCCCTACCGCCGTTACAAATTCGATATCGGTGACAAACGGGAGGGGAAACCCCTCCCCTACGATGGATGGGCGCCGTTACCGTGGCGAATGTTGTTACAAACGGGAGGCGAGACGCCTCCCCTACGATGGATGGGCGCTATTACCGTGGCAATGTTGTTGCAAACGGGAGGGGAAACTGTATAGTGTAGTAACATAGTTTACAGAAAGTGAAGCAACATGGTTTACAAAAAAGATGTATAATAAAGGCATAAAAGCGTCGA
>JAFTOT010000089.1 GCA_017463665.1 Clostridia bacterium | reverse complement strand
GGCATGCTAAACTCATGTGATCGTGAGATCGATCACATTTTCCGCAACGCGTCCTATTGCGACGGTGCATTTACGGTGGACGGCTTGGCGGTGGGAGAAACACACACAGGCTCGGACGGAACCACGCTGACCTTTGCGGCGGATGCCGTGACTGTGGAGACGCCCTGCGGCACATTTGACGGCTGCGAGCTTTGGATCACGCGGCACAGTAACGCGACCTACCGCACCTATTTCAAAGACGGTGTCGGCATCGTCAAGCAGGAGCGGCACTGCGACTGCCTCACCGAAGTGCGCACGCTGCAAGCGTACACGATCGTCGGCGGAGAGGGCAAGATCCCTTGCGCCGCGGGCAACACATGGGAATACACCGCGGGGTACGATGCGAGCGTCATGGTGCATACGTCGAAATTTACGGTGCGCTATGCCGATGACAAGACCGCTATTCTGTCGATACACTGCACCATGGAGCGGCTCCGCTATGATGAAAACAGTTGGGTGGATATGATCCAGCAGATCCGCAATGAGTATTACCGCGAGGAAAAAGGACGCTACCTGATCTGTGATGTATCGCATGCCATCGAGCGCGCGGAAGCGCTGGCGAAGACACCCATGGAGAAGGCACACACAAAGGCGGCTTGCTCGGTGGCGCGCCGCATTATGGAGACCGATCCGGGATTCAACCCCGACTGCACCGCAACGGGGCATTGGAATTTCTTTGAACGCCACCTCGTTGAAAAAAAGAATGGCAGAATGACAATCGGTCACCGATTCCGCTGGTCGTTTGAGTGGAAACAGGATAAGGGCACTGCCGCAGATATGCCGCTTTTATACAACGATATTTACGGTATCTTGCAGGATGCGGCAAACTGCATTTGGTCGGATGAATGGCAGCCGGGCGCGGAGCGCACCGTGGAATATATGCTTTGGGGCGATAAGCCGATCAAGACCGAGATCTGCTGTGAGGCGGTCGGCAGCGTCACGACGGGGGCAGGTACGTTTGCGGATTGTATGCAGATATCGCTGGATGTCAGCGGTATGGATGGCGGCATATCGTATCGCGGCGGCAAAAAGGAATATACCTTCGCGCCCGGCATCGGCATCGTGCGTACGGTCAATTACTTTTTAGGCGATGCGTGCAAGGCTGTCTATGAGCTGACCGCCTACGAGGGAACCGCAGAGGGGTACATGCCGCTTGCCGACGGTATGATGCGCCGCTATGACGCGCTCGATCTCACCGATGGCTATGTCGGCAGTGCCGAATATACCTACGTTGCGGATGACGATGGCGGCATCGTGATCTTCCAGGATCTAACGGGCATCTGCGAGCAGCTCGCGCCGATCACGCAGTACGGCATGATTCAAAACGAAGTGTTGGAACAGAAACTCTGGGATGCTGGCAAACGTGCAGAAGGAAGGCTGTACCATTCGATCAATAATTTTCATCTTATGGTGCATTATCTTGCAAGACCGAGCCACAACTGGGGCAATGCGATCCGCTCGGTCGAGATCGAAGGGTTTAATTTGCGCCTGATGGAAATGTTCGGCGAGGGCAGCGGCGTGCCGTCTGCATGGCATGGGCTGTACGCTTCGACCTGCCTTGTCAGAGCTGCGGCGTTGTTCGGCGCTCACCGAAAAGAGGAAGGGTACGAGCATCTGGAGCTTGCGCTTCGTTACTATACCACATGGAGCGAGTTCGCAGCAGGGGAGCCGCTCGAGATCGGCAACAAAGAGGTCTTTGGCGGCTGCCGTGTTATAAAAGGTAAAGAGTGCATTCTCCTTCCGGACGGAACCCGTCAACCGATCGCATATGCGTATCGATTCGGCAATTCGGGGGTGGGCACCATGTTCAATGCCATGACCGCGTCCCGCGGTTGGGAGTGGTTCAACGGCGTACGAAACGAAGACCGCTTCAAAGCCCTCATCGACCGCGCAAAAGAGCTCATGGAGGCAAAGAAGTAGGTAGCATTTTTCACTTTGCAATATCCCCTGCTTGTCATCCCGGAGCGATAGCGTTGCGATCTTGCGGGAGATCTATGTTGCCCTTGTTTTATTTTTTAAACCATGGTATAATGCAAATACAACTACAACGAAAGGGGACAGCCATGCTGAACGTGAGTCCGAAAAATATGATCCGCACGTATCAGGCGTGGGAGGGCGATCGCAGTCCGCGCGTCCCCTTTCCGACCGTATACATGGCGAGATGCTTGTTCACGCTCTATTTGGAGCTGTTCCTGTGCGCGTTTTTGATGTATCGGATCTTGATCCCTGCCGCACTCGCCGCGCTGGCTTTTTTCTTCATTTCCTATTATGCATTCATGCGGTTGTGGAAACTGCTTGAGCTTTCTTCTTGGCGATTTCATCTGTTTTTTGCGGTGACGGGCGCGGGCGTCTGTTGGCTCGCCGTTTGGCTCCGCACCGCGCTCATCGACTATCTTGTTCTGAAAGGCTGGTGATCCCTTGTCCGCATTGTTTGTATTAAAACAGCTTGAAAACAGCAGCGATTGGCGCGATGCCATCGACACGCTGAAAGTCGATCGCGTCCTCGGTATGCCGTCCGATGCGGTCGCGCCGTTTATCACCGACGATCCCGCGGAGATCTGCGCGCGGCAGACGGTCATTGCCGACTGCATCGAAAACGCGGAGCTTGCAGAGGGCTTTCGCGCGCTGCTTGAACATATCTCCAACATCAAGGACATCCTCGAAAAGGAGCGCACCTATTCGCAGAGCATGGAACGCACCCTGTATTCGGTGCGCATTATTGAGATCTACATGGATGCGATCGCGCTCGCCGACAAGCTGTACACCTCTGTCGGTGCCAAACTGCGGTCCGAGCGGCTGAAAGCCTTTTTGGCGGATTTTCACGATGTATTCGTCAGCGAGCGGTACAAGCAGATCGGTGAGTATGTGCGCCGCTGCCTCGAAAACGCGCAGACCGTCAAGAGCTTCACCGTCGGCATCAACCTCAATACCAAGCTGGAGCCTGTTGAGATCGGCATCCTTTCGATGAACGACGAGGAGTTTGTCACCTCCAATTTCTTCACCGATCTGTTCAGCCCATCGGGGCGCACGTTGCAGCATGTTACGCCGATGATCCGCTTTTCGGGTAAGAATGAGCTGTTGCAGCGCTCCATGTACCTCTCGATGAACGACTACCTTTGCAAATCGGTGACCAAGGCGTTCCGCGACATTCTCAAAAACATGGACGAGATCACGCATTCGCTGCTCGATGCCGAAAACGATCTGCGCTTTATCTGCCGCGCATGTGCGTATATCGCAGAGCTTAAAGAGGGCAGAGCGCCGTTCTGCTTTGCCGAGGCGAGCGCGGATGGCAGCGATGCAAAGGATGCGTATTCGCCGATCTTGCTGGGGCGCATGCGCTATACGCAGATCGTGCCCAACGACATCCGCTTTGACAAGGACGGCATCTCCATCCACATCCTGACGGGTGCCAACAGCGGCGGCAAGAGCGTGTATATTCAGACCGTGGGCATCGTGCAGATCCTGTTTCAGCTCGGGCTGTGCGTGCCCGCATCGAGTGCGCGCCTGCGCCCGCTGCAAGGCATCTATACGCATTTTGCAACCGATCTGGGCGCAGACGATACCTCGGGCGACAGCCGTTTTGTTGCCGAATGCAAGCAGATGAAGCAGGTCATTGAAAAGCTCACTGCAGACTCGATGGTGCTGATGGACGAGTCCTTTTCGGGTACCGCCGCGGTCGAGGGCGCCGCCGTTGCCGCGCAGGTGCTCAAGCACATCCGCCACAAGCAGTGCTTTTGCGTATACTCCACGCACATCCACGAGGTCGTGTTGTTTATGGATGATCTCAACCGCAAAAAGCAGGTCGTCGCCCCCATGTGCGTCGGCATGGAAAACGGCGCGCGCACCTATAAGATCGAATTCGGCAAGACCGACGAGCTCAGCCACGCCTACGACATCGCCAAGAAGTATGGGCTGGAATTTTCCGAAGAAGATGCATAAAAAAAGCCGCGAAAGACAATTTTATTTAGATAAGAGAAATAAAGGATTGGTTAGGGGACTAACATTTCCCCTTGGGCTTCCCCTCGAGGTGGAAGCATAGCGACCTGCGGTCGCATTGCGGTAAACCGCTGATGAGGTGTAGCCGCCGCAGCGGCGTTTCCCCTTACTTAATGAATGTTACATCTCTACGGACACGGATGCGAACTACGTCGCATCCTACACCTCATCCGTCGCCGTTCGGCGACACCTTCCCCCGAGGGGGAAGGCTGAAAAAGCACCAAGTTCGAGCTGAGCTTGGTGCTTTCGCTTATCTTAACAGTATTTCCGCGAACTGCGGCTTTTTTGCTGTTTACCCAGCAAAGGCGAGGGCGGTGGCGGAATAGGGGTCAAACAGATACATCATGTTTACCATGCCGTTGTACACTTTATAGATCTCGCCCGTGTATTTGTCTACCCAAAATTCAAATATCAGGGGGAATTTATAATAGCGGTCGCTCTCCTTGGTGACAGACAGCGTCGCAATGGCGTAGCGCAGATAGGTCGCATCATCCGTTACGCTCGGATCGGCATACAGCGGTTCGTATTTCGTATATGTATTTTCATAGGCGGTGATCAAGGTTTCCCGCAGCAGCTCGGTCGCCTCGGCGGCGCTCAGCGGTGTCTGCTCGGTCTCGTCGGTCGTAAAGTTCACTTTCGCTTTTTTGACGAATTCGTTTACGATAGCGTCCTCATCGGCAGGCCTTTCGGTGTTTGTATCCGTAGGCGTGATCTGAACAAACGCATAATGCGTGTCGTCCAGTGTCAAAAGGTAATAGTAATTGCGCTCAAACCGTGACATCACTTCTTCGAGGACTCCCTGCCGTTTCAGATCCGCGATCATCTCGTCCGGCGCTTCGAGGGTAAACTTTTGCGTGGGGTAATTCCACCCGTCGGACACCGCATATTCCGCGCTTCGTACGACACGGTATGCCGGAGCGTATCCCTGTGTAATGCGGCTGACTACGTCTGCGGTATCGCATCCGTCATCGCAGAGTCGGATCGTGCAAAGCGCTATTTCGTATTTTTCGGGATCGAGCGGCACCGATACCGAACCGTTGCCATGCGTGGGTACGCCTTCGTGGAAATACGCATCGCGGCAGTGATAGATCGAAAGGGGAGTCGTGAGTATTACTGTTGTTGTTTGCTCGGTTCGGGTATACAGGTCGGACGGTTCTTCTTCCTCCAATGCATTGGTCAGGCAGAGTGCCGATACCGCGATCGCCGCGACGGCGATGACGATGCTCCATATCACTTTCGGCTTTTTGAAATATGCCATGTACTTGATCCTCCTTTCGACTTCTTTTTCGCCGTTTTGCAGAGAGGTGGTGCCGAGGACGAATTTGTTTTTCGCCAGTGCTGATTTCAGCAGCAGGCTTGCGTATTCTTTTTTGTCTTTGCAGTACGTCAGCACGCGCTCGTCGCAGTATACCTCGATGTCGCGGCGCAGGGTGAAGAAGGCGTACCACAGGATGGGGTTGAACCAGTTGAGACAGAGTACCGCCACGGCGACCCAAATGATCGGGATGTCGCCGCTTTGCAGATGGCAGAGCTCGTGCGTGAGGATGCTGCGCTGTTCTGCCGCCGTGTATCCGTCGGGCAACACAATCTTGGGTCGGATCCAGCCCATCAGCATCGGATTTTCGCCCGTGATCAGCCGCACATTGCGCTTGACGCCCACGGTCTGCTTGCATGCTTCGAGCAATTGCAAGGTCTCGGCATCACGGATAGGCGCTTGCTTATTCGATCTGTATAAACTGATGCAGTATACGGTGCAAAAGTACAGGAACAGCGCCGCGGCGCCGCACAGCCATACGCCGACGATGACGGTCTGCCAATCGAACGCGGCGGCAGGCGTAACGGTTGTGCTCGGGACAATTCTGTCGGTTGTTGTGATCTCTGCCGGAAGAACAGTGACGGTCTGCATCTCTTGCATATAGGTATATTCTGTCGGTATATCCACGGCGTTGAACACCGAAAGCTGACTTTGCGGCAGGGAAGGCACGCAAAAGCGGATCAGCAGCAGTGCCCAGATGTACACCTGCCATTTTGCGGACAGCTTGCTTTTGAAAATGCTTTTAAACAGCAGCACAAAGAGGGCGGTGACGGTGAGGTAGATGGTGGTCTGCACTAAAAAGGTCATTTTTGTCCTCCTTCGTCCATTTTGTCAATGATGTCCATGAGCTGCTTGGTCTCTTCTGCGCTAAGGTTACTATCCGAAACGAGGTTTGCCATCAGCAGCTTGACCGAGCCGTGATAGATGCGATCGACAAGGTTTTTTGTCTCCTTGCGCTTGCATTCGGTCTCGCTTACGGCGGGACAGTAGCGGAACTGCCCCTCTGTGTCGTCGATTTTCAGTGCGCCTTTTTGCGTCAGGCGGCGGACTAGCGTTTTGATAGTGGAGTCGCTCCATGCGGTGTCGGACAGCCTGTTTCGGATCTCGCCGATGGTCAGCATCGGCTCCCGCCACAGTACCTCCATCACTTTCCACTCGGTATCGGCAATGCTTATATCTTTTTTCATGTTCGTTCTCCTTTTTCTCGGGTTACAATTGTAATCTCTATATACAGTTTACACGTGTAACCTGTGTTTGTCAATAGGCTTTTGAAAATTTGTGCAAAAAAATTTCCCCGCTCGGGCACTTGTGGAGCAAAGGTGGCGAACAAATCGTAGGGGAGGCGTTTCGCCTCCCGAAAAGTTACGGTTCGACATTGTACATGCGGGAGGGGAAACCCCTCCCCTACGGTAGGCAATCCCCCCCGCTTGTCATTCTTGAACGGAGCCGATAGGCGTAGTGAAGAATCTTGCGGGAAGATGGAATCGGAATTCCTTTCTGCAAAATCAAAAGCACCAAGTTTATCACACGTGTGAAACTTGGTGCTTTTCTTCAATTTATGGCTATATAGGCATATTTGCGATATCTTCGACGAGGGTATCGACGCTTTCTTTGGTGGTTGCCCAGCTTGTGCAGAAGCGGACGATCTTTTTGCCGTCCTCGGCATCTGCCCAGAACTCGGGCAGGCTGTTCCTTGACAGAAAGGCGAGCTGTGCATCGGTGAGGATGGGGAACTGCTGATTGGTCATGGACGAGCCGAAGAATTCGATGCCGCGCGCCTCGAATGCCTCGCGGATGCGCAGGGCACTGTCGACCGCGCCGCGCGTGATGGCAAAATAGAGAGCATCGGTGAACAGCGCGTCAAACTGGATGCCGAGCAGACGTCCCTTTGCCAGCATGCCGCCGTGACGTTTGATCATGTAGCGGAAGTCGCACTTGTACTTGTCGTTTGTGATCACGACCGCCTCGCCGAACAGCGCGCCGCACTTGGTACCGCCGATGTAGAAAATGTCGCAGAGCTTTGCCACATCGGGCAGTGTCAGATCACAGTTCGGATCGGCAAGACCGTAGCCGAGGCGCGCGCCGTCGATAAAGAGCGGTACGTCATATTCTTTGCAGACCGCATGCAGGTCGGCGAGCTCATTTTTTGTATAAATGGTGCCGCACTCGGTGGGGAAGGATATGTACACCATGCCGGGCTGCACTTCGTGCTCGGCGGTCTCGCTTGCAAAGTGCGCTGCGAAGTATGCTTTGACCTGTGCCGCGTGGATCTTGCCGTTTTCACAGGGGAGACCGAGCACTTTGTGCCCCGTGGCTTCGATCGCGCCCGTTTCATGCACGGCAATATGCCCCTGCGCGGCGCAGACGGCACCCTGATAGGGGCGCAGTACCGCCGAGATCACGGTGGTGTTGGTCTGCGTGCCGCCGACGAGAAAATGCACATCGGCATTCGGCGCTTCGCATGCGGCGCGGATCTTCTCACGCGCTTTCTCACAGTAGGGATCCAGCCCATAGCCGCATGTCTGCTCCATGTTAGTCTGCATGAGCGCCGCCATCAGCTTTGGATGTGCGCCCTCGGTATAGTCACATTGAAAATTATGCATTTCAGTCCACTCGATTCCTTTTTTCGCCTTTCAGATAGGCTTCGATATTCATGATGATCTCGTCCAGGCAGCGCACGCGTGCTTCCAGTGCGCCCCATGCCATGTGCGGCGTGAGCATCACGTTGTCGCAGCTTAGCAGTCTTGTCATCGGATGGTCGGCGGGGAAGGGCTCGACCGAGTACACATCGGTGGCAAAGCCGCCGATCTTGCCGCTAAGTACCGCGTCGGCAACTGTGTTTTCGTCAGTGACCGCGCCGCGCGCCACGTTGATGAGGATGGCGTCGGGTTTCATCATGCCGAGCTCGCGCTCGCCGATCAAGCCGCGTGTGCCGTCATTCAAGGGTGTGTGCAGCGAAACGATGTCCGAGCGGCGGAGCAGCTCGTCAAGCGGTACGCAGTCAAATTCGTCGGTCGGTGTGCGCTTGTAGGCGAGCACCTTGCAGCCGAACGCCTCGGCGACCTTTGCCACCTGCCCGCCGATCGCGCCCGCGCCGACGATGCCCCATGTTTTTCCGTACAGCTCGTGGAATACGGGGATCAGGCGATTGGGCACACCTGCGGCAAGATAGCCGCCGTCTTTGACAAAATCGGTGTATGCGCCGATCTTGTGCAGCAGCGTCAACGCCATCAGCACGGTGAGCTGTGCCACGCTGTGGGTGGAGTAACCCTTGACATTGCAGACGGCAACGCCGTGCGCGCGGCAGGCGGCGAGATCCACGTTGTCATAGCCTGTGGCAAATACGCAGATCAGCTTTAGATTTTTTGCATCCCGCAGCGTTTCCTCGCGGATCTTGATCTTGTTGATGATCGCGATGTCGGCATCGCGCAGCCGCTCGGCGACGAGCTCTGCGGGCGTGCCGTCATAGAGCACTACCTCGCCGAAGCGACCGAGCACCGAAAAGTCCAGTCCTTCGCCGAGTGTGCCTGCGTCCAAAACTACAGTTTTCATGCTTCATCTCTCCGCTTCGAGAACATCCAATCGTAAAGTCCTTCTGTATTGGCAGTGCGCTCCCAGATGCCGTGTCCCGCACCCGCAAAGGTGGTAAAGCGCACATCGGTCCTGCCCGTGGCGACCAGTGCGTCGTGCAGTTCTGTGCCGCAGGTATAGGGAATGACCGTATCCGCCGTGCCGTGGAAGATCCAGATTGCGAGATCGGCAAGGCGCTCGGCGTGTTGCGGCATGCCGCGTCCCGCTGCGGTGATCGCCGCGGCGAAGGTGTGCGGATAGCGCGATGCGATATCCCACACGGCAAACCCGCCCATCGACATGCCGTAGAGATAGAGGCGGGAGAGGTCAACGGGCAGTGTCTTGGTAAACTGCCCAAACAGCTCCATCGCCGCTGCCATGTGTGCGCTCTGCGGCTGCACATCGGCATCGAAGATCGGCTGTGTCCAACTGTTTAACGAAACCCATTTGTCGGTGTTCGGGCAGCAGGGAGCGAGTACGAGACATTCGTCCTTGTATGCGCCCGTCTCGAGGTTACGCAGAAACTTTGCCTCGCCCGTGTAGATGTGCGAGTTGTCGTCACAGCGCACACCCGCCGAGTGCATGTAGAGGATGGCGGGATATTTTTTATCGGTATCGAAATGCTCGGGTATGTAGAGCTGATATTTGAGCGCCACGCCGTTTGCGGCGTCGAAAAGCAGGTCGTTCCAGCCTGCGTGCAAAGTGTCGGTATGCATCCTTACCTCCAAAGAAACAATATACTTTATTGTATCACATCTCGGGAGAAAGTAAAGACATTATTTTGCATTTTTTTATTTTGCATTTTTGAGCTTGTATGCCGCCAGTTTCAGCTCGGTCAACTGCTTGTCCATGCCGATCGCTGCGGCGATCTGTTCTTCGGTGTAGCCGTATTCGAGCAGCTCGGCAATTTCCTTGTCTGCAATCAGCAGCTCGGCGGCAAAGAGGTTCGCCTCGTACTCACGGCGGGATGCGGGCGAGAACAGGGAAGTCTCCTCAAAGCCGAATGTCGCAAATTCGCGGTGCAAAAGATGATGTCCGAGCTCGTGTGCGCAGACGATCCGCGCCATAGATCTTGACATAGACTTGTTCAAAAAGATAAACGGATTGCGGTAGATCACCTTGTAAAAGCCTTTCAGCGCACCGAGCTCCTTGACGATCAGCTCAATACCGCACTGCCGCGCGATCTTATACGGATCGCGGGAGTTGCATTTCTGCAAAATGCTGTTCGCCCG
>JAFTOT010000053.1 GCA_017463665.1 Clostridia bacterium | reverse complement strand
CGCTCCAAAAGCAGCCCGAGCCGATCCAAGTCAGTGACACCTATCTGCTCCTGTTTTGCACATGGGGCGACGGAGAAAGAAGCTATGAGCGGATCGGCACGATCACCGAAACAGAGATACAGACCACATACGCAACGCCCGAAATGCTGGATCGATACGGCAATGCCTATACTGCCGCAGCCGCCGACATCGGAGGAGCATACAGAAGTCAAAAATACCGCACCTGGCTCAATACGCAGCAGGAAAAATAATATAAAGCAAAGTTTATGTGCGAAGTAAGCGATGGCATCCCGCCAAATGTAGGGGCGGATATCATCCGCCCGTTTTGCCGGACAGCGATGTACGACAGACGGGCGGCTAATAGCCGCCCCTGCCATGTTTTTTGCCGCCGTTACACACATAAACTTTCCTTCGCCCGCCCCAAACCCCGCGCAAAAAGCACCGAGTTTTTCCAACTCGGTGCTTTTCCTATTCTATTTTACGCCAGCTGTACCATGACAGCGGACAGGATCGCCAGCGCCACGCAGACGGCGATGAACAGGATCACGCCGACGTTGACAAACGCGGTGGTCGCCTCGGTGTCGCTCGGGAGCGTCAGCTCCGCCTGTTCAAAATGCAGACGCTTTTTGTAGATACCGAGCAGGACAGATCCCGCAACCAGCACAGCCATGATGATAAAACCGTACAGCATGAGCATCGCATATCCGACGGGATTCTCCGCAATCACCTGCATCTGCTCCTCGGCGGTCAGCGCGGCGGTCAGCGCATCGTAATCGATCCGCTGCGACAGCAGAGTGGGCAAAAATCCGCCGATAAAATTATAGGCACCGTGCAGCAGCCAGCAGGCGGTCAGCTTGCCCGTGCGCAGATAGAGGTAGGCGAGGACGAGTCCGACCAGAAATGCATAAAAGAACTGCTCCAGATTGGTGTGGAAAAAGGCGAACATGAACGCCGAAAAGAGGATCGCCAGCTTTTCGCCGTAGGCACGCGTGCGGTCGAGGATCATTTTGCGGAAAACAAACTCCTCGAAAAAGGGCGCGACGACCACCGCGTACACAAGCGTCACATACCACGGCAGATCCATCAGCAGATCGCCCACCCCCGCCGTGAAGGAAAGCCCCGTCAGCGCCTCGAGGGTAGCCGTCGATAGGATGCCGACGATGCTGCCGACATACGACATGGCATAAGCGATCAGCAGCAGGATGCCGATCGTGCCGAGGCTGAATTTGCCGCTTTTCGGCGCCGCACGCTTCGTACCGCACAGACACAGACAAAAAACAGGCACACCGACGCCGTACATACCGACGCAGGAGATCAGCACGGATAACCAGCGTGGATACCCGGGCAGAGGAAAACATGTCAGAACAAATTCTATCAAAAATATCGCCGCATACGTTGCCGCAAAAAACGCGACAAGCGCAAGCCCGATGCGCGAAAACTGTTTTTTAGCGCTTTTAAAATCATAGGTGGGGCGTACCACAGGGTTTTGATCCATTGCAAAACCTCCTTTTCATAGCAAAATTATAACACAAGCCACTCTCGATGTCAATTTTCTGTGCGAATTCTCTATTGTGTTGTTTGTCGAATTGTGTTATACTTTTATCAAATTTCGCAAAAAGGAACCAAGCCATGAAAAACTTCTTTGATCGCTATTTTATCAAGGCAATGGGCGCGATGGCGCAGGGGCTTTTCGCCTCCCTCATCATCGGCACCATCTTTAACCAGCTTGCAACGATCCCGCACCTCGACTTTCTGACCAAGTTCACGCAGCAGATCGGCGCATCCTCGCCCGTGATCGGCAGTGCCATCGGCGTTGCCATCGCTTTCTCCCTCGGCGCAAAGGCACTTGTCGTCTTCACCTCTGCCGTGACAGGCGCGCTCGGCTATGCGCTCGGCGGACCGATCGGCGCGTATATCGCCGCCGTGATCGGCTCGGAGATCGGCAGCCTGATCGCAGGGAAAACCAAGCTCGACATCATCCTCACCCCCGCGCTCACCATTCTTTCGGGCGGCGCGGCAGGCATTTTCGTCGGCCCGTACATCAATCAGTTTATGAACTGGCTGGGCAGCTTTATCAATGAGGCGACCGAGTATGCACCCCTCCCGATGGGCATTGTCATTTCGGTGGTCGTAGGACTTGCGCTGACCGCGCCGATCTCCTCGGCGGCGCTCTGCATCTCGATCGGCATTGACGGCATCGCCGCGGGCGCCGCATGCGTCGGCTGCTGCTGCCAGATGGTCGGCTTCGCCGTGGCAAGCTTCCGCGACAACGGACTCGGCGGCGCGATCTCGCAGGGCGTCGGCACCTCGATGCTCCAGTTCCCCAATATCTTAAAGCGTCCGCAGATCTGGCTTGCCCCCACGCTCGCCTCCGCCATCCTCGGTCCCGTTTCCACAGCGCTGCTCCACATGACCAATACCAAGGTCGGCGCGGGCATGGGTACCTCCGGCTTTGTCGGTCAGTTCGGCGCGTTTGAGGCAATGGGTGCATCCGTCGAGACCTGCATCCTCGTCGTGCTGATGCACTTCATCCTCCCCGCCCTGCTCACCCTCAGCTTTGACCTGTGCTTCCGCAAGCTCGGCTGGGTAAAGCCCGGTTACATGAAGCTGCAGCAGTAAGACAGCATCCCCGATAAGAAAAAGCGCCAAGTTCGAAAGAGCTTGGCGCTCAGACTACTGACAAAGCCTATCTCAAAATCGAGATAGGCTTTGTATTTTTGAAAAAATAGCATGAACAATGTGATGTTGTTCCAACAACACATTGCAATTTTCTTCATGTTTTGCACAGCGGCAGTGAGCAAGCACTGT
>JAFTOT010000073.1 GCA_017463665.1 Clostridia bacterium | reverse complement strand
TCAGATCCGGATATGCACGTCAAAGCTCTTTTGGCAGCGCGGGCACTTGACCGAATGTTTGCCTTTTTTGATCGGCAGACGCAGGGCGGCGTGACAGTACTTGCACTTACGGTAGCGGTAGGTCTTGCGGTCACGAAAACGGTCTCGTAGGTAGGCAAAATAGTTTTTGATCTTCTGCCAGATCCCCAGAAACTTTCGATTTTCCTCACGGCGTTTGTAAATATCGGTGGAAAAATAGCGGTAGACCGCCCAGATAAACGATGCATATGCCAAAAGTAAAAACAGCGAGCTAAAAAGGCTTGCCAGAACGGTGAAAATCACGTATAATAGGATCAGCGCGTAAAACAGGGGATCTGCGCCGTAGCGACCGTACATGAATCGATTGAAACGATCAAGCAGTTTGCGAAACATAGTAAAGATCCTTCCCTAAACATTCTATATTTCTATTGTAGCACGAAAGTCTGTCGTGTGGGTAACATTTTCTTGAAATGTTTGTGAATTTTAAAAATTTTCAAGTGCTTTGTGCAGAAAGGGCATATATATGGCAAAACAGATCTGGAAGGGCGGGGCATTGCTCGCGCCGCTGCCCGCGGTGCTGATCACCTCGGGTGATATGGAAAACAGCAATATTGCGACCGTTGCGTGGACGGGGATCGTCAATACCATCCCGCCGAAAACCTATATTTCGCTGCGCAAGAGCCGCTACAGCTATGAGCTGATCGAGAAGAGCCGCGAGTTCGTCATCAATCTTACCACTGCCGAGATGGTGCGCAAGGTGGATTACTGCGGTATTTTTACCGGCAGGAAGGTCGATAAGTTCGCAAAATGCGGTTTCACCAAGGAGGCGGCAAGTGCCGTTACGGCGCCGCTCATCGGCGAGAGCCCGCTCTCCCTCGAGTGCCGCGTGACGGACATGACCGAACTCGGCACGCATGTGATGCTCCTTGCCGACATTCTCGCCACCGACGTGGACGATGCGCTCATCGATGCCGGCGGCAAGCTGGATCTCTCCCGCGCACACCTCGCCGCCTATGCCCACGGGGAATATTTCGCCCTCGGCAAAAAGCTCGGCAGCTTCGGCTTTTCCGCAAAGAAAAAGAAGTCCGGAAAACCGCAGAAAAAATAGAATATTTTCGAGGGAAAACGTCTGTCTTCCCTCGATTTTTTTATTTTTTTGCAGATTTCTATTGACAATTTGGTTTACACCATGTAAACTAAAGGTAGTTTACATGGTGTAAACCAAAGGTAGTTTACATGGTGTAAACCAAAGGTAGTTTACATGGTGTAAACCAAAGGAGACACAAATATGAGTGACATGCAACTGGGAGCTGTAGAATCGAAATTCGCAGATATTTTGTGGAAAAACGAGCCGATCACCTCTGCGGAGGTGGTGCGCATCTGCGAAGAGGAGCTGCAGTGGAAAAAATCTACCACCTTTACCGTGTTGCGCAGACTTTGCGAGAAAGGCATCTTTCAGAATAACAAAGGCACGGTGACTTCGCTTGTCTCGCGCGATGCGTTTTATTCGATGCAGAGCGAGCGATTTGTAAAAGAAAACTTTGACGGTTCGCTGCCCGCGTTTTTCGCGGCGTTCACCGCGCGAAAGCGCCTGACGAAAGAAGAAGCGGCAGAGCTGCGGCGCATGGTCGCAGAGTACGAGGAGGAATAAACATGTCCGAACTCTTTTTAAAACTTCTCAACATGAGCATCACCGCAAGCTGGCTGGTGCTTGCGGTCATTCTGCTGCGGCTTTTGCTGAAAAAAGCGCCCAAAGCGATCGTCTGCGTGCTGTGGGCGTTGGTCGGCATTCGCCTGCTTTGCCCGATCTCGGTGGAGAGTGTGCTCAGCCTGATTCCGAGTGCCGAAACGGTGCCGCAGAATATTGTGTATACGGATGAACCAACGATCCACACGGGCATCGCTGCGTTTAACACGCTGGCCAATCCCGTGCTCTCCGAGACGTTTGCCCCCGATCCCGCGGTGAGTGTGCATCCGATGCAGACCGTCGTGTCGGTCGCATCGGTCGTTTGGCTCTGCGGCATGGCGGCAATGCTTGTGTACGGGGCGGTCAGCTATGTGCGCGTCTATCGCAAGGTGCGCGTATCCATCGCGCGTGAGGACGGAGTGCGCATCTGCGACGAGATCGAGGCGCCGTTTATCTTCGGCATCCTCCGTCCGCGCATCTATCTGCCGTCGGCGATCGATGATGGGGACATCGCCTATGTGATCGAGCACGAGCGTGCGCATATCGCGCGGCGCGATCATCTCTGGAAGCCGCTCGGCTTTGCGCTGCTGACCGTGTACTGGTTCAATCCTGTTTTGTGGGTGGCATATATTCTGCTATGCCGCGATATTGAGCTCGCCTGCGACGAGCGCGTGCTTAAAACCTTGGGCACCGAGGCGAAAAAGCCGTATTCGGATGCGCTCATCAATTGCAGCGAGCAGCGCAGGATCATCAGCGCGTGTCCGCTTGCCTTCGGCGAGATCGGCGTGCGCGAAAGAGTGAAAGGGATATTACACTACAAAAAGCCCGCGCTTTGGATCATCGTTGTTGCTTTGATTTTGTGTGCCGTTGTTGCGGTATGCTTTTTGACCAACCCGATCGGTGAGGAAGAAAAAGCTGTCTTCAATGGCTCGCCGCTGACTTTTGATGCCGACGAGCATTATACGTTCTATCCCGTGGAGCTGACCTATGCTTGCAGCAGCTATTCTTTTGTGATGACCGCGGATGCCGCGCCCGACTATACCTTGCGCAGCGATATGACATTTTCCAAGCGGGAGATGGACTATTACGAACCCGATGAATTTATCGGCAGCACGACCGAGCTCGGCACCATGACCGAGATCACACTGACCGAGGAGAATTTTGACGCTTGCTTTGATGCATCCGGCAAGGATGCCGCCGCCGCGCTGCGCAAAAATAACCGCCGCGCATGGGAGCTGCGCTGCATAGAGCAGCTCGGAGTAAGCAAAATGCAATATCTGTACATGCTCCTCGAACAAAATGACGGCACCTACTATGTCGGCGTGGGCTACTATAACTACGGAACCGACGGCGGCGATCTGATCCGTTGGCTGTACCGCACGGACAAGAGCACGGGAAAGTATGACGACAGTATTGGCGAGATCGGGTATATTGACGGGAGCGGGTACAAGGTCTACTCCTTCACCGAATCGGTGGATCAGGGCGATCCGTCGATCTATCTGTACGATGACATGACCTTTAGCTTCGGCTGGTCGCTGTTCAGCAGTTACATCGCGCACGGTGCCTATACGCTGACCGAGGATACGCTCACGCTTGCCACCGATGACGGGTTGTACACCTATGTGTTCCGAGTGGTAGACGATACCTTTGTGTTTGATGCGTCGCGTTCTTCGAGGATCCCCAAATACCGCTATTCGGGTGATGCCGCCGAGGCAGAATGCCCCGTTCCCGACGGCGCGGTGTTTCGGTTTGTAAAACGAAATGCGATATATTCCGGGCGGTGATCGGGAAGTATTTTGTGCATTTCGCCGCTTGCAAATTTGGCTCGTTTCGTGTATAATAAATTCATCGTGTAGCAGAAATGCGTAAGTCCGGATCGCGGGCTTACGCATTCTTTTTTTGCGGTTTAGGAGGTAATTTATGGAAGAAAAAACGATGGGGAAGATGGGGACGATGCCCGTGCAAAAGCTATTGCTGTCGATGGGCATTCCGATCATCATTTCGATGATGCTGCAAGCGCTCTACAACATTGTGGACAGCGCGTTTGTATCGAATATGGAGGGCGGCGAGGCGGCGCTCAACGCGCTGACGCTTGCATTCCCCGTGCAGATGCTGATGGTGGCAGTCGGCATCGGTACGGGTGTCGGTGTGAATGTCCTGCTTTCGAGAAGTCTCGGTCAGCAGGATTCGGAAAAGGCGGCAAACGTCGCGGGCAACGCGATCTTCCTCGGTGTGGTGATCACCGCCGTGTTTATGCTGTTCGGCATATTCGGCGTCCGACCGTATGTCGAGACGCAAAGCACCAATCCCGAGATCATCGAGTCGGCGGTCACGTATCTTAGAATTTGCTGCATCAGCTCGTTTGGCATCGTGTTTTTCAGCATATTTGAGAAGCTGCTGCAAGCGACCGGTTTGTCATTGTACTCCACGATCTCGCAGATCTCGGGTGCCGTCGTGAACATCGTTTTGGACCCGATCATGATCTACGGTCTTTTCGGATGCCCGAAGCTGGGCGTTGGCGGTGCGGCTTACGCCACTGTCATCGGACAGGTCGCATCGTTTGCGATCGCGCTGTTTTTCCATCTGCGGTGCAACAAGAGCGTGAAAAAAGGATTGCACTACAGCAAGCCGAACGCAGGCATTATCAAGGAGATCTATGTGATCGGTCTGCCTGCGATCATTGCACAGGCGCTGATGTCGTTTATGACCTACGGTATGAACATCATTTTGGAAAGCGTCAACGAGTCTTTGGTAACAGCGTACGGTCTGTATTACAAGATTCAGCAATTCGTTCTGTTTGCCGCCTTCGGTTTGCGCGATGCCATCACGCCGATCGTATCTTTCAGCTACGGTATGCGCAACAAAAAGCGTATTACCGACGGCATCAAATACGGCATCCTGTACACGCTGGCGATTATGGCGATCGGCACGCTGGTATTGGAGGTCTTCGCAGAACCTTTGTGCGCGGTATTCGGACTTTCGGGTATGACCGAAAGCTTTGCGATCAGTGCGACACGCATCATCACCATCAGCTTTGTGTTCGCAGGGCTCAATGTGGCGCTGCAGGGTATTTTTCAGGCACTCGGCAGTGGTGTTGCGTCGCTGATCATCTCGATCTGCAGACAGCTGTTGCTTGTTCTGCCCGTGGCATGGGGACTTTCGCTGGTGGTTGCACCGAATTTTGAAAATGCGTGGATCGTATGGCTTACGTTTATTATCTCCGAGGTCGTCACAGCGGTGATCGCAGTCTGCCTGATGCTCGGTATTTACAAAAAGAAGATCCGATAGAATTGTTCCCTTGCCCATTGTCCGTATCAAAGAACGGAATACAAATACTTTTTCAACAAGCAAAAACAAGCAGGCGCGCGCGCCTGCTTGTTTTTTTACATTTCGATTTTTATACGGGTTGGATGCCGAGTGCAACTGCGATGGCGAAGATGATAACAACCACGATCGTGTAGATCAGCATCGGAACGACGTTGATCTTGATCAGCTTGCCTTCGCGGCCCGAAATACCGAGGGTTGCGGATGCGGCAACGGCGTTGTTGATACAGGTGATGTTACCGACGGCGCCGCCGATCGTCTGCATAGCAACGGCAAATACGGTGGGGATGCCCAGTGCTGCCGCCGTGTCAAACTGCAGGTTGGTGAACAGGGTATTGGATACCGTGTTGGAGCCGGAAACAAACGAACCGAGAACGCCGATAAAGGGCGAGATGAATACGAACGCAGCCTTGCCGACCTTGGACAGTGCGTTTGCCATGGTGGTCATCATATTGATCTTTTCACCTGCGCCGTCGGGATCGTAGCTCATGATCTGTACAAGTGCCAGACCGAAGATGATCGCCAGTGCTGCGCCGGATACCTGACTGAAAGTATCTTTCCAAGCGGCTTTGATCTGCTCACCCTTCATGCCGTGCAGGAAAATGGTGATCAGTGCGGCAATGATGAAGAAGGTGCCGGGGAGATACGCCCACTTGAGCGAGTAGTCCAGAGCCTCATAACCGAGGATGTTGTTGACAGAGAGCGTAAAGGTGCTGCCGTTGAGCAGATCCTTGATGCCGAGCTGGGGAATTCTGGTGAGTACCAGCACGATCGCGATCAGGAAGTAGGGGATCCATGCCTTGAGCAGGCTCATGTTGGACTGCTTGGGAGGTGTGACCTTGGTCACTGCCGGCCAATCGGGATTCCACTCGGAGGGATCGCCGAAGCTCCAAACTTTCTTCGGGCAGAGGAAGCCTGTCTTCGCAGCAACGACCGTTGCACCGATACTGATCAGCGATGCGATCAGCGATGCGAATTCGTAGCCGATGAACATTGCGATCAGCAGCATCGGAACCGAGAAGGAAAGACCGGCGAAAAGTGCAAAGGGGGCAGCCTCCAGCGCGGGCTTGAAGGAGCGTTCCTTGCCGAAGATCTTCGTGGTGAGGAGCAGCACACCGAGGGGCAGGAAGGTGCCGACTACGGCGTGCGGGATCGCCGTCCAGATCGAAAATGCGGAAACGAATTCTTCCGTGCATACTTCCGTGCCGAGGAGGCTGATCGCCATGTTAACAGGTGTACCGACCGCGCCGAACGATACAGCGACACTGTCGCAGATCAGCGCGATGATTGCAGCAGCCATAGGGGGGAAGCCGAGGCTGACCATCAGAGGGCCTGCCAGCGCTGCGGGCGTACCGAAGCCTGCTGCCGCCTCAATGAACGAGCAGAACGCGAAGCCGATAATGATCGCCTGTACACGCTTGTCGGGGTTGATGTTCATAAAGCCGCGGTTGATCGCCGCCGTTGCACCGGAGGCTTTCAGCGTGTTCATAACAAGAACCGCGCCGAAAACGATGATCAGTACATCGAGCGACTTGAGCGCACCATAGAGGGAGTTTGCTGCGATGGCTGTGAGTTCGATATCCCAAAGGAAGAATCCAAGCACACATGCCATGAGCCAGGATACAAGCAGACAGCGCTTTGCCGGCCAGTTGAAAGCCGTCATCAAAATCAGCGTTGCCAGAATCGGGAGAAACGCTACAATTGCTAACATGATTACCTCTCCATTTTTGAATTTTAAGATGTGTAATGACTTCCTTATTATAATAGAACCGTACCGCGCGCGTCAATTCAAAAATTTTCAGGTAAAGTTTTCGAAAATTTATTATTTTAAGCATTTTGCCACATTCCGAAAGAGGGAGCCTTTCTTTCTTGTGAATTTTGCCAACGCTTTTTCAAGACTGTGCAAAAAATTATTTTTGCTTGTATAAAAAAAACCGTAAGCCGTTACGATATAACGGCTTACGGTGTAGGGTTATTTTCCCAGTATTCTTGCGTAGTTGGCGATCAGTTTGGCGGCGTTTTCGGCACCAAGCTTGCCGGAGTCGATGCAGAGGTCATAGTTCGTCATCTCGCCCCAGCGTTTGCCGGTGTAGAAGTTATAGTAGTTGGCGCGGCGGCGGTCGGTCTTGGAGATCAGCGTATACGCTTCACTCTCGGTGATGCCGCTGCGCTCGGCGACATGCTTTGCGCGCACCTTGGGATCCGCATAGATAAAGACGCTGAAGGTATTCGGATCCTCGCGCAGAACGTAGTCTGCGCATCTGCCGACGATCACAGCGGAACCCTTTGCGGCGGCTTCCTTGATGATCTCGGACTGCACCAAAAACAGCTTATCGTTGAGGGGCATGTTGTAGTGCGGGGAATGCAGCATGGCGGTGGAACCCATGGCAAGGGTGTACAGCAGACTGCTTGCATTTCGTTCATCCGCCTCTGCTGCCGCCTCGTGGCAAAGATCGCTTTTTTCTGCGGCGAGCGTGATCAGATTCTGATCGTAAAACGGAATACCAAGCTCTTTTGCCACCAAATCTCCGATATATCTGCCTCCGCTGCCGTACTGGCGCGCGATGGTGATCATAACTTTTTCCATACTGCACCTCCTAAGGTTTTTATATCTCTATTTTAGCACAATCTTTTCCCTTTGTAAACATTAAAATATTGTTTCGACTGTACGATTACAACATTCGGGCGAATAGCGCCATCGGTCGATGTGCGTGATCTTTTCGGTGTCGATGAAGTATTTCCGCTTGATCGGCGAGCAACTGTTCGCCGCCGAGTCGATCAGCACCAGCTTGACCTTCATGCGCTGCGGCAGGATGCTTTTGATGTATACGCTCGCCACGTCACCGACTTTCACGCCGCTTTTGCATTCGGCAAGCCCTGCGAGGTTTGGCGCAAGCTCCACAAAAATGCCGTAGTCCTCGATGCTGCGCACGATTCCGGAGACGGTCTGCGTCGCGGCAAAAGCGGAGGCATTTTCTTCCCAAGTACCGAGCAGTTCGCGGTGGGAAACAAAGATGCGGTCGTTTTCGCGGTCTACTGTGCGGATGACCACGGGAATGTATTCGCCTGCACGAAAGCGGTCGGCGGGATGCGAGATGCGCGAAACCGAGATGCAGTCGATGGTCAGCAGCGAAACGATACCGCAGCCGATATCCACAAACGCGCCGAAGCTTTCCATGTGTGTGACCTTGGCGGGGATAATATCTCCGGGGATCAGATCGCCGAGGTATTCACGCTTGCATTCCGTCTGCGCGGCGCGGCGCGACAGGCGTGCGACGGGCATGCCGCGTTCCTCGGTGATGGACGTGACCTTAAAGCAGACAGGCTTTCCCACCCGGGTGATCACGGCAATGGATTTAAGCTCCTCGCCCTCGCGGCAGAGGGCGACCTCCTCGCGCGGCATGATGCCGCGCACGCCCCCGAGATCTATGTAGAGATTCATTTCGCTGTCGCACATGGCGGCAGGTGCTTCGAGTATTTTTCCGTCCCGCATCGCGCGGTCAAGCCCCTGCAAGGAGGAGATATACTCGCGGTTTTGCGGCGTGTCGTAGAGAAGTCCTTCGGGCATATAGGTTGCGTTCATAAAGCAAAAGTTCCTTTCCGTAGATCCTTTATTTGTTTTTTCTCACAGAACATAAATATGAACGTGCAAGTCGCGATATGCAAAAAAGAAGGGAAGGGAATTCTAAGGCAAACAAAAAGGGCTGTCGCAAGTTTTAGAAATTGAGCTTGCGACAGCCATCGATTTTTTACCGATCTTAATTTTTTTTACGGGAGGTCAGCTTGTTCATGACCACCGTTGCACCGATGATGATGCCGATGACGATGAAGATGCCGAGCATGCCGGTACCCATGTAATAGAGATTGCTTACAAAGTTCATAGGCTCAAACAAGACCTCAAATCCGGAGGCAGTTTCAGCTGCGGTCTCCGCAACCGTTTCCACAGCAGTTGTTACGATTTCTTCCATGATCTTACCTCCTTAACCGAAGAAATTGAGGATCATACCGCCGGCGATGACCGATGCGATCTGACCGGAAACGTTGACACCGATCGAGTGCATGAGCAGGAAGTTCTGCGGGTCTTCTTCAAGGCCCATCTTGTGCACAACGCGTCCCGACATCGGGAAAGCGGAGATACCCGCCGCACCGATCATGGGGTTGATCTTCTCCTTGGAGAAGAGGTTGAGGAACTTTGCAAACAGAACGCCGCCTGCAGTGTCGAAGATAAATGCAAACAGACCGAGGCCGAGGATCAGCAGCGTTTCACCGCGCAGGAACTGGCTCGCCTCCATCTTAGTGGCGATCGTGATGCCGAGGAAGATGGTAACGAGGTTTGCAAGTACCTTCTGTGCGGTCTCGGACAGGTTATCCAGAACGCCGCATTCACGGATCAGGTTGCCGAACATGAGCGAGAAGATCAGCGAAGCCGAGGAAGGAGCGATCGCGACCGTAACCATGGTGATGACGATGGGGAACAGGATCTTGGTGATCTTGGAGACCTCCGCGCCTCTGTAGGGCATACGGATCATGCGCTCTTTCTTGGTGGTCAGGAGCTTGATGATCGGAGGCTGAATGATCGGCACAAGCGCCATATAGGAGTAGGCGGCAACCATGATCGCGCCGATAAACTGCGAGTTGAGCTTCTGCGCAACGACGATTGCGGTCGGACCGTCTGCCGCGCCGATGATACCGATAGAAGCAGCATCGTTCTGCGGGAAGAAGATCGATGCCAGGCAGAAGGTGAAGAAAATACCGAACTGTGCAGCCGCACCGAACAGCATCAGCTTGGGGTTGGTGAGGATCGGCGAAAAGTCGATCATCGCGCCGATGCCGATAAACAAGAGCAGCGGAAACAGCTCATTGGCAATACCTGCGTCAAACAGGATGTCCAGCATGCCGGCTTCGTCGCCCTGCGTGATCACGCCCGAGTGCGGGAAGTTGACAACGATGGTGCCGAAGCCCATCGGGAGAAGCAGAGTAGGTTCCATCTCTTTCTTGATGGCAAGAAAGATCAGAAGACCGCCGATAGCCCACATGACCACTTGCTGCCATGTGATCTGTACAATGTACTGATATAAAAAGTCCAAAATCATCGCTCCTTTTCGGAAAATAATATTCCTTGACAGAATAGCACGGACTTTGTCAAAAGTCAATGCAAAAAATGCGTGTAATTTATTTTTTTAGCCATGCGATAAGCTGCGGAAAACGCGGAGAAAAATCGCAGTAAGTATCCATGATCTTGCCGGCAAGCGCGATCAGCGACGCATTGACCAGTGTAATGATGATCGTGCCGATGCCGATACCCGCAAAACTGCGGTTCAGCACAAGCGCGAGCACGACCGAGATCACCAGCATGATGATGTCGTTTGCCTGCTTGACCTTGTTCAAGTTGAGGGAATAGCACTTTGCGATCTCGGATACCACCAGCTCATAGACGGGCAGGGGCATGTCTGTGCGAAAATAGCAGGCGATCGCGATAGCGGTGATGATCTCGCTGATGATAAATGCGATGATCCTTGCCGCAAGTGTCGCGTATGCCGCACTTCCGCCGAGCAGCCACAAAAAGCCGTCCACCGCCAGTCCGAAGATCACCGCGCAGCCAAAGGTCAAAAGATACTTGACTCTGAAGCGGCGGACGATGATGCACATCACGATCAGCAGCACGCCCTGCCATATGTATTCCGAGGTGCCCTGCGAGTACCACGGGAAGAAATTATCCATAAAGAGATGGAGAATGTACGGCGGCGCCGCGATCATTGAAAGACCGAGATTTGCCTTGGTGGCAAGCGCCACACCGAACGCGCACAGCAGCACGCCGCATGCCCATGCGATCTCGTTCATTTTTTGCAGTTTTTTCATACGTTGTCTTCTTTCTTCACGCGGGCGGTCTCTTTCAGCTTTCTGTTTGCGGCGAGGAAGATCTCCTCGGTCGCAAAGCTCAGCTTTGTGATCGCGTCACGTTTTGTAAGATAGCACCAATAGCTGTCATCGAGCACCGAAATATCCACGCAGTCGCCTCTGCCGAGATAATCGTATTCAATATGCATGCTGCTCAGGTTCATCGCACTCTTGTGCAGCTCGAACGGTTCGCCGTAGCAAGTACCCGTGATGGTCGTGCCCTCGGGCGTCTGCACCAGCTTGCCCTTGCCGTGTTTGTAGAACCGCCATGCGTTCGGGAGCGTTTCGAGACGGATCTCATCTTCAAAGTAATAGGTGCCGTCCTCGATCTCACGGCGCACGCACTCGCGCTCCCAATTCGACCAATCGGGAATGTGCGAGAACTCGGTCTCGCCGTGCAATGCACGCAGGCTGCCGTCGGTCTCCATGAACCACTTTTTGCCGCAGTGCTTGCACATAAGCGTGTCGTCCGTGGAGTCGGTCTCGCCCTCGGTGAGGCAGTGCGGACATTTATACAGCAGACTGTGCAGACCGTCGGCACGTTTCGGGTGGTCGATCACGATGCCGTGTTCTTTCTGCCATGCAAAATCGTCGTACGCAAACTCTTTTTCGATACGCGCGTTCAGCTCGTCTACGGAGAGGGTTCTGACCTCTTCCTCGGTAAAGAGGGGATACACGTCGGCTTCTACATAGCTTTTTTTGCTGTGCTTGTTCCACTGCGGCACATCAACGAAGTTGCCGTGGATCTTTAACATCACGACGGGTACGCGGAGCATACGCACGAGTCCGCCCGTGGATTCGGTCAGAAACGAGGTGCGGCCGTCGAGCGAATAGCGTGCCTCGGGAAAGATGACCATGATGTTTTTCAGCTCATGCAGGCAATAGCGAATGTTGCGCACCAGAGAGATGTCCGAAACATATTTGCGCTTGCCGAGAACGCCGAGACCGCGCATGAGCGGTTCCGTATAGGTGTTGAAACCCTCGAGCGTCATAATGTTGTTGACAGGGTAGGGATCGGTCGCTCTCAGCATCATGCAAAGATCCACAAGCGAAGCGTGGTTGCAGAGCATAAGATACGGCTTGCCCTCCAGCGATTCCATATTGTGCTTATGCAGAACCGCGCCGCGTCGTTTCAAGTACGGCCATGCCACAATGTTTTTCGCCAACCACATCAGCCAGGGGTAGGGACTGTGCGGTTTTTTTGCAAAGTCAAAGCGCTTGATCTTGTCTTTGTTCATAGTTGTTATGTCCTTAGTATGAATTTTGTTGCATACATAATAAGTATAGCATAAGCGCGAACCGAGTTCAATAGAAATTTTCTCGATAGTATTATAAATGATTCATTTGACTTTTCTACTGAAATATTGTATCATATCCATGTATGCAAAAATATTGTGAAGGGAAGGGATCATTTGCAAAAACGTCCCGAGCTGCTCGCGCCTGCGGGCAATTTTGAAAAACTGAAAGCCGCCGTGCTCTACGGGGCAGATGCTGTCTATCTTGCGGGCGATGCCTTTGGCATGCGCGCCGCTGCCGATAATTTTACAAACGAAGAAATGGTGGAAGCCGCAAAATACGCGCACGCACACGGCGTGAAAGTTTATGTCACAGTCAACACCATGCCGCGCACGCAGGAGTATGCGGCACTGGAAGAATACCTCAAATTTCTGGCAACCAGCGGTATTGATGCCATCATCGTCAGCGACCTCGGCGTGCTGGCACTGGCAAAGCGCGTCGCGCCGAGCTTGGAACTGCATGTTTCTACGCAGGCATCCAGCGTGAGCCTTGCCGATGTGCTCGCATGGCGTGACCTCGGCGCAAAGAGAGTTGTGCTCGCGCGAGAGCTGACCATGCGCGAGGTCTCGGAGATCTGCAAGGGCAAGCCCGAGGACACCGACATTGAGTGCTTTATCCACGGTGCGATGTGTGTTTCCTACAGCGGACGCTGCCTGCTTTCCAATTACTACACGGGCAGAGATTCCAACCGCGGCATGTGCGCACAGCCCTGCCGCTGGAACTACCGCACGCTTGAAATATTCGAGGAAAAGCGCCCCGAGCAGCCGCTGCAGCTGTATGAGGATCAAAACGGCACCTTTATTATGAGCTCGCGCGATATGTGCATGATCGAGCACATTCCCGAGCTGATCGAGAGCGGCATCACCAGCTTTAAGATCGAGGGCAGAATGAAGAGCGCCTATTACGCTGCGGTCGTTACCAACGCCTATCGCATGGCGATCGACAAGTATTTTGCCGATCCCGAAAACTATCGTTTCGACCCCGCGTGGCTGGACGAGCTTTGCAGCGTGAGCCACCGCGACTATGCCACGGGATACTGGTTTGATCTTCCGTCCGAGACAGCGCAGACTTGCGTGAACACGGGCTATATCCGCGAGAAGGCATATATAGCTACCGCGCTCGCATACGATGCAGAGAGCGGTATTGCAACCTTTATCCAGCGCAACAAGGTCAGCCGCGGGGAAAAGGTTGAGCTGATCTCGCCCGGTAAGATCGGACGCGGCTTTGTCGCCGAGGAGATCTTCTCCGAGGAGGGAGAGCCAATCGAGTCGGCGCCGCATCCCGCCATGATCTTCAAGGTGCGCGTACCGTTTGCAGTCAACGAAGGCGATATTTTACGAGGAGCGAACTAAATGGAATTCTTATTTGAAATTATCAAAACGATCCTGCTCGGCGTTGTCGAGGGCATTACCGAATGGCTGCCGATCTCCAGCACGGGGCATATGATCCTGCTCAATGATATTCTGCGCCTCGGCGTCAGCGATGCCTTTTGGGAGATGTTCGAGGTCGTGATCCAGCTCGGCGCGATCCTTGCAGTCGTTGTGCTGTATTTTAAAAAGCTGTGGCCTTTCGCCAAGAAAGCAAACATCGAGGGCGGCAACACGCTGCTTGCACTCGGCGGTGTCGGGCTCAAAAAGAACACCATGACGCTGTGGGCAAAGGTCATCGTTGCCGTGCTGCCTGCGGCGATCATCGGCATCCCGCTCGACGATTGGTTCGACACGCATTTTTACAATTCGGTCGTCGTGGCGATCGCGCTGATCGTGTACGGCGTGCTGTTTATCGTGCTTGAACGTGCGCATCGGAATAAGACCTTTGCGGTCGAGTCGGTGGATGATATTTCCTTTAAAACCGCGCTTGGCATCGGCGCTTTTCAGGTACTTTCGCTCGTGCCCGGCACTTCGCGCTCGGGTTCGACCATCCTCGGTGCGTCCATGCTGTCGGTATCACGCCCCGCAGCGGCGGAATTCTCCTTTTTCCTTGCCATCCCCGTCATGCTCGGCGCTTCGCTTTTGAAAGTGCTGAAATTCTTCCTCGAGGGCGGCAGCTTCGGCGGCAGTGAGGCGATCTTGTTGCTCTGCGGCTGCGCGGCGGCATTCTTCGTTTCCATCGTCGCGATCCGTTTCCTCACCGATTTTGTCAAGAAGCACAGCTTCAGCGCGTTCGGCGTATACCGTATCCTTCTCGGCGCGATCGTGCTGATCGTTTATCTTGTGAAGTAAGGAATAGATATATGGAAAACAGCGAACTGTTAAAAACCATAGACGGCGCTTCGCTCGCGTATCTCGGCGACAGCGTATTCGAGCTTTGGGTGCGTGAGCGGTTGATCCGCCGCGGCATCACCCATTCGGGGCCGCTCAATCAGGCATCGCATGCGTATGTCACTGCAAAAAGCCAAAATGCCGCATTTCACCGCATTGAGGGGATGCTGACCGAGGAAGAAACGGCATATTTCAAGCGTGGCAGAAACTCCTCGCACCTCTCAGTGCCCAAAAGCGCCAGCGGTGCAGAGTACCGCACCGCCACAGGCTTTGAAACCCTCTGCGCCGCCCTCTGGCTCGCAGACGAAAAGGCCAGATTGTTTGAACTGCTCGAAGAAGCGTTTAAGGAAGTGTAAGTAAAAATGCAAGCAAAAAGCCGCACGTTCATTGTGCGGCTTTCAGACTGAAGACAAAAGGAGTTTTGCAAAGTAGCGAAACTCCTTTTTACATAAAATTAGGCAAAAGAAGGCTTGAAAGGGAAAAGATTTATCCAAAAACAGAGAAAACAAGCAGAGGAGTCAAGTTTTCCACATTTTGTGTGCAACATCTTCGCTAATTTTTAAAAATAAAGGCATGCAAAAGTAAGCCCGGCCTTCATATCCATCCGGGCTTTGCCTATCATAAGTTTACCTACCATGACGGTACTGTAAAAACTTTAACCGGCGGTCGTGGTGCGATGTCTGTCCGTCAGTGGCATCAGTATCCCAATATGCTTCCCCGTGAGCTGTACTGTGATGATGAACGTACCGGAGAAAAATTTGAGACACTTTAACAAAACGCAAACATTTCTCAAATCTTTCAAAAACATCGGCAAGGTATAATAGCCTATAAAATGCAGTAAGAGTTTAGCATTATGAATAAAAACGATCAGCATTTTCTTGTTCAAAAGATCGCGCTCAGCGATAAAATTATGAAAGGTTAAAGGTAAATTACAATGGCAGGATTTTTCAAGAAAGCATTTCAGGATATGAAGGAAAGCGCAAAGGCTCAGCACGAAGTAGACAAGGCAAATATGGCTGCTGTCAAGGCTGAATCCAAGGCTCAGTGGGAAGAAGCCAAGGCTATGGGCGATCCCGAAAAGCGAAAGGCTATGATGCAGGCAGCGCGTGATGAGCAGATCGCTGAGGCGCAGAAGCGTCAGGCGGAAGCTCAGGCGCGCATTGATGCTGCAAAAGGAAAGAAATAAGTGATAGACATAAGCGAGGTGCCAAAAAGGTGTCTCGCTATTGTCGCATATCGGAGGAATATAATGAAAAGGAAGATATGGTATGCTATGGATGCATAAATGCGAGTCTGTCAAAGATTTTGCGCCGATGATGTAAGGCGGAAAGAGAGGATAAAAATGAACGCTATTGAAATCAAAAATCTATCAAAAAGCTTTCGTGGGATGTATGCGGTAGATCATTTGAATATGACCGTTCCCGTTGGAGCAATATACGGCTTCATCGGTGAGAATGGCTCAGGTAAATCGACTACAGAAAAGCTCATCTGCGGACACCTTGTTCCGGATCAAGGCGAAATCAAGCTGTTCGGTAAGGATTACACCGATCCCGGTGTGCGTGTCAGAGTCGGCGCACTTATCGAAAACGCAGGCTGCTTCCCGAACGCAAGCGTGTATCAAAACTTGCGTATGCAGACCATCAATTTAGGGTTGCAAAATCCCGATGCAGAAATCGACCGTGTGCTGAAAATTGTTCGTATGGAGGATTCGGCAAATATCAAATTCAAAAGTTGTTCTCTTGGTATGAAGCAGCGTATTGGTATTGCTATGGCTTTGCTCGGCGATCCGGCTCTGCTCATTCTGGATGAGCCGATCAACGGTCTTGACACGGACGGTATGCGGATCATGCGTGAAATTCTCGTGGATATTACGAAGAATTACGGCTGTACCGTACTTATTTCTTCCCATATCCTCGGTGAGCTTGAAAAGATCGCAACCCACTATGGCATCATTCGTCGGGGCAGGATGATCATGGAGCTGTCCGCCGAAGAAATGGACGCAAGAGCGCAGGTGTTTGTATCCCTTAAAACCAAGGATATACAAGGCGCCAAAGCCGTTCTTGCCGCAAAGTTTGCCGATGTCCGTGCGGAAGGCGAATATATCCGTGTATACGATGTGGAAGATACTGCTGCTATTGTGGATCATTTAATGAAAAACGGTCATGTGGTGAGCGAAATCAAGAAAAACAAGATCGGCTTGGAAGAATACTACATCGAACTGATGTCGGCAAAGGAGGGAGTATAAGATGACAAGAGAATTGACATTCAGAAATCCGAGTTTTTCTGAAAGAATCAAAGGAATGCTCGGCGTGGACTTTTACCGTCTGTTTCACACACCTATGTTTTATATTTTTCTTGTAATCGCTGCCATCATTCCTGCTATGGTATCTGCAATGACGATGATGCCCGGACCGGATGGAAGCGCTGCCACCCCTTTATATTCTAATGTGTGGCAGATCATAGCCGCCACCGAACCGCTTTATGTAATTCGCAGCATTGCCGATTATGCCAATATGAATATGGTGTTTATTTTCGGCGGTATTATGGTTTCCATTTTTATCGGACACGACTATAAGTCAGGATATGTAAAGCAGCTTTTTACCACTCACGCAAAGAAGCAGGACTATATGATTTCCAAATCTCTTACCTGCGCTTTTGCTATGGCTTGTATGTGCATTACTTACTTTATCGGCGGTACTGTTGGCGGTTTGCTCGTCGGTTACTCTTTGGAGGTCAACGTCGGTTCCCTCATGATTGCAATACTTGGCAAGATCATTATGAGTCTCGGTTGGGCAAGCCTTTTTACCTTTCTCAACATTATTTTCAGAAGATACTTCGGCATTTCCATTGCCTCTAGCTTCTTTTTTGGAACAGGTATTCTTATCATCGGCGTTGCGGCAATCGTGGAGAATCTTTCAATACCCACTTGGTTCCTCAATATTTTCCTGTACGGCTCGTCGGTAAACGCTTGTCTTGTCAGCAATGTGGGCACGCTTATCATTTGTGCTGTTGTATCTGTGGCTTGGGCAGTTTTCTATAACGTGCTCGGCACACGAATCCTTTCAAAGAGCGACGTATATTAAGGAGGTGGCTTCGATGAACGCAGTTGAAATAAAAAATTTATCCAAAAATTTTGGCGCCAAACAGGCGGTTTGCGGTCTTGATATGACCGTTCCGATGGGGGCTATCTACGGCTTTATCGGTGAAAACGGTTCGGGCAAATCCACCACCGAAAAAATGATCTGCGGTCTTATTCCTGCAAGCGGCGGATCCATCAAGCTGTACGGAAAAGACTATACCGATATTGATGTCAGAGCCAGGGTCGGTGTTCTGATCGAATCGCCCGGTTGTTTCCCCGGCCTTACGGTTTGGGATAATATGATGCTTCAGGCGGCGAACCTGAGCATTCCCAATGCAGAGAAAGAAGTCATCAAAGTTCTGAAAACGGTCAGAATGGAAGGTGCCGCAGGTAATAAGTATAAAAATTGCTCCCTTGGTATGAAGCAGAGAGTCGGTATTGCTATGGCTCTGCTCGGGGATCCGACATTGCTCGTTTTGGACGAGCCTTTGAATGGTCTGGATGCCGACGGTATGCGCATTATGCGTGAGGTATTTACCGATATTATCAAAGACGGCAAACGAAGTATTATCGTATCCTCGCATCTGCTCGGTGAGCTTCAAAAGGTCGCTACACACTACGGCATTATTCGTCACGGAAAAATGATTTGTGAGATGACCTCTGATGAACTGGATGCAAGCTGCCGCACTTACATTGCGCTGCAAGCTGACGAAATGAGCAAAACCAAAACATTGCTTGGATGTAAATATTCCCGTGTGGAAGAAGATGAAGCCGGATATATCCGCGTTTATGATCTGACCACACCCGAAGATGTTGTTACGTACCTTTACGAAAACGGTGTTACGGTTACCGAAATTATGACAGATAAAATCGGTCTTGAAGAATACTTTATCGATCTTATGAAGGGAGGCAAATGAAAATGGAAGTTGCAGTAAAGTTCCCCAAAAACAACTTTGGTAAGCGTATGAAAAGTATGCTGAAGGTGGATTTCAGAAGAATGTTTAAGTCAAGGCTCTTTTACATTTTAATTGCCTGCGCACTTCTGATCCCGATTCTTATGACAGTTATGATGACGATGATGGATGGCTCGGTTTCGGTGGATCCGCAAACAGGTGTGGAAACTGTGATACACGGTCCCGAAAATGCATGGCAGTCCATCGGCACCCTGCCAACCGCTGACGGTGCGGCGATGGGCGGTATGGATGTTATGGCTATGTGCAATATCAATATGATGTTTATGCTTGTGGCTGTTTTCATCTGCCTGTTCATCTCGGATGATTTCAGAAGCGGATACGCCAAGAACCTCTTTACCGTTCGTGTAAAAAAAGGCGATTATGTTATTTCCAAAAACCTTGCCGGCTTTGTCTGCGGTGCGCTGATGCTGATCGCGTACTTCATCGGCTCGGTTCTTGGCGGAGCAATAGCAGGTCTTTCCTTTGACCTTTATGGGCTGACAGCCGTAAATCTCGTCATGTGTATGTTGTCCAAGATCTTTCTGATGCCCGTTTTCGTTTCTATCTTTACACTGATCAGCGTTGCGGCAAAGCAGAAGACTTGGCTCGCAGTCTGCGGTTCGCTTGGCGGCGGTATGCTCCTCTTTATGATGGTTTCGATGATAACACCTCTCGGTTCTACGGTGCTGAATGTCGGCCTGTGTATTGCGGGCAGCGCGATATTCGCATTTGGTCTCGGTGCTGTCAGCAAGCAGGTGCTTAAGAAGACAAGCTTAGTGTGACAAGCATAAACAAAGAGAAGAACGCCACAGAAAATGTTTTCGTGTCTTCGCGAGGAGGACGAACAAACACTGCGTCGATCTTCCTCAGCAAGTGTTCTTGCGGCACCAATTCTTCCAACATTACCATTTCTATTCTGTTTTGCTTGCTTTTTCTTTCCATATACATCTCGCCTTGCTCCTATTCGCTTTTCTTCCCCTCTATTATACCATTTTTCCACGCATTAAAAAAGGTCCAGAACTCTTGTTCTGAACCTTTTTTGTCAGCAGTCTGACAGACCACTGATGGTGGTCTGTTCTTTTTTTGTATGAATTTTCTTGTGGGATTTTCAAAAGATGGGCGATATTTTCAAGATACTTTTTTATTGAACATCCTTTTTAGCCTTCCGGTATTCGTATGGTGTTTTTCCTACCTTTTGCTTAAATACACGGTTGAAATTCCGTATGCTTGAAAAACCGCAGGCGAATGCTACTTCGGTTATGTTATCACTTTTCTTTAATAGACTTTTTGCTTCTTCTACACGAAGAGAATTTATGAAATTGGTAAAACTTGTTTTGTATTTTTCGTTAAATATACGGGAGAAGTATTCGGGAGTATATCCGAATTTTTTTGCAATTTCATTTAATGTTATAGGCTTTGTGTAATTTTCGGCGCAATAGCGGATAAGTGTATATTCGATATTGTTTGCTAACTCATTTTTTGGCTGCAATTCAAGTAAAGGCATGATTTTTGTCAGTATTACGGCTATATATCCCATAACCGCTCCTTTTGTATACTCGGAGGATTTGTTATGGTTTGCTTTATGTGCAGCCTTAAACAATGCATCCATCTCCTCACTTGCCATGCCGTGCAAAACGGGAGAGAGTGGAAGCATGGTAGAAAAGACGTCAGCAAAAATAGGAATATCGGGAGGAAAAAGCAAAGCGTAGTTTTCGGGATTTCCCACCGAGGTTTCATAGCTGTGCAGTTGCTCTGAAAAAACAAAAAGTATATCTCCCTCATTTAACTGATATGGAACCAGATCTACCGTGCAGGTTGCACTTCCGGTTTTTAAATAAATTATTTCTACATTTCTATGCATATGTTGCGGCATTTTAGGCAAATTATCCGCACGGTGCCATGCGTGAAACGAACCATGCAGTTTATGTTGATATTGTATAGGCATATTTTCTCCGAGTTTTGTTTTTGTCCTTGATAAGTAAGTATTTTACTTGCATTATATCATATTTTTGCTAAAATTCAAGTAGAAAACCAAATCTCAGGAGGGCTATATGAAAAACAACAGGTCAATTTGTTTCGGTATGATGGTGTTGCTGTGTATAATTTTTACTCTCAGCAGCATGGCATTTACCGTAGACGACGGTGCAGACGTTTCTTTTTCGGCTGCATCTGAAGCAATGGTTTTGCTCAAAAACGAGAGCAATGCTTTGCCGTTAACTTCGTCGGATAAAATCGCTGTATTCGGCGAAGGTCAGATTTTTACAGACGGTAAGACCGGTGGCTTCTTTCTCATGGGACGTGGAAGCGGTTATTTTGTACTGACCGAAGATTCACAAAAGCAGAGTCCTTGCGACTTGCTTGCGGCATACGTGGACAGCGGAAATCTCGGAGGAGTGTATACCCCGCTTATGGAATCGTATAAGTCTGCGGCTGTAAAGGGAGAGGATTTTTCATATTCACCTACCGATGAAGAGTACGCGTCGGCATCGGCTTATGCGAATAAAGCTATTTATGTAATTAACCGAAGCTCACAAGAAGCTGTTGCACTTGATGAAAGTGTATATGACCTTACGAAAAAAGAGAAAACAGAGCTCTTGAAGGTATGTGCCGCTTTCGAAGGTAAGCCTGTTATTGTTGTAATAAATGCGGGCCTTTCGATGAACATGGGATTCGCAAACGGTCGTATAGAAGGTATTTCCGTAGATGCAGTCATAACAGCGCCGTATATGGGAACCAGAGGTGTAGATGTATTTTGCAAAACCTTGGTGGGAGAAATTAACCCATCGGGTAAAACTGCAGATACCTATGCAAAGTCGATTTCCGATTATCCAAGTTATGAAAGCTTTTACGAAAGCCGTGATTATGTAAATTATTATGAAGATATCTATGTAGGTTACCGTTATTTTGAAACCTTCAATGTAGATGTAGACTATCCTTTCGGCTACGGTCTTTCTTATACAACATTTGATATCTCGGATGTTACATATTCTGAGGCAGACGGTAAAATCACCGTTACTGCTAAGGTTACAAACATGGGCGACGTAGCAGGCAAAGAGGTGCTTCAGGTATACTTCGGCGCACCGCAGAAGGGAACGAACGGTGCAGTTCTCTCCAAGGCATCAAAAGAGCTTTGCGGGTTCGCAAAGACATCCCTGCTTGCTCCGGGTGCAAGCGAAACACTTTCCGTAACCTTTGATATTGACTCTATGGCATCATACGATGATCTTGGTGCCACAGGTAATAAATCCGCTTATGTTATGGAAGCAGGTGACTACATCGTTTATGTGGGTAACTCTGTTCGCAACACAGTAGTTGCAGGAACACATACCGAAGATACACTTCGTATAGTTGAGCAGCTTACACAGCTTTGTGAGCCTACCGCAGAATTTGAGCGTATGACTTTTGATGGTACAGAAACCATCGGCAAGGAGTTTGCAGATAACAAGGAGATTCTTCACAAAAATACACATATTGCACCTGTTTATTTTGAGAAACCGCAAAAATTCTCCGATGTGCTTTCCGGTGATATTACTGTTAAAGAGTTTGTAGGGCAGATGTCTAACGCAGAACTCTGTGAAATTGCGGTGGCATCACAGGCTTTTGCCACCGGTGCTTTTGGCGGAACACAGGATGTTGCAGAAAAATACGGAATTCCGCTTGCAGATACTGCAGACGGGCCGGCTGGCTTGCGTATAACAACGGGCGGTACCGGTATACCGGGTGCTACTGCCATTGCTTGTACATGGAACAAAGAAATTCCCGCAGCACTCGGTGATGTTGTTGGCAGAGAAGCACTTAAAAGTGATGTTGATATATGGCTTTCTCCCGGAGTTAATATACATAGATTTCCGCTTTGTAGCAGAAACTTTGAGTATTTTTCCGAGGATCCGTATCTTACCGGTGTAATGGCAAGTGCAATTATAACGAGTGTGGAGAACCACGGAGTTGCTACATCTGTTAAGCACTTTGTAGGCAATGAACGTGAAAACGCACGTAGCAATATGTCATCCAATATATCCGAGCGAGCACTAAGAGAAATATATCTTGTTCCGTTTAATATGGCGGTTGATGCAGGCGTAAGCACAGTTATGTCCTCTTACAACAAGCTTAACGGTACAGAGACCGCAGAGCATGCGGAACTTCTTCGCGGAATTCTGCGCGGAGAATGGGGCTTTGAGGGTGTTATTACAACAGACTGGACAAACAACTCTCAGCTTGTAAAAGAAATAGTGGCCGGTAACAATGTAAAGGCTTCTACACTTCTTAAGCATCTTGACAACAGTACGCTTATTAATGCGGTGAAAAAGGGCGAGATCTCACGTTCTCTTCTTGTGGAAAATGCAGAATATATGATGAATCTGCTTGCAAGGCTGCCTGCAGCAAAGCGTTTACAGCAGCCGACGGTTACGGCAGTTTCTTCTTCGGCAGAAACAAAGTTTGAGGCGGAAGATTATACTTTAAAGCATGCATACACACGTTTTGAGGAAGCAAGCTTCGGCATAGTTATGTCTTATACCCGTGCTACCGAAGATTATACACCGTGGCTCGAGTATACTCTTGACGTGGAAAAGGCAGGAAGCTATATTCTTTCCGTAAATATGGCAAACCGTTCGAATGTAAAGACCGGCGATGCTCTCAGAGTTTTTGTCAATGGCGAAGAGCAGCAGATGACCTATCAGGCTACAAGTACAGGCGGTTGGTCTACGCCTGCATTAAAGGAGGTCGGTAGAGTCGACCTGCCGAGCGGAAAGGTTACATTGAAAGTAAAATGTAATGACGGCGCATATTGCGGAAACTTCGATTACTTCACTTTGATTCCTATAGAAAAGAGTTATACCGCTATAACGAGTGCAGACGAACTGCTTGCACTTATGGGCGATACGTCTATGTGGAGCGGCAAATACTATCTTGCAAACGACATCGACTTAACAGGCATAGCTGCTCAAGGTCCTATCGGTACAAATGCGAAAAAATTCACCGGTGTGTTTGACGGTATGGGATATTCGATACGCGGACTTTCTCTCAGCACATCTACCGAACAGGATTTCGGCCTTTTCGGAAAAATCACAGGTTCTACCGTGCGCGACCTCACTGTTTACGGCGAAGTAATTTCCACAAAGGAAGGAAATGCGGTAGTCGGCGGCATCGTTGGCACTATGGATCCCGGTTCATTTGTTGTCGGCTGTACAAGCCATGTAAATGTTACATATAACAATACTGCTAAAGCCGCAAAGGGTGTCGGCGGTGTTGTGGGATATATGTACGGTGGTACCACAAACATCGGTACGGTTGTGAAAAATTGTATAAATTACGGCACCGTCACTTCGAACAGCGGAGGCAATGATGCTGTGGTCGGCGGTATCACAGGCATTGCTAATGATAACGGTGCAGATGTTTGTGAGATTAAGAATTGCGTAAACTACGGTGACGTATCCGGACAGGGGATCAAAGTCGGCGGTATCGTAGGATACCTTACACAGGTGGCAAAAGGTGGTGGAATAGAGCTTTCGTATTGTGCTAACTATGGCGACATCACTTCTACAAAGGGCAGTATAGGCGGTATAGTTGGTTTTGTGTATTCTCTTTGTGCAACCGAGGGAAAGGAACCGAATGTCAGCTTCTGTATCAACAATGGTAGCGTGTCTACAGATGTCGGATATGAATCGGGCGGTGTCATAGGCTTTAACGCAGGTGCGAATATGGATAACTGCGTCAACCTTGGAACGCTTACCGCAAACGATGGCGCCGATATGGGCGGTGTTGTCGGCAGGACATATACCACAACAACCAAGCTCGTTTTTGAAATTAAAAACTGCTATACTGTAAACGGAGAGGTAGTTCCCACAGCGAACTATGAAAAGCCTGCATACTTTACATTTACCCATTGCGGTGTTACTACTGAGGAAAGGCTCATAAGTAAAGATTCTACACTTACATATGGTGATGAAGGATACCAAGTAATTGAGAACAAGCTTTTACTTGCAACGTTCGCACCTGAATATGTACGTGGTGATGTGGACGGCGATGGGGATATAACGCTTTTGGATGCGCTTCTCGCTTTAAAGCATGTTCTAAACGATGGTGGGTATTTGCCGGCTTTTGATATCAACTCAAACGGTACGGTGGGGCTTTTAGACGTATTGACGCTATTTAAACTTCTTATTTGGTGAGGACAAAGAACAATGGAAAGTAAAATTATAAGCATTTTATCAAAAATGACCGTGGAGGAAAAGATTTCTCTGTGTTCGGGACGTGACCTCTGGAACCTTGAATATTTCGAGGAATACGGCGTGCCGAAGATACAGATGTGCGACGGTCCTCACGGTCTTCGCAAAAGGTTGAAAAATGAAAAAGGGGAATACTATGGCGTTAAAGCTACGTGCTTCCCCTCCGCCGCAACAATGGCAAATTCATGGGACACCGAGCTTGTCAGACGTGTAGGAGAGTATATTGGTGACGAATGCAGAGCAGAACAGATCTCTATTTTGCTTGGTCCCGGTATAAATATAAAGCGTGCGCCCAACTGCGGCAGAAACTTTGAATACTACTCGGAGGATCCGTATCTTTCGGGCAAAATGGCAAGCGGCTTTATACGAGGTGTACAAAGCCGTGGCATTGCTACCTGTGCAAAGCATTTTTGCGTAAACAATCAGGAAACACGACGCTTTACCACGAGTGCAAATGTATCCGAGCGTGCATTGCATGAGATTTATCTGACACCGTTTGAAATTGCGGTAAAAGAAGCGAACGTACAAGCTATTATGCATTCATACAACCGTGTAAACGGCAAATACGTAAGCGAAAGAGGAGAGCTTGTCACCGACCTTCTCCGCAAAAAATGGGGCTTTAACGGATATGTTATGAGCGACTGGTGGGCTATGAGCGACCGCGTCGCCGCATATAAAGCAGGCGTCGATGTGGAAATGCCCTCAAGCGGCGGTGTCAGAGACCGTGAGGTGCTTGAAGCCTATAAAAAAGGCGAAATAAGCATCGAACAGATAGATGCATCGGTCGCCAACATTTTAAGAGTGGTACTCGGACATCTTCCAAGTGAGGGAGCCGCGCCGTATGACGTAGAAGAGCATCACCTTGCTGCCGCAAAAGCGGCAGAGGAATGTATGGTACTGCTCAAAAACGAGGGCGGCATTCTTCCACTCGCAAGCGGCAAACCGCTTGCGGTTATCGGAAGATTTGCTAAATGTCCACGTATTCAGGGCGGCGGTTCGAGCCATGTAGAGCCGAATAAGGTGGACGATATTACAGAGTTTATCGCAAACGAAAACAAATATGATATCACGTATGCCGACGGTTACGATGAGAACCACGAAACCACCGATACGCTGATTAGCGAGGCAGTAAATGCGGCAAGAAAATGCGGTAGAGCAGTGATTTTTGCTGGTATGCCGGGCTCCTACGAAACCGAGGGGCGTGACCGCAGACATATGAAACTTCCGCCCGCACATAATGCGCTTATTGAGGCTGTAAGTGCCGCTTGTGACAAGGTGGTAGTTGTCCTCATGGCGGGAAGCCCCAATGAAATGCCTTGGATACATAAGGTACCCGCACTTTTGCACGCATATCTCGGAGGTCAGGCACTCGGCGGTGCCGTTGCACGCATACTTTTCGGAAAAGTAAATCCGTGCGGCAAGCTTGCGGAAACATATCCTTTAAGATTTGAGGACAATCCCGCGTACATCAATTTCCCCGGCAACGGTGATAATTGCTTGTACGGTGAGGATATTTACGTAGGCTATCGCTATTACGACAAGCGAAAAATGGACGTGTTGTTTCCTTTCGGTTATGGGCTTTCTTATACAAAGTTTGAATATACCTCGATAAATGTTCAGGAAAACACCGTTAAGGTTACCGTCAAAAACGTAGGTGACAGAGCGGGTAAAGAGGTCGTTCAGCTATATGTCGGATGTGACAGACACCCTTATACATACACCTTTGTCGGCATGTCCGCACATGGCTATGACAGGGCAGAGCGCTCGCTTATCGGATTTGAGAAAGTGCATCTTGAAGCAGGAGAGGAAAAAACAGTAGAATTTCCTCTGCAGGACAGATTTTTCTCGGTATATGATGAAGACCTCGGAGATTTCAAAAAGATCGGCGGCGATTATGAACTGTATGCCGGCGGAAGTAGCCGAGATTTGCCTCTTTGCACGAAGATAGCCGTCGAGGAATCGACTTCGCTTCCCGTTTGTATTGCAAAGAATATGACGTTTGAGGATATTCTTTTGAACAAATCCATACCGAGTGATATTGCAGAGTCGTTTATACGCTCGGTTCTGGCACCGAAATTGGTTGCGAAACTCGATGAGCTCGGCTTTAGCTTTGATAATCCTGTTTTACGCCGCAAGCGTGACAGTGTTCTCAGACAGTCCGTAGGAAGCCGTTTAACTCCCGGACAGCTTGATGAGCTTATTGATGCGGCAAATGCAGAAATAGAAAAGAGAGTACAAAACGACGGCAAATAGTATACTTGATTTGCAAAAAGCACTTGTTTGATTGTAATGCTATAGAATTTATATTGCATTGAAAAAGAAGCGCAAGCGGTATCCGGTGATATTGACAATAATGGAATAAAATTTATCATATGGAAGCAGAATGATGAAAATAAAGAAAAATATGAAGAATTTATGCTGACGGATTTGTATGAGGATATTGTAACTTGTCACATGTTACCGTCGTGATAGAATAATTCTCCCATCATTAGAATCCATCTCTCTTATCAAGTTATTGCTTTTTGGTATAAGGTCGTGTAAACTGGAGTT
>JAFTOT010000026.1 GCA_017463665.1 Clostridia bacterium | reverse complement strand
TCTACCGCTGCAGGTGCAACTATGACTGTATTCGTTTCGCACATGCTCGTAGATGACGGCGTAAGCGTTGCTGTTAAGGCTGGCTCCGGTCACTAATTCACGCGCAATAACCTAATAAAAAAAGAACCGCTTCGGCGGTTCTTTTTTTGCGGTTTGGCGTTGCTTTTATCTTTGTTTGCATGCACACATCTGCTCAGCTTTGCATATACTTGTAGCAGAAGGGTGGGTTACGAACATGCACAACTTGAAATGCGCGGCGAAGCTGATTGGTCTTACGATTTTGGCATTCGGGCTGGGATTGCTTTTGTCCTTTTTCCTGCCGGACGGCTTTCTGGTCGTCATCGAGGCGGTCGTGATCATCGGCATCGGCTTTCTGTTTTTCTCCACGAGATAACCCGCCCTACGCTTTGCGAAAGGTAGAGCACCGCTATGAAGATCATCACTGTAAAATCTCCCCGCGCCCTGCGCGGTCTGCTGAAAAAGCTGTTTCGATCAAAATAAAAAGAGCCGCAAGGCTCTTTTTTTGAGGTTGCGGGTGTGCAAAAAATTTTTAGCGTGGTAGCTTAACGCGCGCAAACAAATTTGCCCACATAAAAAAACGCACGGCGCAGGGGTACTGCGCCGTGCAAAGGAGAACGGGTGGCAGACAGCGCACTTGTTGCGGGCGCCGCCTCCGAACGCCGCCCGCTGTGCACCTGTGCCGCGGCTTGCGCCGCAACTTTTCCTGTGAACCCTATATAGTTTTACCATATTCTGTATGCGAAAATGCGCACTTTCGGTCGATGACGAAAAAATTTACCCAAACAGCGAAATGTAATACAGCATCGTGTTTTTGTAGCGCGCGAGCACATCGGTTTTGAACCCGAGGAGCGAAATGTCGAGCGGATTCAGCGCCAGCGACAGGGAGCAGCCGCAACCGCTTTGGCGCATCTCGGCGGCAAATCCAACGGCGCCGCTCACTTCGTACAGCAGCATGGTCAGCACCTCGCGCTCGCCCGCCGACAGCGGCGATTTTCCCTCCCCGTCGGCAAATACGGTCACCCGACCGCACTCGCGTACAAATTGCACCTGCACGCCGCCGTCCGCGCCCGCCCCCAGACGGAGCAGCAGCGCAAGACAGAGGATGAAAGCGTTCGGCGGCACGGATACGTTGAGGTCGCCCACGGGCACGCGCAAGTTCGGGCGCACGCCTTCGTCCCGCAGTATCTCGCCATAGCCTTCCGCAAACAGGCGGCAAAGTACGCGCAGGGAAATGTTTTTTCGGGGCTGTGCCGCGATGGCGGAAACGTCAAACAATCCCTCTGCGGCGCGATCCGCCGCCGTGCCGAACCGTGTGCACAGTCGGTCAAAATCCAAAAAGAACAGGTGCCGCCTGCCTTGCAGCGGTACCTCTTTTACATATGTGCGGCGGTTTCCCACCGAGATCAGCCCGCGCTTCTGCGCCTTTGCGGCGGCGGTAAGGGCGGTGCACACCGCATGGTTGACGGTCGCTTCCCGACTGCGAAAGAGCAGCGTGCCGTCCGCGTCGGTGATCAGCACAAGATCGGTCATTGTGCAGCCTCCGCTTTCGACGCGCGCGGCGAGCAGAACTGATAGTTCAGCACGTTTTTCTCGCGCAGCACGTCGAGCAGACGCTCATCGCTGCCGTCCAGCACCAGACGCAGCTCATACCGCGTAAAATAGAAACCGTAGTCCTCGATATCCGCCGCGAGCTGTTCGGGGGTGAGGTCAGTCACGCGCAGAGCCACCGTCAGCCCCGCATCGCCCGCTTCCGAGAAGAAGCGCGCGCAGTCCTCGGATGCGAGGACGGAGTAGGGCACGCAGAGTACCGCGCCGCCCACCGCCTTCGCATAGGCAAAGACGCGATCCCTGCATTCGGCGTCGAGCTTGTCAAACACCAGCACGATCTCACTCGGTTCGGCAGCCGCAAACTCGGCGAGCAGTGCGGTCTCGTAGGCGGTGATCACCTGCCGCACCTGCTCGTCGGCGTAGACCGACTGCACCTCGAACAGCGCCGTGGTGCCTGCTTCGATATTGAGCGCCGCCGATGATGGCAGCGCGGACACGTCTTTTCCGAGTTTGCGGTCGGTCTCGGTGGCAAAATTTGCCGTGCCGCCGCGGTACAGCCAAGTGGACGCGTAGGTAAACGGATCGTCAGTGGCAAAGGACGCGAGCGCCGTCGGCTCGACATACTCGCCGCGCATGATGCGCTCGGCGAGCGGCGTGATCGTCTCGCCCGCGCCGGAATTGCCGCTCACAGAGGGGAGCAGGCTTTCGCCGCCCTCCGCTTTTTCACCGAGGTAGTGCCCGAGCGCCACCGTCGCAGCGAACGCCGCAAGGAGGAACAGCACCCACAATATCACGCCCCAGCGGATCTTTTTCTTTCGCGCGTTGTAACGCTTGTAGATCGCCATTATCGGATCTCCTCATAGGAAAGTCCGCGCACATATTCGCTCTCAAGCGCACTCAGCAACGCCGCGCGGTCGTCGATCATGCCGTAGAAAACGGCGCTCTGATACTGCGCTTTCAGATCGGCGAAGTTTTCGGTGATGTACGCCTCCTCTTTCGGCAGGCGCAGGAGAATGTAGAAGCCGTCCTCGCATTCGAGCACTGCGCTGATCTCGTTGTCCGCCATGGCGAACGCGGCGGTTTCGATCACGTCGATCATCTCCATGCGCGTGAAGTAGTAGCCGTCGGCGGGCATGGCGTAGTCCTCCGAATAGCGACCGATCAACGTGTCAAAGTCGGTGCCGCTTTTGTAGGCGGCGAGCGCTTCTTCGGCGATCTTGCGGTTGTCTTCGACATTTTCGCCGTCATCGTTTTCGACGAAGATCAGCTTTGCGCGGACAAAATCTTCGCCGTGCAGGATCTCCAGCATCTTCTCATCGTTGTCTTCGATCTTGCCGCCGTCCGAGACCAGCGAGGTGAACAGCTTGTCCTCCATCGCGTCCACGGACATGAGGAAGGAAAATACCTGCTCGGTCATGTAGTTTGCCGCGAGGTCGCTTTCGTAGTCGCCGCCGTTTTCCTTGTAGTAGGATTTGACCGCGTCCACGTAGGTTGCGGCGGACGATTTTACGTCGCCGTCTGCGGTGGTGATGCCGTAGTCATCCGCGAGCGATACCGTGCCGTAGAGACCGCAGACCGCTTCGGCGACGCGCTGCCGCACCTCGCGGTCGAGCGCCACGGTGTCCACCGTGTCTCCCTCGGTGTACTTATCCTCCAGTTCGTCGCGGTAATTGCAGTAAAAATAGCGGTAAACGTCGTAGGTCACCGTGTATTTGCCCACGGTCAGCGCCGTTTGCCCGTAGCTTTCGAGATATTTTTGTTCATTATATTGATTGACCGCATGGCGAATGGCGATCGCGCCCGCAATGGCGACCACGAGCAGTCCAAACACCGCTACGATCTTTTTGTTTCTCTTTTTGCGTGCCTCGTCGGACACCATGAGCTGTCTGTTCATCCCCGTACCTGCCTTTTTCATCTTATATAGTATATAATACAATAGTTTTCGCCGAATGGCAAGAAGCTGCGCCAAAATTCTTGACAAACGCCCCGCCGCGCGGTATAATAAGCAAGTCAAAATGAAATTGAATTTCAAATTCAAATTGCAGGATATGATTGCGGCTTCCCGAAAATCGGTAGAAGTTAGTTTATTTACGGAACCGTATCCCTCCGACGGCTACGGTGCAATGCTCCCATTTAGGCAAGGAGCCTAAAAAAGCCTTCCCCCTCGGGGGAAGGTGATGCCGTAGGCATCGGATGAGGTGTAGGATGCGACGAAGTTCGCATCCGTGTCCGTAGAGATGTAACATTCATTCCGTAAGGGGAAACGCCGCTGCGGCGGCTACACCTCATCAGTCGCTACGCGCCAGCTTCCCCTCGAGGGGAAGCCGAGAAAATGTTCGTAACGTAAACAACCCCATACCAAGGAGATAACATGTACCATACCAAACAAAAAGATGCGCTGCTTCGGTGTCTGGAGCAGCAAAAGAGCCGCAGCCTGACTGTGGACGGCGTGTGCGCGGCGCTCGCCGAGGCGGGTGAGCCGATCGGGCGCAGCACGGTCTACCGCCGCCTGGAAGACCTCTGCCGCGAGGGTAAGATCAGCCGCTTTGCGCCCGAGGAGGGCAGGAGCGTGACCTATCGTTTTATCGGCAGCGATTGCGGCGACGACTGCCACTTTCATCTGATCTGCACCGAATGCGGTGAGGTCGCGCACACGCATTGCCATGAGCTCGAAGCGCTTTTTGCGCACATGGCGAGCGAGCATGGCTTTGCCATCGACGAACGCAGAACGATGCTCTACGGCGTCTGCGAGAAATGCAGAGGTGCGCGATGAAAAAAAATCTTTTGATACTGCTTTGCCTTGCACTTCTGCTGACGCTTGCGGCGTGCGGTACGCCTGCGGCGGACAGGGACAGGCTGCAAGTGGTCGCCACGCTGTTTCCGCAGTACGACTTTGCAAGGAATATTGCTCTCGAGCGCGCCGATGTGGAGCTGCTGCTTGATTTCGGCGCGGATGCGCACTCCTATGATCCCACGCCCGCCGATATCATCACCATTGCCAAAGCCGACCTCTTAATCTACACGGGCGGCGACATGGAGCTCTGGGCAGAAAAGCTGCTCGCGAGCGCCGATATCCAAAAAGCCATCGAGAGCGGTTCGCTCCGCGTGCTCGACCTGTCGCAGTCGGTCGAGCTGCTCTGCCTGCACGAGCATGACGAGGACGATCACGATCACGATCACGACCACGATCACGATCACGGCGAGTACGATCCGCATATCTGGACCTCGCCGAAAAACGCGGTTCTGATGTGCAATGCCATCGCCGACACGCTCAGTGCGATCGACGGCGAGGGTGCCGACGCATATGCGCAAAATCTTGCCGCCTACACGGACGAGCTTGCGGCACTGGATGCGTCCCTTGCCGACATGGCGGCATCCGCGCGCCTTTCGGAATGCTGTTTTGGCGGCTCGTTCGCCTTTGCATACCTGTTCCACGATGCGGGACTTTCGCACGTGTCGGTGTTCGAGGGCTGCGCTTCGCATGCCGAAGGCTCTGTGGCAGACATTGCCGCCGTGGTGGGCGCGGTCAAGGCAAGCGGCGCTTCCTACGTGCTCTATGACAGCCCCTCGGAGCAGAAGACCGCGCAGACCATCGCCTCGGAGACGGGCACGGAGCTGCTCCGCCTGCACGCCATCCACAATATCACCAAACAGGAATTTGACGCGGGCGAGGATTTCTGCTCGCTCATGCGACAAAATATAGAAGTTTTAAGAAAGGCACTCGGATGACAGATCTCATCACCTGTAACCATATCACCGTCCACAATGAGCGCACATTGGCGCTCCGCGACGTCAGCTTTACCGTGCGAAAAGGCGAGTTTCTCACCATCGTTGGGGAAAACGGCGCGGGCAAATCCACCCTCGTCAAGGTCATTTTAGGCATTCACACGCCCGAGGAGGGCAGCGTGGAGCTGGATCGGTCGGTCATCGGCAAGATCGGCTATCTCCCGCAGCAGTCGAGCGCGCAGCGCGACTTCCCCGCGAGCGTGTACGAGGTCGTTCTCTCGGGAAATATCGGCGCGACGGGCATTTTCCCGTTCTATTCCCGCGCGCAAAAGGCGCGAGCCAAGGGCAATATGGAGCTGCTCGGCATTACCGCGCTCGCAAAAAAGAGCTACCGCGCGCTTTCGGGCGGTCAGCAGCAGCGCGTGCTGCTCGCGCGCGCCCTCTGCGCCGCCGATGCGGTACTGCTCCTCGACGAGCCCACTGCGGGACTTGATCCGCTGGTCACAAAGGAGCTCTATGCCACCGTGCATCACCTCTGCAAGGAGCACGGCATGACCATCGTGATGGTCTCGCACGACATCGCCGCCGCGATGAAGTATTCGGATCGCATTTTGCACCTTGCTACTTCGGTGCGCTTCCTCGGCACGCCCGCCGAGTATGAAAAAACGCCGCTCGGCGCGTCGTTCGGATCGGAGGAAAACGAAAATGTTTGAGTACCTTTCGGAAATGTTTTCCTACACCTTCCTGCGCTATGCGCTCATCGTCGGCGTGCTGGTCTCGCTGTGCGCGGCGCTCCTCGGCGTGCTGCTGGTGCTCCGCCGCTTTTCCATGATCGGCGACGGACTCTCGCACGTGGGGTTCGGCGCTCTGTCGGTCGCCTACGCGCTGTCCGCCGCGCCCATGGCAGTGGCGGTTCCCGTGGTCATCGTGGCGGCGTTCCTGCTGCTCGGCTTGTCCGAGAGTAAAAAGATCAAGGGCGACAGCGCCATCGCGGTCGTTTCCTCGTCCGCGCTCGCCATCGGCGTGGTGGCAAACGCCCTTGCAGGCGGCAGCGCCACGGATCTGAACGGCTATCTCTTCGGCAGCATCCTCGCACTGGAAAAAAGCGATGTGATCCTGTCGGTGATCCTGTCGCTCGTGGTGATCGCACTGTTTGTGCTGTTCAAAAACCGCATTTTCGCCGTGACCTTTGACGCGCCCTTTGCCAAGAGCGCGGGTGTGCACGTGCGGTTTTACAATATGCTGCTCGCACTGCTCATCGCTATCACGGTCGTGGTCGGCATGCAGATCGTCGGCAGCATGCTGATCTCCAGTCTGATCATTTTTCCCGCCCTCGCCGCGATGCAGATCGCCGAGAGCTTCCGCGGAGTGATCCTGCTTTCGGCAATTCTGTCGGTCGTTTCGTTTTTGGTGGGGCTGCTGTGCTCGCTCACCCTCCCCGCCGGCGCGATGATCGTCCTCTGCAACCTCGCCATGCTGCTCATCTGCACCGTCATCGGCAAGTGCATCCGGAGAGGGTAGAAGGAATCGTTGCAAAATCCATTGTAGGGTGCAAGCCTTCCCCTCGAGGAAGCCATGGAGTAGCGCGTTTTAAGCCTTCCCCCTCGGGGGAAGGTGCCGATGTAATCGGCGGATGAGGTGTAGGATGCGACGAAGTTCGCATCCGTGTCCGTAGAGATGTAACATTCATTCCGTAAAGGGAAACGCCGCTGCGGCGGCTACACCTCATCAGTCACCTAACGGTGACAGCTTCCCCTCAAGGGGAAGCCAAAAGATAGCACTTTCTAAGCCTTCCCCCTCGAGGGGAAGGTGCCGATGTAATCGGCGGATGAGGTGTAGGATGCGACGAAGTTCGCATCCGTGTCCGAAGAGATGTAACATTCATTCCGTAAGGGGAAACGCCGCTGCGGCGGCTACACCTCATCAGTCGCTACGCGCCAGCTTCCCCTCAAGGGGAAGCCAAAGGATAGCACTTTCTAAGCCTTCCCCTCGAGGGGAAGCCAAAATTTTCATTTTTTTCGATTTTTTTAAATTTTTCGACAAAGAGATTGTAAATCTCGGCGGGGTGTAGTAAAATAAAAAGTACGCATTCTGCATATACTGTACGGTTAGGAGGGAACACACGTGAAAGATCTTTTCGCGCGGATCGGACATTTTCTGCGCCGAGAGCCGAATCTGCATGCGCTGTTTTCGGCACCTGAGGCAGCCGCGTCGGCAAAAACGGCAGTTTCACAGGCAGAGCGGCAGCGCATACGCAACTATCGCAACTTTTTCTTCTTTTTGTTTTATCCGCTGGCGGTTTTCTACATGGAAGTGGTGTTCCACTTTGCCATTTACGGTGAGATCCCTGTCAAAACGCTCGTGTATCTGGCGCTGTTTTCGTTCGCCTGCGGCTTTTTGCTGAGCGGCATCGCACTGCTGCTGCCGCTGCGCGCCAATCGCGTGTTTACGCTGATCACCTTCACCGTCATCACGCTGCTCTTGGAGTCGCAGTATATCTATTTCCGCATTTTCAACAGTCCCTACCGCGTTGCCACCATGGGCATGGGCGGTGCCGCCATCCGCGATTTTCGGTCGATGCTCCTTGCCGAGATCTCGACCTCGTGGTTTGCCATCGTGCTTTTGCTGTTGCCGCTGCTCTATCTGATCGCGCATCGCAAGGACTATCGCCCCGCGTTTTCGCCCACGTTTTCTTTCCGCATCTATCTGCTCGCGGCGGCGCTGCTGCTGCATTTTACCGCGGTCGGCATCATCAGCCTGGATCGCAGCGACTTCGGCGACCGCCACTACTATAAGCATGAGTTTTCCGCCGCCGAGGCGGCGAGACGCTTCGGCGTGCTCACGGATATGCGGCTGGATGTCAAATTTATGCTCTTCGGCGAGGATGCGCCCGAGGACGATGACGATCTCGGCGAGTCGGTCAATCCGTTTGAGACCAAGACGCCCGATCCCGTCGTGACCATGGCACCGTCCACCACGGCAGATCCTGCGGTGAGCGCCCAGACCACCGCACCTGTCGAGCCGCCCGCGCCCATCGAGTACGGCGACAACGTCATGGACATCGACTTCGATGCCCTCATTGCAAATGAGACCGATGCCGACATCGTCGCGGCGCACAAATATTTCGCCTCGCTCACCCCCACAAAGCAGAACGAATACACGGGCATGTTCAAGGGCAAGAACCTCATTTATATTACGCTCGAGGGCTTCTCGTACAAGACCATCGACCCCGAGCGCACGCCCACGCTCTATAAGATGTCTACCGAGGGCATCGTGTTCAAGAATTTCTACACTTCGCTGTGGGGCGGCAGTACCGCCACGGGCGAGTATACCTCGATGACGGGCTTGTTCTACAACAGCTCAAAGTGTCTGCAGATGAGCGGTGACAATCTTCTGCCGTTCACCATGGGCAACCAGTTCCAAAAGCTCGGATACAAGACCTACGCCTTCCACAACCACGACTATACCTACTACAGTCGCAACGAGTCGCACCCCAACATGGGATATGAGTTTATCGCGGTGGGCAACGGACTCGAGGGACTGACCAATGCATGGCCGAAATCCGACTATGAGATGGCGGTGGTGACGATGCCCTATTACATCGATTCGGAAACGCCGTTCCACGCCTATTATATGACGGTCAGCGGTCACGCCAACTATTCTTTCTACGGCAACAGCATGTCGAAAAAGCATCAGGACATCGTGGCAGACCTTGATTGCTCGGACAATGTCAAGGCGTACCACGCCTGCCAGTATGAGGTCGAGCTGATGCTCGCCGAGATGGTGCGCCGGCTCGAGGCGGCGGGCAAGCTCGAGGACACCGTTTTCGTCATGAGCACCGACCACTATCCGTATGCACTCTCCGATGCCGAGCTCGCCGAGCTCTACGGCATCCCCGAGGCGGGCATCCACAAGAATTTTGACCTGCTCCGCAACGGCTGTATCATCTGGTGCGCCTCGATGGAGGAGCCGATCATTGTCGAGGAGCCCTGCTCGTCGCTCGATATCATCCCCACAGTATCGAACCTGTTCGGTCTCGAATACGATTCGCGCCTCTTGATGGGCACCGACGTCCTCTCGGACAGCGTCCCGCTTGTCATCCTCAATCAGGACAAAGACGGCAGCGAATGGAACTGGATCAATAAATACGGCGAGTACAATCGCGGCACCCAGACCTTCACCCCCTACGAGGGCTTCAACGCCACCGAGGAGGAGATCAATACCTACGTCAAGCAGATAAACGCCGCCGTCTCCCGCAAAAACAAATATTCCCGCATGATCCTCGAAAAGGATTATTACAGGTACCTGTTCAAGTAAATAGAAAAGCAGAGTTGCAAAACTCTGCTTTTTGTTTTGTCATCGGATAAAAGCGTATGTTTGTCGGCATACCGTGGGGGAGGGGTTCCCCCTCCCGTTTGTCTCGGTGCGATGTTGTAACGGCGGGAGGGGAAACCCCTCCCCTACAAATGACGGAACCTCGATCACCTATTTCGCCTAACCTTTTTTCTTCCCATTCTCTGCATGATTTTACAGTGATTTTACAATACTACGGTAATGAACCTTACTTTTTTGCGATATTCTTAAGGTGTAAACCAAAATGTGAAAAAAAGAAAGGCGAATACAAATGAAAACATGTAAGAAAATTTTCGCGATCATCCTCGCGATGGTCATGGCAACTGCCGTGCTGGCAAGTTGCGGCAATACCGGAGACGGCGACAACAAGAGCACTTTTGATCCCGCAAAGGAGATCGGCGTGATCTCCCGTGAAAACGGTTCGGGCACCCGCGGCGCGTTCATCGAGCTGTTCGGCATCGAGCAGAAGAACGAGGCGGGCGAAAAGATCGACCACACCACCATGGAAGCTGTCATCACCAACTCCACCGCCGTTATGATGACCTCGGTCGCAGGCGACAAGTACGCGATCGGCTACCTCTCCCTCGGCTCCCTCGACGAAACGCAGGTCAAGGCAGTTGCGATCGACGGCGTAGCAGCCACGGTCGAGAACATCGAAAACGGCACCTACAAGATCGCACGTCCCTTCAACATCGTAACCAAAGACGGCCTCAGCACTGCAGCACAGGATTTCATCAACTTCATTATGAGCGCCGACGGACAGGCAGTCATTGAAAAAGGCGGCTACATCGCCGTCAGCGATGCAGCAGCGTACACGGGCAGCATCTCCTCGGGCAAGATCGTTGTCAGCGGCTCCAGCTCGGTTACCCCCATCATGGAAAAGCTGAAAGAAGCATACATTGCAAAGAACCCCGGTGTCACCGTTGAGGTACAGCAGAGCGACTCCTCCACCGGCGTTGCAAATGCGATCGACGGTACCTGCGATATCGGTATGGCATCGCGTGAACTGAAAGATTCCGAAGTGGCAAAGGGCGTCTCCTCCACGGTCATTGCCATGGACGGTATTGCGGTGATCGTCAACCACGAAAACACCGTAGACAACCTGACGGCAGAGCAGGTCATGAAGATCTTCATGGGCGACCTCGTGAAATGGAGCGAAGTCGTCGGTCAGTAAGCAAAGCGCGGCGCATGCCGCGCTTATGCTCGTTGTACGTGCGAAGCACGTACAACGAGCAATGAAGCACATCCGCGAAGCGGATGCGTGAAGTGTGTCCTGCGGACACGTGAAGTGTGCCGTACCGGCACGTGAAGCATGACGCTTCGCGTCACATTGCGGTAGCAAATTGCCGAAAAGGCAATTTGCATCCTTAATGCGTCGCACAGCGACGCGCTTCACTTGTCGCCGACGGCGACAAACTTCACGCGCAAAGCGCACTTCACGTTGCGAAGCAACACTTCGTTTATTTTGCGGCTGCGCCGCTGACTTTCCCCCTTCCCACCCATACAGAAAGGAGACTTTCCATGCATACACTCAAAGAGCGCGCGATGCATGTTGTGTTTTTGCTCACTGCCTGCGTTTCGATTGCGGCGGTGGTGCTCATCTGCGTGTTTCTGTTTGCAAACGGCGTGCCGGCGATCGCGGAGATCGGGGTGTTCAAATTCCTGTTTGGCACCGAATGGCGCCCCGAAAATAACATATTCGGCATCCTGCCGATGATCGTCGGCAGCCTCTATGTCACCGCGGGTGCGCTGGTCATCGGCGTCCCCGTCGGCATCCTCACTGCTGTCTTTATGGCGCGCTTCTGCCCGCCGAAACTCCATAAAATTCTCACCCCCGCGATAGGACTGATGGCGGGCATCCCCTCGGTCGTCTACGGCTTCTTCGGACTCGTGGTGCTCGTCCCTTTCGTCCGCGAAAATATCGGCGGACGCGGCATGAGCGTGCTCACCGCATCCGTTCTGCTCTGGCTGATGATCCTGCCCACCATTGTGAGTGTCTCCGAGAGCGCCATCCGCGCCGTGCCGAACACCTATTACGAGGGCGCACTCGCACTCGGCGCAACGCATGAGCGCAGCGTGTTCTTCACCGTGGTTCCCGCCGCGAAAAGCGGCATCTTCGCAGGCATTGTCCTCGGCGTCGGCCGTGCGATCGGTGAGACCATGGCGGTGATGATGGTCGCAGGCAACCAACCGCTCATCCCCGACAGCCTGACCGACGGCGTGCGCACACTGACCACCAATATCGTCATGGAGATGGGCTACTCCACCGACCTGCACCGCGAAGCACTCATCGGCACGGCGGTCGTGCTGTTCGTGTTCGTCCTGCTCATCAACGTGTCCTTCTCCCTGCTGAAACGAAAGGGGGCAAAAGCATGACCGATCCCATCAATACCACCACTTGGCGCCAGCGGCTCCGCTCCTACCGTAAGCATCCCGGCTCGCTGCTCCTCTTGGCGCTCGTCTGCCTTGCCGCGCTGATCACGGCGGCGGCACTGCTCTTTGTCGTCGGATATATCCTCGTCAAAGGCATCCCCAACCTGTCGCTTTCCCTGTTCGAGTGGAAATACACCACCGAAAACGTCTCGCTGATGCCCGCGCTGATCAATACGCTGTTTATGACGGTGCTCGCCCTGCTGTTCGCGGTGCCTGTCGGTATCGGCGCGGCGATCTACCTCACCGAATACGCCACGCGCGGCAATAAGCTCGTAAACCTCATGCGCATCACCGCCGAGACGCTCTCGGGTATCCCCTCCATCGTCTACGGTCTGTTCGGCTCGCTCTTCTTTGTCAAGGCACTGCACATGGGGCTCTCGCTCCTCTCGGGCGCACTCACGCTGGCGATTATGATCCTGCCGCTCATCATGCGCACCACCGAGGAAGCACTCCTCGCCGTCCCCGACAGCTACCGTGAGGGCAGCTTCGGACTCGGCGCGGGACGATTGCGCACGGTCGCGCGCGTGGTACTGCCCAGCGCCATCCCCGGCATCCTCTCGGGCGTCATCCTCGGCATCGGACGCATCGTCGGCGAGTCGGCGGCGCTGATCTTCACCGCGGGCACGGTCGCCGAGGTCGCAACCGGCTTGTTTGACTCCACGCGCACCCTCGCCGTGCACATGTATTCGATCTCAGGCGAGGGACTGTATATCGACGAGACCTACGCCACCGCAGTGGTCCTGCTGGTAGTCGTCATCGCCATCAACGCCCTGTCGTCGTTTGCAGCAAAAAAGCTGAGCAAGCAATGAGAAGTGAGAGGGTACAGTAGCAATGATTTGCCCGTCCCGCGCATGATTTGACGGCAGTGCCGTCATGATTTGGAGCCGGTGCTCCATGATTTGAATTGCAATCCCCAATGCGCCGCAGCGCAAATCATGGCGGAGCCAAATCATGAGCACGCAGTGCTCAAATCATGCGATCCGCAGGATTGCAATTCATGGTTTAGCGGCTCTGCCGCTAAACTTTACAGAAAGGATTTTCACATGGATAAAATCACTATAGAGAACTTAGACTTATTTTACGGCAGCTTTCATGCGCTGAAGAATATTGATCTGGCGATTCCCGAGGGGAAGATCACGGCGTTCATCGGGCCGTCGGGCTGCGGAAAATCCACGCTGCTCAAATCGCTCAACCGCATGAACGACCTCGTCGAGGGATGCCGCATCACGGGCAAGGTGAGCCTTGACGGGGAGGACATCTACGGCAAGATGGATCCGAGCGTGCTGCGCCGCCGCGTGGGCATGGTGTTCCAGAAGCCGAACCCCTTTCCGATGAGCGTGTACGACAACATCGCCTACGGTCCGCGCACCCACGGCGTACGCTCGCGCGCACAGCTTGACGAGATCGTGGAGCGCTCCCTGCGCGATGCCGCCATCTGGGATGAGGTCAAGGATCGCCTGAAAAAAAGCGCGCTCGGACTCTCGGGCGGTCAGCAGCAGCGTCTCTGCATCGCGCGCGCCCTTGCGGTCGAGCCCGAGGTACTGCTCATGGACGAACCCACCAGCGCCCTCGACCCGATCTCAACTTCTAAGATAGAAGACCTTGCAATTGAGCTGAAAAACAGGTATACTATTGTTATTGTAACACATAATATGCAGCAGGCCGTCCGCATCTCGGACAGAACCGCGTTCTTTCTTCTCGGCGAGGTCGTGGAATTCGGCAAGACCGACGAGCTCTTTTCCATGCCGCGCGATAAACGCACGGAGGATTACATTACGGGGAGGTTTGGATAATGCGACTCAAATTCGACGAGCAGCTTGAAAAGCTGAACAATGAACTGATCCGGATGGGTGCCCTTTGCGAAAACGCGATCGCCGCGTCGGCGAAGGCACTGCTTGAGGGGGATCACACTCTGGCAAGCGAGGTTCCCGCGCTCTCGGCGCAGATCGACCAAAAGGAACGCGACATCGAGGGCATGTGCTTAAAGCTCCTGCTGCAGCAGCAGCCCGTGGCGCGCGACCTGCGCGTGATCTCGGCGGCGCTGAAAATGATCACCGACATGGAGCGCATCGGCGACCAGTCGGAGGACATCGCGGAGATCATCAACATGGCAAACATCGGCGCGACCGACAACATTTTCTGCATCCACGATATGGCGATGGCGACCATCAAGATGGTCACCGACAGCATCGATGCCTTTGTCAAGCGCGACACCGCGCTTGCCGAGGAGGTCATTCACTATGACGACGTCGTGGACGATTACTTTGACCGCGTCAAGAATCTTCTGATCGAGCTTTTGCGCAGTGCCGGCACGGACGGCGAATACGCGCTTGATCTTTTGATGATCGCAAAATATTTTGAACGCATCGGCGACCACGCCACCAACATTGCCGAGTGGGTTATCTTTTCGATAACGGGCGCCAGAAAGGACGAGATTACATGATCTTTTGTGTAGAGGACGACGAAGGCATCCGCAACATGATGGTCTATACGCTCCGCGCCTCGGGCTTTGACGTTTGCGGGTACGGCGACGGCGAGGAGCTGCGCGCCGCACTCGAGGGCGAGCTGCCCGAGCTGATCCTGCTCGATATCATGCTGCCCGGCGAGGACGGCATTTCGATCCTGAAGGAGCTGAAAAGCCACGGGCGCACCGCGGCCATCCCCGTCATTATGTCCACCGCCAAGGGCAGCGAGTATGACAAGGTGATCGGGCTCGACCTCGGCGCGGACGACTATCTTGCAAAGCCGTTCGGCATGATGGAGATGGTCGCACGTGTCAAGGCGGTGCTGCGCCGCGTGCAGCCGTCCGCATCGAAAGAAACGCTCACTGCGGGAAAACTTGTGCTCCATCTCGGCGAGCACACCGCCATGATCGGCAGCGAACGCATTAAGCTGACGCTGAAAGAATACGAGCTTCTGCGCCTGTTCATGGAGAATAAGGGCAGAGCGTTCACCCGCGATCAGCTCCTGCTTGCCGTCTGGGGCGATGATTTCCTCGGTGAGACGCGCACGGTGGATGTACATATCGGCACGCTGCGTGCAAAGCTCGGCGCGTGCGGTGAATATATCGAAACGGTGCGCGGTGTCGGCTACAGACTGGAGGTCGGCGCATGACAAACCGAATTTTCCGCTCGATCTGCCTTGTGGCGACGGCGGTTCTGCTTGCGGCGCTGGCTTTGATCATGACTGTTCTGTACGGCTATTTTTCCGACGTGCAAAAAGAGCAGCTCACCGCCGAAACGCGCCTTGCCGCCAAGGGCGTGGAGCAGAACGGACTCGCATTTTTTGACGGGCTCAGCGCGGGCGATACCCGCATCACCTGGATCGCCGCCGACGGCGAGGTGCTGTACGACAACGCGACCGATCAGACCGCGATGGAGAACCATGCCGACCGCGAAGAAGTTGCCGCCGCTCTGCAAAACGGCTACGGCGAGAGCGCGCGCTATTCCACCACGCTGACGCGCCGTCAGATCTACACCGCGATCCGCCTTGCCGACGGCTCGGTCGTTCGCCTTTCCATTGAGCAAAATACCTTTCTCACGCTGACGCTTGCCATGCTGCAGCCGGTCGCGCTGATCCTGTTTTTGGCGGTGATCCTCGCGCTGCTGCTGGCATCCCGCCTGTCGCGGCGCATCGTTGAGCCGCTTAATCGGCTCGATCTCGATGAACCGATGAAAAACGAGGGCTACGACGAGATCGCGCCCCTCCTGCGCCGCATCGACGCACAGCAAAAGGAGATCCGCTCGCAGCGCGACGAGCTCAAGCAGCGTCGCCGCGAGTTTGATGCCGTCACCGACGGCATGCAGGAGGGACTTGTGCTCCTCGGCGCACGCAGCAATATTTTAAGCATCAACCGCGCGGCGCAGTCGCTGCTCGGTGCCGACAGTGATTGCGTCGGCAAACATATCTACGTCATCTGCCGCGCGCCCGCGCTGCAGGCGCTCATTGCCGATGCCGCCGCAGGCGACCGCGGCGAGCGCGTCATCGCCATCTCGGGCAGGGAGTTTTCTTTCTCGGTCAGCCCCGTTTTCGTGCATGGTGCGGTCGTCGGCATGGTACTGCTGATCGTGGACGTAACCGAAGCCGCCGATGCCGAGAAGATGCGCCGCGAGTTCACGGCGAATGTCTCGCATGAGCTCAAAACGCCGCTGCAGACCATTTCGGGCTGCGCGGAGCTTCTGGCAAACGGCATGGTCAAGGCAGAGGATACGCCGCAGTTCGCACAGCAGATCCATAAGGAGGCACAGCGCATGACCGCGCTGATCGAGGATATCATCCGCCTGTCGCACCTCGACGAGGGCGCGGAGGATATGAACCGCGAAAAGCTCGATCTGTATACCGCGGCGGTCGGTGCCGTACAGAATCTGCAAAGCGAGGCGCAGGCGGTAGGCGTGAAGCTGTCGCTTTCGGGCGAGAGTGCAATGCTCTACGGCATCCCGCAGCTGCTCAGCGTGCTCATCACCAACCTCTGCGACAACGCGATCAAATACAACCGCAAGGGCGGCAGCGTGTCTGTCACCGTGCGCACCGAGGGCGATGCCGCCGTGCTTTCCGTCGCGGATACCGGCATCGGCATCCCCAAAGAGGATCAGGATCGCATCTTTGAGCGCTTCTACCGCGTGGATAAGAGCCGCTCTAAAAAGGTCGGCGGCACAGGACTCGGTCTCTCCATCGTCAAGCACGCCGCCAAGCTCCACGGCGCACGCATTTCGCTCCAAAGCACCGTCGGCGAAGGCACCACCATCACCGTCCGCTTCCCCGCAGCCAATTGATATAGCAAAAAAGAACAGCCTCATACGGGCTGTTCTTTTTGCGCGGCGCTTGTTAAGGTGATTGCTTCTTTTACAGCCGCATTTTTCATCCTTTCACCAAGCGGTTCAGCTTCTCGGACATGACGATCATGAGTACGGCGAAGACGGCGAGGTAGAGGGGGTAGATGCCGATGGGGAGAATCTCGGTCAGCGCGCCGAACAGCGGCGGCATGAAGGTGGAGCCGATATAGGCACTTGCCATCTGGATGCCGACGATGCTTTGCGAGTTTTCCGCGCCGAAGTTTCGCGGCGTGGAATGGATGACCGACGGGTAGATCGGCGCACAGCCGAGCCCGATCACGATGAGTCCCCCGAGGGCGAGCGCGTCACTGCCCAGCGGCAGACCGACGCAGAGAATGCCCACGAGGATCACAGCAAGACCGACGCGGATCAGCGTGCGGTCGCCGATGCGGTCGGCGACAAAGCCGCATAAGAATCTGCCGAGCGTAATGCCGATGTAAAAGAGGGATGCGAATCGCGCCGCCGTGGTCTCGTCCACGCCGCGCACAGCGACAAGGTAGCTGCTCGCCCACAGCCCCGCCGTGCTCTCCAGCGCGCAGTAGCCGAAAAAGCAGATCAGCACCGCCGTGACACCGCGAATGGCAAAGACATTTTTCGCCCGCGGCACCCTCGGCGTGTCCGGGCTTTGCGCCGCCTGCTTTTTCCACAGCGGCAGGGAGAAAAAGAGGAATGCCGTCAGAATAAACTGGATGACCGACACCGTGCGGTAGCCGCTCTGCCAGCCGTGCCCGCCGCCGAGCGCCGCGCTCATAATGTACGGGCTGATGGTGGTGCCCACGCCCCACATGCAGTGCAGCCAGCTCATGTGCCGCGCGGCATAGTGGATGGCGACGTAGTTGTTGAGCGCGGCGTCGATCGCGCCCGCGCCGAGCCCGTAGGGGATCGCCCACAGGCAGAGCATCCACAGCCTATCCGAGACCGAAAAGCCAAGGAGCGCCGCCGCCGTGAGCAGGACACTGCATGCGGTGACAAGTCCCGTGCCGAGCTTGCGCGTCAGCTTGTCCGAGAGCAGGCTCGACACAATGGTGCCGCCCGAGATGATCATGGTGATCAGCCCCGCAAAAGAGAGGGGCACACCGAGCTCCCCGTGCAGCGTCGGCCACGCCGCCCCCAGCAGCGAATCCGGCAGCCCCAGGCTGATAAACGCGATATAAATAATGGCGAGTAACAGTGAAACCATATATACTCCGTTTTTGTTTGCGGGAAAAACTTTTTATAAAAAGTTTTTCCCGCACCCTTTTCAAAAATTTCTGAAAAAGTAAATGGCTGTAGCCATATCCTTTTTTTTCAACTCCCGGTTACCTTTTGTGTTCCCGGGCAGATATGCGGTTTATTTGGTAGGGCGGGGCCTTGTGTCCCGCCGCCTGAAACACCTTAAATCGTACGAAACGGCGGGAGTAAACCCCCGCCCTACGGCGAAATGGCACGTGCATGGGCAGTGGGAACACTTTATCGAATCGGGCTTTTTCAAAAGTTTTACGGGGGTGTGGGGACGCTTTTTGGGCAGCGTCCCCACATATATTTACTTTACTTCCAACTGCGCCTTTGCGTTGGCGAGCATCAACTTGATGCGGTTTTCCTGGTTGACGCGGGTTGCCGAGGCGTCGTAGTCGATGGCGACGATGTTGGCGCCGGGGTAGTGCTGCTTGATCGGCTTCATCATGCCCTTGCCGCAGATGTGGTTCGGCAGGCAGCCGAACGGCTGGGTGCAGACGATGTTGCTTGTGCCGTGGTCGGCAAGCGAGAGCATCTCGGCGGGCAGCAGCCAGCCTTCGCCCATCTTGCAGCCGTGCCCGATGCACTTGTCCGCGATGCGCACGACCTCGTCAAACGGCTCGGACGCGCGGAAACCGCCCTTTTCCATGAGCGCCGCCATTTTTGCCTGCTTTTTCAGCAGAAATTCATAGGCGAACTGCACGATCTTGTAGGTCAGGTAGCCGCCGCGGTGATACAGGCGGTAGTCCTCGGTCTTGTTGAAGATGCAGTAGAGGAAGAAGTTGAGCAGACCGGGCAGAACGACCTCGGCGCCGTTTTCCACGAGGAAGTCGGCGAGGTTGTTGTTGCCGAGCGGCGAGAACTTGACATAGATCTCGCCCACAATGCCGACGCGCGGCTTCGCTTCGTTGCGATCGGCGGGGATCGCGGCGAATTCCTCGATGATGCCCTCCATGCGCTTTTCCGCCTTGCTCCAGTTGATGCCGTCCTTCATCTCCTTGGCAAGCTCGATCGAGAGACGGTCGGCGAGCGCCTTCGCGTCGCCCTTGTGCGTCTCATAGGGCTTGACCTGCTCGGACAGCGCCATGATGAGGTCGGCGTAGAGAATGCCGTAGAACATGCGGTACCAGATCGGCAGCGTGAGCTTGAAGCCGGGGTGCTCCTCCAGCCCGTCAAAGCTGATCGAAATGACGGGGATGTAGTCGTATCCCGCCTTGGCGAGCGCCTTGCGGAGCAGGAAGATGTAGTTGGACGCGCGGCAGCCGCCGCCCGTCTGGAAGTAGACCAGCGCTACTTTTCGCGGATCGTACTTGCCGCTCTCGATCGCGCGGATGAACTGTCCGATGACGAGGATCGCGGGGTAGCAGGTGTCGTTATGTACGTATTTCAGTCCCGTCTCGGCGACCTCGGGCCCCGATTCGGTGAGCAGATCGATGGAGTAGCCGTTGTCGCGCATGACCTGCAGGATCAGATTGAAGTGGATCGGCAGCATGTTCGGTGCCAGAATGGTGTGCGTATGCTTCATTTCCTCGGTGAAAGGAACGTATTCTTTTTCGGTCATTTGCATGCCTCCTTTTCGAGGGATTGTTTTTCTTCGATCGCGCCGATCAGACTGCGGAGGCGGATCTTCACCGCGCCGAGGCCCGTGATCTCGTCGATCTTGAGCTGGGTATAGAGCTTGCCGTTCTTTTCGAGGATGGCGCGCACCTCGTCGGTGGTGATGGCATCCACGCCGCAGCCGAACGAAACGAGCTGTACAAGCTGTACATCGGGGTTTTCGGCGGCGAAGAACGCCGCGCCGTAGAGGCGCGAGTGATACGTCCACTGGTTGAGCACGTTGACGGGGCGCATCTGCGCGAGTCGGCAGACGCTGTCCTCGCTCACAACGGCAAAGCCGAGCGAGTTTGCCAGCTCGTCGATGCCGTGCCCGATCTCGCTGTCGATGTGGTACGGTCTGCCCGCTAAGATCATAATGGGCTTGCCGTGCGCACGCGCGTATTCGACCGCTTTCGTGCCCTCGGCGCGCACCGTCTCCTCAAAGCGTTCGTACTCGGCAAACGCCTTCTTGACCGCGCGGGTGACATCGCGCTTTGCGATGCCCTCAAACTTCTCGGAAAGGCATCTGTACAGACCGAAGGAAAGCTCCTTTTGGTTGTTGACGTTGAGATAAGGGTAGAGGAATTTCGTCTCGGAAAGCTCCTCCACGTTGCCCGCCAGCAGCTCGGAGTAGTAGGCGACGACGGGGCAGTTGTAGTGGTTGTCCGAGGTCTTTTCGTCCACGTTGTAGGTCAGACACGGGTAGAAGATCGCGTCGGTCTTGTCCTCAAGCAGCTCGGCGATGTGCCCGTGCATCAGCTTTGCAGGGTAGCATGCCGTGTCCGAGGGGATGGAGAACTGACCTTTTTCATAGGTGCGGCGGGTGGACATCGCCGATACGCGCACCGAAAAGCCCATTTCTTTAAAGAATGTGTGCCACAGCGGCAGCAGCTCAAACATGCCGAGCGACAGCGGCAGACCGACCGTTTCGGGGCGGGTGCCTTGCACTTCGCCGTAGGCGGTGAGCAGCTGCCGCTTTTTTGCGTAGAGGTTCGGCAGCGGCTCGTCGCTCTTCTTCAGTCCCGCGCCTTTTTCACAGCGGTTGCCCGAGATAAAGCGTCTGCCGTCGGCAAAGGTGTTGACGGTGAGCGAGCAGTGGTTGGTACAGCCCTTGCAGACCGTAGCGCGCGCCGTGTGCGAGAAGGATGCCAGCGCGTCTTTCGAGAGCAGGGTGCTTTCTTTGGTGCGCATCGAGTAGAGCGCCGCGCCGAACGCGCCCATCAGTCCCGCGATGTCGGGGCGAACGACCTCGCCGCCCAGCTCCTTTTCAAAGGCGCGGAGCACCGCGTCGTTATAGAAGGTGCCGCCCTGCACGACCACGTTTTTGCCGAGCTCTTCGGCGCTTGCCACGCGGATGACCTTGTAGAGTGCGTTTTTGACGACGCTGATCGAAAGTCCCGCCGAGATGTCCTCGACGGTTGCGCCGTCCTTTTGCGCCTGCTTGACCGAGGAGTTCATGAATACCGTGCAGCGCGAGCCGAGGTTCACGGGATGCTTTGCAAAGAGTCCGCGCGTTGCGAAATCCTCGATCGTGCAGCCGAGCGAGCGCGCGAAGGTCTCGAGGAACGAGCCGCAGCCCGAGGAGCATGCCTCATTGAGCATGATGCTGTCGATCGCGCCGTTTTTGATCTTGAAGCACTTGATATCCTGTCCGCCGATGTCGAGGATGAAGTTTACATCGGGCATAAAATGCTTTGCCGCAGTGAAGTGCGCGATGGTCTCGACCATGCCGTGATCCACCGAGAAAGCGTTTTTGATCAGCTCCTCGCCGTATCCCGTGACCGCACTGCCGCAGATGCGCACGCGATCGCCGCACTGCGCATAGATCTCAGTGAGCTGCCGGCGCACGATTTCGACAGGATCTCCGCGATTGGAGGCGTAATATGTATATAAAAGCTCTTTGTTCTCCGAGATCAGCGCCAGCTTCGTGGTGGTACTGCCGCAGTCGATGCCGAGGTAGGCATTGCCCATGTAGGAGGCAAGGTCGGCACGCGCGAGCGTGTCTTTTTGGTGCCGTGCGCGGAACGCGCCGTAGTCCTCGTTGCCAAGGAACAGCGGTTCGAGCTTTTCGGTCGTCTGCACTGCTTTTGCCGTGCGGATGCGGGAGAGCAGAGCATCCATGGTGATGTTTTCGCCGCTCTTTTCGGCGTAGAGCGCCGCGCCCATCGCCACCGAGTAGCGTGCAAACGGCGGGAACACCGCGTGTTCCTCATCGAGGTGCAGCGTCTCGGCAAAGCACTTGCGAAGTCCCTTGCAGTAGTAGAGCGGGCCGCCGAGGAACAGCACCTTGCCGCGGATCTTTTTGCCCTGGGCAAGTCCCGCGATGGTCTGGTTGACCACCGCCTTGTAGATGCTCATGGCGACATCGCTCTTGCTCGCGCCCTGATTGAGCAGCGGTTGGATGTCGGTCTTGGCAAACACGCCGCAGCGGGAGGCGATCGGGTAGATGCGCTGCGCTTTGAGGCTGAGCTCGTCGAGCTCGTCCGCGCTCACATCGAGCAGCGTCGCCATCTGGTCGATGAACGCGCCCGTACCGCCCGCGCAGGAGCCGTTCATGCGCTCGTCGATGCCGCCGTCGAAAAAGATGATCTTCGCGTCCTCGCCGCCGAGCTCGATTACGCAGCTTGTGTCGGGTTCGAGCGCTTCGACCACGCGCGAGGTCGCGTAGACTTCCTGCACAAAGGGCAGACTGCTCTCATTGGCAAGTCCCAGACCTGCGCTGCCCGAGATCGCCACCGTAAAGGGGTTGTCCCCGATCAGCGACGCCGCCTCGGTGAGAATTGCGTCTGTCTTTTCGCGCACAGCGGAATAATGCCGCTCGTACTTTTCAAAAATCGGCTGCCCGTCGCAAAGGAGAACGACTTTCACCGTCGTGGATCCGATATCAATACCGAGCGTGTATGCCATGCGATTTTTCCTCCGAAATTAAAATCTAACTAATACTATATGATACCTGTTTTTTGCGGATCTTGTCAAGTCCTGTCACAGGGAATTCACATAAGGATTTGCTTATAGCAAATCCAATGAATTGCGATCCTTGGGATCGCATGATTTGAGCACTGCGTGCTCATGATTTGCCTGCGGCATGATTTGCCCTGCGGGGCATTAGGATCGCAATGCAAATCATGGAGCCCCGGCTCCGAACAATGAAGCACATCCGCGATGCGGATGCGTGAAGCATGTCCTGCGGACACATGAAGTGTGCCGTGCCGGCACGTGAAGCATGACGCTTCGCGTCACATTTCGGTAGCAAATTGCCGAAAAGGCAATTTGCATCCTTAATGCGTCGCACAGCGACGCGCTTCATTTGTCGCCGTCGGCGACAAACTTCATGCGCGGAGCGCACTTCACGTTGCGAAGCAACACTTCGTTTGTTTAGCGGCATCGCCGCCAAATCATGCGCCGCAGGCGCAAATCATCCGGTTATGTTGCCGGTAGGGTGCGGTGCCCACTGTCACCGTTTTTTACAGTTGGTACGGATGTCTCTTTGGCTTCCCCTCGAGGAGGAAGCCAAAAGATAGCACTTTCCAAGCCTTCCCCTTGAGGGGAAGGTGGTGCGAAGCACCGGATGAGGTGTAGGATGCGACGTAGTTCGCATCCGTGTCCGTAGAGATGTAACATTCATTCCGTAAGGGGAAACGCCGCTGCGGCGGCTACACCTCATCAGTCACCTAACGGTGACAGCTTCCCCTCAAGGGGAAGCCATGGGATAGCGTGTTCTTAGCCTTCCCCCGAGGGGGAAGGTGGTGCGAAGCACCGGATGAGGTGTAGGATGCGACGTAGTTCGCATCCGTGTCCGTAGAGATGTAACATCATTCCGTAAGGGGAAACGCCGCTGCGGCGGCTACACCTCATCAGCGGTTTACCGCAATGCGACCGCAGGTCGCTATGCTTCCCCTCAAGGGGAAGCCAAAGGATACCACTTTCTGAGCCTTCCCCTCAAGTAAACGCTGATTAAATGGCGTTATTTTAGGGGAAGGCAAGAAAAAATACTAAAATATAGCATTTTTTCTCTATTTTGACTTATTCAAGCTCCTGAATAAGCCTGATTTTCCGGCATTTGGGCGCACTT
>JAFTOT010000027.1 GCA_017463665.1 Clostridia bacterium | reverse complement strand
GCGCGTAAACAATGAATTGCAATCCGAGGAATTGCATGATTTGAGCACTGTGTGCTCATGATTTGCCTACGGCATGATTTGCGCTGCGGCGCATAGGAGATTGCAATTCAAATCATGGAATGCGTAGCACTCCAAATCATGGCGGCACAGCCGTCAATTCATGCGCGGTACGCGCAAATCATTCGTATCATAAACAATCATTTTTCTCTCCCAAACGCAAAGGTTGATTTGTACAAATATTGCGCGCCGATGCGTGCATTGTTGGGGTTGCAATTTCTTTTATGGTGTGTTATTATAAAAAAGGAAACTAATTCCGGAAAGGAACTGTACATTATGAACAAAAAAATACTCGTAATTTTGTCGGCTTTGATTTTAGCGGTCTCGCTTTGCTCGCTGTGCGTATCTGCAGCAGACGGGCAGACGGTATACGTTGCCGACGGTGCGACCGGTGACGGTACGAGCGCGGCATCGCCTCTCGGCTCGATGAGCGCCGCTCTGTCCAAGATCGGTGCAAACGGCGGCGAGATCGTTGCCTGCGGCGCTGTCAAGGTCAGCGGTACGCTCTCGATCCCCGAAACGAGCGGCGACCTGACCATCCGTGCGGAAAACGGCGGAACGCTTACGGTTCGTGCAAATATTGCACTTGCCAAAAACACCAACAGCAATGTGGTCACGCTGGACTTGCCCGTTACCTTTGACGGCGCGTTCGCGCATTATATTTACGGTAACTATAACAGCGTTACTTTCGGTGAGAATTTTGTAACGACCACTGCGAGCGGCGGATCGCTGCGCTTCTACGGCGGCTGCAATGTCGGCACCACCGATGGCATTGCAACTCTGCCGTATGACATCGTGGTGAAAAACGGTACGTTTGACGTATTTTCGGGCGGTAACTACCGCGCGACCATTTCCGACAACGTCGGTTCCATCGCGGCGCCCATCAGCATCACGGTAAACGGCGGTACCTTCGGCACCGAGGACACCTATTCCACCGCATCCAATAACAAAAACTATGACACTTTCAGCGTTTCGGGTATGTCGATCCTCGCCGATGACGCAACGCTGACCATCACGGGCGGTACGTTCAATGCCCCCATCTATGTACAGGGCAGAATGGACGACGTTCCTGCAACGCCTTCCACCGCATCAACCAAGGTCGCATCCGACCGCAAGTACTATGCGATCGACGGCGAGATCAACGTAAACATCAGCGGCGGTACCTTCAAGGGCGGTACGGTCAGCGCGTACTATACGCAGGTTGCCTACACACAGCTCGTGCGCGGCAACTATACGGTAAAGATCAGCGGCTCGCCCGAATTTACCGTAAACACGGTCTTTGACGCAACGCAGGTCAAGGCGTACGAGGGTAAGAGTGAGAAAGCGACTATCACCTATCCGAAGAACCTCAAAAATATCGAGGTTAAGCGCTTTGACGTGGTCAACGGTGCAAAGAAGACCTATGAGGAGCCTCTGCGCGTTGCCTTTATCGGCGACAGCATTACCGAGGGATATGCGCCCACGGCTGCCGGCGTTGACCGCCTGACGCAGTCCTATCCCGCAAACTTCTTAAAGCTTGCCGAGGCGGACGGCAGAGAAGTGATCGTGTCCAATTACGGCGTTTCTGCTTCGGGTATGACCAATTCGCTCAAGCGGTATTACTACAATATGCTCGCATGGCCGCTGGTCAGCGAGGAGACCGATCCGGATTATGTTTTCTTCGCGCTCGGCACCAACGATGGCTCTGCCGCAGGCGGTACCAACGGTGCGCTCTTGCAGTTTGAGACTAATCTGACCGAGATCGTCAAGACCATGGGTGATCTGCCGAGCACCGAAAAGGTATTCGTCACCAATGCGATCTACCGCAATACCAGCAATGTCGTTTCCGATATCCGCGTGAGTGCGGTCATCCATCCCATTCAGCAGCGCGTGGCAGAAAAGCTTGCCGCCGCAGAGCCGAACAAATACACGTTCGTGGATCTCTACGGTCTGACTTTGTCCGCTGCGGCAGATGAATCGCTCTTCCGCGACAACAACGGCAAGATCAACGAAAGACTCCATCCCACGCAGACAGGTCTTGCGCTGATGGGCAAGTCCTGCTATGAAGCGGCGTTCAAGGGCGTGACCAAGCCTGCGACCGACTACAAGCGCACGGACATTTATGTTTCGGCAAGAGGCACGATCTTCGGCGCAGGTACCAAGGAAGACCCGACCAGCAGTCTGCCGGTCGCATTTGACAAGATCCCGATGGGCTCCGAGGTGACGATCCATATCGTCGGCACTGTGGCACTCAACGGCAACCTCTTCTTCCCGGTGACGGCAAGCAAGATCACGGTCGTCGGTGAGGGCACGGGCGCAACGCTGATCTGCGGCGGCGACTCCTTCAAGAGCGGCACGGATATCAAGTTTGACAACATTACGCTGCAGTCCGGCAAGAGCAACGGCACCTCGATCATGGCGTGCTTCAACGATTTTGAATTGACCGAGACGGTAAAGACTGTCGGCATGTGGTCCTTCTACGCAGGGCACAATGTCTTCGCCGATGTGGATCCTGCGACAGCGTCGGCATTTGACACTCCGGAGTCTGTTTCTTCTGCTAACGATTGCACCATCATCCTAAACGGCGGCACGTTTGTGAACTTCCTGCTCGGCAATCGCCGCTTCACCGGCGGCGCGCCGTTCGGCACTTACAGCGGCAACATGACCGCTGTGATCGGCAAGAATGTTTCCTTTACGGGTACGCCGCAATACCGCGCGATCAACGGTCATAACTATGTGACCGGCACGGTAAATGTCACACTGGGCAGTTGGGTCGCAGGGCAGACACCGGCAGAATTCTGCCCCACAGGAACCATGACCAACGGTATTACCTACAATGCCGCGAACAACACCGGTAAAACGACCATTATCGTGGGTGATCCGGTTGCAGCGAGCGTTGAGCTCAAGATGACGCTGGGCAAGACGACCTATACTCTGAACGGTGCGACCAAGACCATGGACGTTGCTCCCATCATCCGCAACGAGCGCACTATGCTGCCCGTACGTTATGTAGCCGAGGCACTCGGTGCAGAGATCGCTTGGGACGGTGCGACTTCCACCGCAACGCTGACCACCTCGGACACCGAGATCAAGATCACCGTCGGCGCGGCGAATGCGACTGTAAACGGCAAGAGCGTAGCGCTCGATTCCCCTGCGTTCATCGAAAATGACCGCACTTACATGCCCGTACGTTTCGTAGCCGAAACCCTCGGCGGCACGGTTGCGTGGGACGGTGCGACTTCCACTGCGACGATTACCAAGTAAGGCATTACAAAAAGGCATCCCGCTCGGGACAATGGCATTCAGATAAGAGAAAGCACTAGGTTCTTTTGCGAAAGAACCTAGTGCTTTTTGATTTTGGTAAAAGGATAAATGAAAGTTTACGCGCGACGCGCGTAAACAATGAATTGCAATCCGAGGAATTGCATGATTTGAGCACTGTGTGCTCATGATTTGCCTACGGCATGATTTGCGCTGCGGCGCATAGGAGATTGCAATTCAAATCATG
>JAFTOT010000023.1 GCA_017463665.1 Clostridia bacterium | reverse complement strand
GCGCCGTTTTACTATGGTTCATGCGGCGCGTCGAGGACGTCGCGCCCTACAATATGTCTGCATAGCCTTTATTTGTGTAAACTTTCTTTCTACCCCTCTCCGCGAAGCAGCTCCAGGATGCGGAATTTTACTTTGTAGACGGGTTTTTCGGTGCGCATGAGTTCGTACTCGTCTTCGGTGAGTCCGCAGTTTAAAAAGAGTTCTTCGCTGTCCTCCGCCGAGCTTGCGCCGAGGCAGAGCGGCGGATAGAGCACACACCAGAAGTTCTGCCCCTCGGCTTTGCCGAGACGGATGCAGAGCGCGGTATACTTACCGCGCGGCAGGCTGTAGTCGCCGTAACTTTTGGTGGGAAAATAGCTTTCTTCTATGTTGACCGTACAGGTATAGTCGGCGCGGCAGGCAAGATAAGCATTGACGTCGGTTTCGATCTCCGGAAGCATCTGTTTCGCAGCGGTCAGCGCCGCATCCTTACTTTCGTATCCCGAAAGCACCGTCGAGTATTTTTCGAGCACCAGATCGCGCACTTCAAGCTTCAGCGATTGGTCTGCCTCGCTGTCCGAATTGGCAATGACATGCATCCGTACAACATCGTTATACACGCTGCCGTCCGCGGCAAAGCAGACAAGATACAAAAGCACAGCGACTACCGTAAGTAACGAAAAGATTTTTAAAAAACGCAAAGAATTTGACCTCCTCAACATGGAATGTCCTATTCTTTGCGTTTTTTTCAAAAACTATGCACTATTTTACAAAATCAAACTCGAAATCGTAGATATTGACGGTGTCGCCGTCCTTACAGCCCTTCTCTTCCAGCATGTCGATAACGCCTGCCTTCTGCAAAACGCGCGAGAAGAAGGAGAGCGACTCGTAATCCTCGGTGTTGACCTGTCCCATGAGATTGTAGAGCCATTCGCCCTCGACATAGTAGGTGTCGTTTTCGCGGCGTACGGTCGTCGTGCGCTCACCGCTCGGCACTGCCGCATCCTCCTCGGTATATTCGGGCTCGTAAACCGTGAGAGGCGGAAGCGTTTCGAGCATGTCGGCGGTCATGCGGACGAGCGCATCCAGGTTTTTGCCCTCGAGTGCACTGACGTAGATCAGTTTTCTGCCGCTGTCCTTGACATATTTTTCAAAGGCTTCGATATCCGTCGTACCCGACTCGATCATGTCGCACTTATTGGCAACGATGATCTGCGGACGACCGGCGAGTCCTGCGTCGTAACGCGCAAGCTCGGCGTTGATGGTCTCGATATCGCTGATGGGATCGCGTCCCTCCAGTCCCGAGACATCCACAACGTGCAAGAGGAGTCGGCAGCGATCGACATGGCGCAGGAATTCATGTCCGAGTCCGAGTCCGTCGGACGCGCCCTCGATAAGCCCCGGGATATCCGCCGCAACAAAGCCCTTGCCCTCTCCCGCCTGCACAACGCCGAGGCTGGGCGAAAGCGTGGTAAAATGATAATTCGCGATCTTCGGCTTTGCAGCGCTGATACGCGAGATGATCGACGACTTACCGACATTTGGGAAACCGACAAGCCCGACATCGGCGAGCATCTTCAGCTCGAGGAGCACTTCGCGCTCCTCGCCCTTGGTACCGCCCTTGGCGAAGCGAGGGATCTGACGGGTGGGGGTTGCGAAATGACGATTGCCCCAACCGCCTCTACCGCCCTTGCAGAGCACATAGGGCTCGCAATTCGACATATCCTTGATGATCTTGCCCGTTTCGGGATCTTTTACAAGCGTTCCGGGGGGGACGGAGATGATCAAGTCCTCACCCGTTGCTCCGTGCATCTTGCACGCCTTGCCGTCCTCGCCGTTTTGCGCAATGAACTTGCGCTTGTAGCGGAAAGCAAGCAGCGTGTTCGTGCCCTCGTGGATCTGCAGCACGATATTGCCGCCTCTGCCGCCGTCGCCACCGTCGGGACCGCCCGCCGCAACATATTTTTCACGGCGGAAAGATACCTTGCCGTTACCGCCGTCGCCGGCTTTTACATAAATTTTAACGTGATCGACAAACATGGTCTGTCTTTTCCTCTTCTTTCGTAAATGCTGATATCGTATTCAAAAACGCATTTGTTTCCGAAAACTAATTGTCGCCGCGCTCGCGGATGATGATCTTGATCGGCGTGCCGCGGAAACCAAAAGTTTCGCGAATGCAGTTTTCCAGATAGCGCTGGTAGGAGAAATGGAACAGTTCGATGCTGTTGGCGAAGATAACAAAGGTCGGGGGCGCAACGCTCGCCTGCGTCATGTAGTAGATCTTGAGACGCTTGCCCTTATCGGACGGCGGCTGTACACGTGCGGTGGCATCGTTGAGCATATCGTTGAGCATACCCGTGGAAATGCGCAGCTTTGCCTGCTCATTGACATAGTTGATGTGCTCAAACAGCTTCTGCACGCGCTGTCCCGTCTTTGCACTGACAAACAGGATCGGCGCGTAGGTCATATACGAAAGCGAATTGTAGATCTTTTTCGTAAATTCATTGACACTGTCGTTGTCCTTTTCGACAAGATCCCACTTGTTGACCACGACGATGCACGCTTTGCCCGCTTCGTGTGCGATACCCGCGATGTGCTCGTCCTGTTCGGTGATGCCCTCGGTCGCGTCGATCATGAGCAAGCATACATCCGCACGTTCTACCGCCATGTGTGCGCGCAGCACGCTGTACTTTTCAATGACCTCTTCCACCTTTGCCTTGCGGCGGATGCCCGCCGTGTCGATAAAGGTGTACTTGCCCCACTCGCACTCGATGCGCGTATCGATCGCATCGCGCGTAGTGCCTGCGATATTGGAAACGATCAGGCGCTCCTCGCCGAGGATCTTATTGATGATCGAAGATTTACCTGCGTTCGGCTTACCGATGACGGCGACCTTGATGCTGTCGTCCTCCTCGGTGCAGTCGATGTCCTCGGGCAGCTCGGCAAATACAGCGTCGAGCAGGTCGCCTGAGCCGCTGCCG
>JAFTOT010000039.1 GCA_017463665.1 Clostridia bacterium | reverse complement strand
GGTCGCCGACCCGACCAAAAAAGGCCGCCTGCGGCTGGCGGCGAAGAAGTTCCTATAGCGGCGAGCCGCTATAGGAAACGAAGTGTTGCTTCGCAACGTGAAGCGCGCTTCGCGCATGAAGTTTGTCGCCGTCGGCGACAAATAAAGTGTGACGCGAAGCGTCACGTTTCGGATGCAAATTGCCTTCACGGCAATTTGCTACCATAATGCGTCGCTACGCGACGCGCTTCATGCGCCCGCAGGGCGTGCTTCACGTGTCCGCAGGACACACTTCACGCATCCGCACAGCGGATGCACTTCACTGTAATTTATTACACTACGGGAGGTACGGTATGCTCTTATCTGAAAAACTCGAACAAGCCAAATTCTCCAAAAGCGTTGCCGGGTATGCGGTCAAGGAAGTGGACGGTTTCATCGGCGACTTTTTGCCCATACTGCGGGAGGAAGAGGAGCTGATGCGCGTGCTGCGCACCAAGCTCAGCGCGTTTGAGGCGCATACCGAGGAGATTGAAAAGCGCGAGCAAGAGGCATATCGCGTGCTGGAAGCGGCGAAACAAGAGGCGGAAAGCATGCTTGCCGCCGCGCGAAAGAACGCGGACGCGATCGTGGCAGAGGCAAAGGCTGCCGCCGAGGCGCGTGAGCGCGCGGCAGAGGCGCATGCTGCTGAGCAGCTGCAAAATGCCGAGCGTCGCTCGGCGGCCCGCATCGACGAGGCGAAGAAAACTGCCGAAATGATCCTCGCCGCCGCCGATCGCAAGGGAAGAACATTGCTCGCCGAGGCGCAGGCGCGGGCAACGGCGCAGAGCCAGAGCGCCAAGGCGCTGGCGGCGGAGTGCATCGCGTTTGAAGCGAGATTCCGTGCACTTGCCGCAGATACGGTGCGTGCTCTCTCCGAGCTGAAGGACGATGCGCCGAAGCCGATCGTTACCCAAGCGGCGCGCGAGTCGATCCCGCAGCCGATCACCGAACCGATCGTGCAACAGCCTGTCGCACCTGTCGAGCCTGAGTTGCGCACGACGCGTCCTGCACCCACTGTGGAACAGCCGAAGCCGAAAGAGGAACCCGCCGCACTTACGGCGGAATCCGCACCGCGCGACATCGCTTTTGCGGGCGGACAGCCTGTTTCGGCATACACAGGTGCGCCGGAAAAACCGTCGGGACGCAAGCTGTATGACACCGTGACGGTGAGCTACGACAATGACGACGGCTATGAGGATATACGCAAGCTGATGGAGGATGCAAACGGCAAAAAGCCGACGAATCCTGTACACTTCATGGAGTAAAAGGCATAATAATATGGAAAGAAAAAAGATGACGATATATTTTTGGATCATACCGGCGGTGTGTGTGCTCGATCAGCTCACCAAGGTATGGGCGATGGATCTGATCGCGGCGGCAAACAGCATTCCCTCAGGGCAGATCGCAGAGGGCAACACGCTGCCGATCTTTGAGAACATCCTGCACTTCACCTATTTGGAAAATGCGGGCATGTCATTCGGCTTGCTTGCCGATCACCGCTGGGTATTCATGCTGCTGTCCTCGGTGGGCATCGTGGCGCTGTTTGTGTATCTCGTTTCACTGCGGGGGAACGGCAAGCTGGTCTGCACGGCGCTTTCCCTTGTGATCGGCGGCGGCATCGGCAACATGTTTGACCGCGTTTCGCTCGGATATGTGGTGGACTTCATTGACGTGCGCTGTATTCCCGGATGGAAATGGATCTTCAATCTCGCCGACAGCGCGGTCTGCGTGGGTGCGGCACTGCTGATCCTCGGCATTCTGCTCGAATATAAAAAGGAGAAGGCGAAATGAGCGAGTCCGTGATCGTCTGTGCCGAGGAGGCAGGTACGCGCGCGGATGTGTTTTTGGCGGCGCATTTTGATGTGACGCGCACGGCGGCGGCGCGGCTGCTCGAAGAGGGCGCGGCGCAGATTAACGGTGCGTCGGCTGCGAAAAATTACAAACTCCGCGTTTCGGATATTGTGACGCTGGAGATGCCGCCCGTGAAAGAGACCGAGATAGGGGCAGAGGACCTGCCGCTCTCGATCGTGTATGAGGACGAGGACATTGCCGTGATCGACAAGCCGAAGGGCATGGTGGTGCATCCTGCGGCGGGCAATGAGGACGGCACGCTGGTCAATGCGCTGCTCTATCACATGGGGGATCGCCTGTCGGGCATCGGCGGCGAAAAGCGTCCGGGCATCGTGCACCGCATCGACAAGGACACGAGCGGGCTGCTGGTGATCGCGAAAAACGATTTTGCACATACCATCCTCTCGGAGGGGCTCAAAACGCACAGCATCGACCGCGAATATATGGCGGTCGCCATCGGCAATTTCAAGGATGACGGCGGCACGGTGAACAAGCCGATCGGGCGCAATCCGCGCGACCGCAAAAAGATGGCGGTGGTCGCGGGCGGGCGCGAGGCGGTCACGCACTACCGCGTCGCCGAGCGCTTTCACGGCTACACATTGCTTGCCTTGAAGCTGGAGACGGGAAGAACGCACCAGATCCGCGTGCATATGGCGTCGATCGGGCATCCGCTCCTCGGCGACACCGTGTACGGCGGGGGCGGCACCAAGTTTGAAAAGCAGCAGGGCGATCTGCTCGTCGGGCAGACGCTGCATGCTTACCGTCTCACCCTCACGCATCCGCGAAGCGGCGAGACCATGACCTTTGAAAGCCCGCTTCCCGCATATTTTGAAACGGTGCTGGAAAAGTTAAGTAAGATTTAGGTCGGAAGGTGGGGACGCTGCCCAAAAAGCGTCCCCACACCCCCGTAAAACTTTTAAGAAAAAGATATGGCTACAGCCATTTACTTTTTTTAAAATTTTTGAAAGGGTGTGGGGAAACTTTTTATAAAAAGTTTCCCCACGTACATTCTCGCAAGGAGGTTCCTATGCGGCAAAAGAAGAAACGGTTTTCGCCTGTGCAGGTGATCACGCTGAGCTTTGCGGCGGTGGTGTTTGTCGGCGCGCTTGCGCTCATGCTGCCGATCGCTTCGCGTGACGGCGAGAGTGTACCGTTTATCAACGCTTTGTTTACATCGACCAGTGCGTCCTGCGTAACGGGGCTGGTCGTTTATGATACCTTGACGCAGTGGTCGCCCTTCGGACAGGTCGTGATCATCGCGCTCATCCAGATCGGCGGCATCGGCATCATCACATTGGCAATGTATTTTCTCTCTATGCTGCATGCCAAGATCGGCATGCGCAGCGTGTTCGCCCTGCAGGAGTCGATCGGCGCGGAGTCCTCGGCGGGACTCGTCAAAATGACGCGGTTTATCGCCGCGGGCGTCTTTTTGCAGGAGGCGGTCGGCGCGATCTTGCTCCTGCCTGTGTTCATTCCGCAGTTCGGTGTGGGACGCGGCATTTGGTATGCCGTGTTCCATTCGATCAGCGCTTTTTGCAACGCGGGTTTTGACCTGATGGGCGGCGGCACGTCGCTGACGGCGTACAGCGATAATCTTTACTTCAATTTAGTAATTTGTTTGTTGATCACGTGCGGTGGCTTAGGCTTTTTTGTCTGGCTCGACCTTTTGCGGTGCAGATTCTGCTTTGGAAAGTTTGCGCTGCATACCAAGATCGTGGTCATCACCTCGCTTGCGCTGACGGTGCTCGGCGCGGCACTGTTCTTAGTTCTGTTTTGGAGCAGTGATGCGGCGGCGGGACGCGGCGTTGGCGAAAAGATGCTCGTCTCGCTGTTTCAATCGGTCACGGCACGTACGGCGGGCTTCGCCACGGTCGATCTTGCGGGGATCGGCGGCGGGGCGCAAATGCTGATGATCGCGCTGATGCTGATCGGCGGCTCCTCGGGTTCGACGGCGGGTGGCATCAAGACGACGACCTTTGCGGTCATTCTCTTGTTTGTCCGTTCGATCTTCCGCGGCAAGGAAGACATTGAGTGCTTCGGACGCCGCATCGAAAAGGGTATAGTGCGCACGGCGATCGCGGTGTTTGTACTCTATCTCGGACTTGCACTCTGCTGCGGTATTGCGCTCAGCGCGATCGAGGGGGCAGATATCATCGCCTGCCTGTTTGAGACCTTCTCGGCAATGGCGACGGTGGGCGCAAGCCTGTCACTGACACCGACGCTCTCGGCGGTGTCCAAGATCATTGTGATCATCCTCATGTTCCTCGGACGCGTCGGCGGACTCACCGTGCTGCTCTCGCTGAGCAATAAGCATCGCGAGGAAGCCTATCGCTATCCCGCGGAAAATGTAACGGTTGGTTAGAGAGAAAAATGATTGTTTATGATACGAATGATTTGCGCGTACCGCGCATGAATTGACGGCTGTGCCGTCATGATTTGGAGTGCTACGCATTCCATGATTTGAATTGCAATCTCCTATGCGCCGCAGCGCAAATCATGCCGTAG
>JAFTOT010000062.1 GCA_017463665.1 Clostridia bacterium | reverse complement strand
TATTCTCAAATTGATCCAAGCTGTGTCGTGATGACACCGAAGCTGTTTAAGAGATAACGAATAAATTTAACGGTGGATACCCTCATATTGTGGCGCATTTGGGGTAGCGTTTTGGATTTCAAAATTTTGAAATTTCGCCCTTCCTCTTGTTTGGTGCGCCTTTTTGATGCCTGGACCGCCGTCTTACCCCTTGCGTTTCGTTTACAAATGGTGCATTTCGCTTACAAAACTTGCATTTCATTTACAAACCGTTCATTTGAAATTACAAACTTGCGTTTTGCTTACAATTGTTGCGCTTCGTTTTACAAATGCGATGTTTCGTTTTACTATTAAGCCCGCATTTTTTCGCACCGCAAAGAAAAAGAATAAAAAATATTTGTTTTTCAAAATATTTTTATTGACAAACGATAAAACATATGCTATTCTAAAAGCACAAACCACCCGAAAGGAAACTGTCACCATGAAAAAAGATCGCAGCGCACTTGTCTCCCTCGTCACCGTCGGCGCACTCAGCGCAGTACTTGTGCTGCTCGCCGTTTTCGGTCCCATGCTCGCCTCGGCGTTCATCGAACGTTTTGACCGCCCCGAGGGCATCTATCTGCCGATCGTCGTTACATTTTACGCGATCCTCCCCTTTGCGGCAGGCGTGCTGCTCTGCCTGTGGAAGCTGCTCGGCAACATCCTCGCCGATGCGGTGTTCATCGAGCAGAATGTCCGTCTGCTCCGCTCGATCTCCTTTTTGCTCTTCTTTGCGACCGCCGTCTTTGCCGTCGCGGGCTATTTCTATATGCCCTTTTACCTGCTCGCCGTCTGCGCCGCGTTCATGGTGCTGATCGTGCGCGTGGTAAAAAACTGCTTTGCCGCCGCAGTCGTTCTCAAAGAAGAGAATGACATGACGATATAAGGAGGAAAAAACATGTCTATCCGAATCAATCTCGATGTGGAGATGGCGAAAAAGAAGATTTCCTCCGGCGCGCTCGCCGAGAAGATCGGCATCACGCAGGCAAACCTCTCCATCCTGAAAACGGGCAAGGCAAAAGCCATCCGCTTTTCCACGCTCGAAGCCATCTGCGAAGCCCTCGGCTGCCAGCCGGGTGATATTCTGGAATATGTCGACGACGGGAAGGAGTAACCATGCAAAACGAATATCTGACGCCGAAAGGCTATAACTTTCATCCCGACACGGGCAAGCCGATCGAAAAGCTGCCCGACACCGACCGCCGCGACTATGCGCACCTTGGCGCGTTCGCCATTCTCGCGCTGCTCACGGCAAACTCTGTCTATGCAGGCGGCTGGCAGCTCGGCTTTGCCGTGGGTGCCCTCGGCATGCTGCTCTGCGCGCTTCTTTATCTGCACGATAGGCTGCGCTTTTCCCCGCTCGCCATCGTTTCTCTCGCCGCGTCCGTCTGCATGCTCGTCAGCTTTGCGATCTATCAGAACACGACATTCGCCGTTTTCAAGCTCCTGTTCCTGCTGCTCTCTCTTTCGGTCTTTTTCGTCTCGGCATGCGGCATCAAGGCGCCGTCGCTCGACGATTTCCGCGCGCTGCTCGCGCCGTTCTATCTCTTTTTCGGCGTCAGCGCGCCTGCAGTGTCGCCAACCGTGCGCGCCCTCGGCGCAAAGCAAGCTGCCATCGGCAAAAAGATCGGCAAAGTGCTGCTCGGACTCTGCCTCGCCCTGCCGATCCTGCTCGTGCTCACTGCCCTGCTCATCTTCGCCGATCAAGCGTTTGAGAGCTTCATTGACGGGATTGATTTCGACTTCGGCGAGCTCGTCTGCACCGCTTTTTTCGGCGCGATAGTGCTGTTTGTCCTGTTCCCCATCCTCTTTGCCATTCGCAAAAACACCGTCAAGCTGAAAGACTCGGAGAAAAAAGCCTACTGCTCGGTGCTCGACGGCACGCTCGCAAACACCGTGCTCTCTATGGTTGCCCTGCTCTACCTCGTCTTCCTCTGCACGCAGCTCTCCTACCTCATCGGCGGCTTTGCAGGGCTCCTGCCCGAGGACTACACCTATGCGCAGTACGCGCGGCGCGGCTTTTTCGAGATGTGCGTGATCTGCGTGCTCAACCTCGGTCTGCTTTTCTTTGCCGAGCTGCTTGTGCGCCGCGACGAGGACGGCGAGCTGCCGTGGTTCACGCGTGCGCTCTCGGTATTCATCAGCGGCTTTTCGATCTTCCTTGTCGTTGTCGCCCTCGCAAAAATGTTCCTCTACATCCGCTCCTACGGGCTGACTTTCCTGCGTCTGGGTACTTCCATCTTTATGTTCTTGCTGTTCTTCGTATTCGCCGCGCTGATCGTTAAGGTCTTCTGCAAAAACTTCAAGCACATGCGCGCCATCCTCGCCGCCGCCTGCGTGATCCTGTCGCTGACTGCACTCGCCGAACCGTACCAGATCATCGCAAAGTACAATGTCTACGCATACCAAAGCGGCATGCACGATGCCTACGAGCTGGACACGAGCTATCTTGCCTACAACTGCGGCTCCTACGGCGTTTCTGCGCTCATCGAACTCACCGAAGATGCGAACCCGGACGTTGCCAAACGCGCCAAAGAGCGCCTTGACAACGCGCATAGCCGATACTATTTCGCTGATGTCGATCTCCGCGGTGCATCCCTCAGCGGCACCCGCGCGCAAAAGGCGCTCGCGGAGTATTATGGGGAATCATAAAGGTGGCTATGTATGCAAGTTTATTCTTTTAAAAAAATACTGTCAACTTCTCTCAGCATACTATTATTTTTGTTTTACATAGCATTGTGGATTCTTATAATTGCTTTTTGTATTCTTGCTGACAGGAACGGTATGTTCTACACATTTGTGGACGCTTGGGGAGAGTGGAGTGTATATGCCGGACTTTTATTAGCGCTTATCGTACTTCTTTCCCCGATATTTTTAGTATTTTTACGAAAGAGATACTTAAATATCCGCATCTGCCGCATTCCGGCACTTTCCATACTCATCACGATTGCTTTCGTGTTCGTTTCCCTTGCCGCATTTTTTGTATCAGCCGGTCGGTTTCAAACATTTACCGAGGAAAAATGGGAAGCATATCCGAGGCAACGGTATATCATGCTGAATGATTTGAAAAGCAAATACGAAATAGCAGGAATGCATAGCAATCAAGTTGCAGCCTTATTAGGTGACCCCAATGAAATTACCGCTTACGGATCATGGATATACAGTTGCGAGTATAATTTCATTGAGATCACTTTCCATGAAAACAATCAAGTGAAATCCATTGTCCTGCATTAAATTTATTTACTGCGAAGTGATTGCAGCAAAAGTACAATCCACATAAAAGGGTTGCGCCCACCGCAAAAACATGCTAAAATGGTCTTGGCATTTGCCGAATAAATAATTACGAAAATGATTTGCGCGTACCGCGCATGATTTGACGCAGTCGCGTCATGATTTGGAGCCATCGCTCCATGATTTGATTTTCAACCCTTATGCCCCGCAGGGCAAATCATGGCGAAGCCAAATCATGAGCACGCAGTGCTCAAATCATGCAATCCCAACGGGTTGCAAATCATTGGGATTTGCCACGGGCAAATCCTTATGCAGGAGGATGACACCATGGTATCACTGGGTAACAGCTGGGACGAGCTTTTGAAGGATGAATTTGCAAAGGAATATTATCAGCGCATCCGCGCATTTTTGAAGGCGGAGTATGCGAATCCCGCGTTCCCGGTCTACCCCGACATGCACGACATCTTCAACGCGCTGAAGATCACCGACTACCACGCGGTCAAGGCGGTCATCCTCGGGCAGGATCCCTACCACGGTCCGAGTCAAGCGCACGGACTCTGCTTTTCGGTGCAGAAAGGCGTGTAGCCACCGCCGTCGCTTGTGAACATCTTCAAGGAATACCATGACGATCTCGGCTATCCGATCCCGACGACGGGCGACCTCACGCCTTGGGCGAAAAACGGCGTGCTTCTGCTGAACACGGTGCTGACCGTGCGCGGCGGCGCGGCGGCAAGCCACCGCGGCATGGGGTGGGAAAAGTTCACCGACCGCATCATCGAACTGCTGAACATGCGCGACGAGCCGATCGTCTTTCTCCTCTGGGGCGGCTTTGCCAAGGGCAAAGCATCGCTCATCACAAACCCGAAGCACCACATCCTCACCGCAGCGCATCCCTCGCCCCTCTCAGCGTACAACGGCTTCTTCGGCTGCCGCCACTTCTCCAAAGCCAACGCCCTCTTGCCCGAACCCATCGACTGGAAATTAGAATAAAAAAGACGCGGGGAACGCTTTTGTAAAAGCGTTCCCCGCACTCCTCGTAAAACTTTTGAAAAAAGATATGGCTACACCAATTTACTTTTTACAAAGTTTTTTGGAAAGGGTGCGGGAAAACCTTTTGTACACAAAAGGTTTTCCCGCATTTTTCTTCTCTCGTTAAAACACTACCTGCACGAGAACCATGTAGCAGGCGGTGCCGCCGATGATGGAGAGGAGCGTGTTGCGCTTCCAAAGGTGCAGCAGGGCGACCAGCGCGACCGAGAGTAGCTCGGGGATGCCGTGCGGCGATGCGACAAACGAGATGTTCCGCAGGCAGTACACCACCAGCATGCCCATCACGGCATACGGCAGTACCTTGCCGAGATAGGTCACAAACGTGGGCGTCTCGCGGCTGCCGAAAATGAGGAACGGCAAGAAGCGCAGCAGCGCCGTCACCGCAGCGATCACCGCGATCAACCATACAGAATGCAGATCCGTCATGCCTGCGCCTCCTTGCGAACGAATTTCAGCACAGAGAGCGCCGCCGTGATCAATACCATCGACGGGATCAAAAAGCTGTCCGCGCCGAACAGCAGCAGGCAAAGCACCGATGCGACAACACCGATGATCGCGGGCAGATGATTCTTGGTGCTCTTCCACTGCTCGACAAAAACCGTCACAAACAGCGCCGTCAGCGCAAAGTCGATGCCCTCGGTCGAAAACGGCAGAATGCCGCCGAGAAGTGAGCCGAGCACGCTGCCCGTCACCCACCAGATCTGGTTGAGCAGCGACACAAGAAAGCAATAGCGGTGCGACTCTTCGGCGCTGCAAACCAGCGAATAAGTCTCGTCGGTCAGCGCAAAGACCAGATACGGCTTCTTCTTTCCCGCACCCTTGTAGCGATCCACCATCGAAATGCCGTAAAAAAGATGCCGCGCATTCACCAGCAGCGTGGTCAGCGCCGCCGAGAGCAGCGACGCGCCGCCCGCGAGCAGATCGATCGCAAGATACTGCATTGATCCCGCGTAAATAAACACGCTCATGGCAAGCGCCCACCAAACGCCGTACCCCTTGGTCGCAAGCAGAATGCCAAACCCCATGCCGAGCACAATATATCCCGCCAGCACCGGCAGCGAATCTTTGAAAGCTCTTTTGATGTCTTGTTTCATAACAGAATCCCTAAAAAACAAGGGCGCGTTTGCGCCCTTGTTCTATTTTAATAAAATCTGTTTTAAAGACGGCTCCGCCGGCTTTAAAACTCCTTACAAGTCGCGAGCGGTGAGCGAGCCGCGAGGCTTGCGACTTCCTCCACTTGAAAATCCTTGGATTTTCAAGTGCTCATTCACCAAGATACGCCGCACGGATGCGGGGATTGTCGAGCAGCTCGCTCGCCTTGCCCTCCATCACGATGTTGCCCGTCTCGAGAACATACGCGCGGTCGGCGATCGAAAGCGCCTTCTTCGCGTTCTGCTCGACGAGCAGAACGGTCGTACCGTCCTTGGAGACCTCGGAGATGATCTTGAAGATCTCGTTGACCAGCAGCGGCGAAAGTCCCATCGAGGGCTCGTCCATCAGAATGATCTTCGGGTTGGACATCAGTGCGCGACCCATGGCAAGCATCTGCTGCTCGCCGCCCGAAAGCGTACCCGCAACCTGATTCTTGCGCTCCGCGAGTCGCGGAAAGTGCATGTACACATAGTTGAGATTCTTCTCGATCTGCACCTTGTCGGTGATCGAGAACGCGCCGAGCTTGAGGTTTTCGAGAACCGTCAGCTGTTGGAAAATGCGGCGTCCCTCGGGTACGTGCGCCATGCCGAGATATACGATCTTGTGCGCGGGGATCTTGGTCAGATCCTTGCCCTCAAAGAGAACATGTCCGCTCTTGGGCGCGACAAGCCCCGTGATGGTGTGCAGGATGGTGGTCTTGCCCGCGCCGTTCGCACCGATCAGGGCGATGACCTCACCCTCGTTGACCTCAAAGGAAACGCCCTTGATGGCATGGATCATGCCGTAATAAACCTGAATATTTTCTACCTTTAACATCTTACTCGTCCTCCCCGATATACGCGGTGATGACGCGCGGATCATGCAGAACCTCTGCCGTGTTGCCCTTGGCAAGCTCGGTGCCGAAGTTCAGCACGGTGAGCTTTTCGCAAATGCCGCCGACCAGCTTCATGTCGTGCTCGATCAGCAGAATGGTCATGTCAAAATTGTCGCGCACGAAGCGAATGGTGTTCATCAGCTCCGCCGTTTCGTTCGGGTTCATACCCGCAGCAGGCTCGTCGAGCAGCAGCAGCTTCGGATTCGTCGCCATAGCACGCGCGATCTCCAGCTTTCTCTGCTTACCGTAGGGCAGATTGGACGCAAGCGTGTCCTTCTCGCCGTCAAGGTCAAACACCTTGAGAAGCTCGATCGCCTTTTCGGTAACTACCTTTTCATTCTTGCGGTATCTGCCGACATGGAAGAAGCTTTCGAGCAGCGAATACTTGATGCTGTTGCCAAAGCCCACGCGGACATTGTCGAGCACGCTCATCTTGCCGAACAGACGAATGTTCTGGAAGGTACGCGCAATGCCGAGCTTGTTGATCTCCACGGGGTTTTTGCCGTTGAGGCAAACGCCGTCGAGGTAGATGGTGCCGCCGGTCGGCTGGTACACGCCCGTGAGCATGTTGAACACGGTGGTCTTACCCGCGCCGTTCGGTCCGATCAGACCGTACAGCTCGCCCTTTTCGATCTTGAGGTCGAGGTGGCTGACCGCCTTCAGACCGCCGAACTGGATCGAGAGGTCATTGGTCTCGAGAATTGCCATTATACCTCACCTCCCACGTTCTTATTGCGCGCAAATTTCGCACGCAGGAATTCGCGCACCCGCTTGATCGCCGCGCTGTTGTTGATCAGCATCATTGCGATCAGCGCGATCGCGTAGATCAGCATGCGGTAGTTGCTGAGATTGAATCCGCGCAGCGCCTCGGGCAATACATACAGAATGATCGTCGCAATCATTACGCTGCGCATCTTGGTCATGCCGCCCAGCACCACAAATACGAGGATCTGGATCGACAGGTTGTAGTTAAACGTGGATGCCTGCAGCGTGTTGAGGTTATGCGAGTACAGAACGCCCGCAACGCCTGCAAAGAACGCCGACATAACAAACGCGGTCATCTTCGCACGGGTAACATTGACACCCATCGCCTCGGCTGCGATACGGTTATCGCGCGAAGCCATCACGGCGCGTCCCTGCTTGGAATCAATGAAGTTGAGCATGACGAACATCGCGATAAAGATGACGACCATGCAGATGAGGAACGTCGAGTCACGCGGCGTGCCGCTGATGCCCATCGCTCCCTTGATATAATCGACCTGTGTAGCCGCATCGAACTCGTGATTTGCCTTGCTTTCCACGCCGATGCTGAAGAACAGACCGTTCTTATCGGTCGAAAGATAGATATTGTTGAAAACGCTCTTGATGATCTCGCCGAATGCCAGCGTAACGATCGCAAGATAGTCACCGCGCAGACGCAGGACGGGAATGCCGATCAGGAAACCGAAGACCGCCGCAACCATGCCGCCGAGCAGCAGCGCGAGCGGGAAACGCAGCGCCGAGGACGCGATCAGCTCCTCCGTCATCACGGAGAAGGTCGAGCCGACATATGCGCCGATGCACATAAAACCTGCCTGACCGAGGCTGAGCTCGCCCGAAATACCGACAACGAGATTCAGCGCGATCGCCGCGAGAATGTACACACAGGTCGGAACCAGAAGTCCCTTGAACGAACGGCTTGCATCGCCGTAGGTGATGTACAACTGTACGACCAGCGCGATGACTGCCAGCATACCGTAAGTAATATAGCGATCCTTCGCGGGCTTTGAAAGTGTAAACTTCTTCATATTCCGCACCTCACACTTTCTCGTTGATCTTCTTGCCGAGAAGACCCGTGGGCTTGACAAGAAGAACGATAATCAGAACAGCAAACACGATCGCGTCCGAAAGCTCGGAGGAAATGTACGCTTTGCTGAGGTTTTCGATCACGCCGAGCACGACGCCGCCGATCATGGCACCGGGGATCGAGCCGATGCCGCCGAATACAGCTGCGGTAAATGCCTTGATACCGGGCATTGCACCGGTGTAGGGGCTGATCTGCGGATAGGTCGAGCAAAGCAGCACACTTGCAACGCCCGCGAGTGCCGAACCGATGGCAAAGGTCAGCGAAATGGTGCGGTTGACGTTGATACCCATGAGCTGTGCCGCGCCTCTGTCCTCCGACACCGCCTGCATCGCCTTACCGCTCTTGGTATGGTTGACGAACAGCGTCAGCGCGACCATGATTGCAACCGACGCCAGAATGGTAACCACCGTCTCACCGGAAATGTTGATGCTGCCGAGCGATACGGAAAAATCATCGGGCACGACCGAGGTAAAGTTTCTCGCCTGCGAACCGAAGATCAAAAGTGCAACATTCTGGAGCAGGTAGCTGACACCGATCGCGGTGATCAGTACTGCAAGAGGCGTGGCGGAACGCAAAGGCTTGTACGCCACCTTCTCTATCACAACGCCGAGGAGAATGCAGGCGATGATCGCACAGGGAACCGCGATCCACACAGGCTGCTGCATGGTGGAGATCGCCGTAAACGCGACATAGCCGCCGATCATGATAACATCGCCGTGCGCAAAGTTCAACATCTTGGCAATGCCGTATACCATGGTGTACCCCAGAGCGATGAGTGCATAAATACCGCCAAGGCTGATCCCGGCTATCAAGTAGGAAAAAAAGCTACTCATTTTTCTGCTCCTTCAAACTGATTTTTCTGCAAAGGAAAGTCTGCAATTAAAAATAATTAGGCTATTTTACAATAGCCTAATTATTTTATCACATTTTTTTACAATATGCAATAGGAAATTACTTGCTCATTGCAACATACGCGCCGTCTTTGATGACCATTGCGTCAGCGGTCTTGTTCGGCTCGCCGGTTTCAATGTCCCAAGTCATCGTACCGGTAACGCCCTCGAAGGTCAGACCGTCCAGAGCTTCGATGATCTTGTCACACAGGTCAGAGCAGCTGATGGAAGCGTCGGTAACGCCTGCCTTCTCGATAGCAGCCTTTACAATGTACACTGCATCGTATGCGTCTGCAGCGAACTGGTTCGGGATCTCGTCCTTGTATGCAGCCTTGTATGCGTTGGTGAACGCGATATCCTTCTCATCGGTTGCGCCGATCGCTGCGAAAGGAGTCAGAAGCATTACGCCCTCAGCCAGAGCAGCCTTGTCGCCGAGCTGACCGATGACACCGTCCAGACCGTCGCAGCCGAACATAGCAACATCGAGGTTTGCCTGATCAGCCTGGGTCAGAATGAGAGCTGCTGCCTCATAGTAGATGGGCAGGAACAACAGGTCTGCGCCGCTGTCCTTTACCTTCTGGATCTGTACGCTGAAGTCGGTTGCGGAGTCGTTGGTGAACGCCTCTGCAGCTACGATCTCAAGGCCGATGGTTGCAGCCTGTGCCTTGAACTTCTCATAGATACCGTTCGAGTAGGGGTCGGATACGTTGTAGATAACAGCGATCTTGGTACCGATGTTGTTTTCCTTGATGTAGTTTGCTGCGCCGACACCCTGGTTCGGGTCGGAGAAGCATACACGGAATGCGTTGGGAGCTGCGATCGAATCAACTGCGGAACCCGAGGGGGTCAGCATGAAGATGTTGTCTTCCTTTGCTTCTGCAACAACTGCGATGCAGGGAGCGGAAGTAACAGTGCCGATCAGAACCTGCATATCGTTGTCCATCAGCGTGTTGTAAGCGTTGACAGCCTTCTCAGCGTTGTGCTCGTCGTCCTGCCACTCGAAAGCAAAGCCCATACCGTTTACGCCGCCCGCTGCGTTGATCTCGTCAACTGCGAGCTTGATCGCGTTCATAACGGCAGTGCCGTAGCTTGCTGCGCCGCCGGTCGTGGGACCGATGCCGCCGATCTTGATGTAGCCGGTGAATGCACCGTCATTGTTGCCCTGTGCGTCGCCGGTCTGTGCTGCATTGCCGCCGTTGTTCGAAGTGTCGGCGCATGCAACCATGGACAGAGCGAGTACGCATGCCAGGACAAGCGCAAGGATCTTTTTCATGGTTTTTTCCTCCAAAAATAATAAAATAATACATGAAAACCGGCCGATTTTCATACCATCTTCGGCCAATACAGACTTATATTACTCTAATTTCGAACAGATGTCAATAAAAAATACTGCGATTCCTGCCGAAATTTTACATATATTTTTAGGAATTTTTCATATATTTTGCCCAGTATTGACCGTCGTTTTACAGTTTTCAAGGCATATCAGGTGTCGAGCAGCTTGGAAAGGCGCGTCTGCTCGCCCATCAGCATCACGCGCTCCTCTTTGTGAAACACATAGTCGGGGCGAATGTTCGGATGCAGTGCGCCGCCCGCCTTTTTCTTCACACCGAGGATATTGGCACCGTAACGTGCACGCACATTCAGCTCCAGCACGCTCTTGCCCACCCAGGATGCAGGCACCGCGATCTCATAGATCGCATGCCCCTCGGCAAGGTCTATGCACTCGAACACCGAGTTTCTGCCGCAGACGTTGGCAAGCCGCTGTCCCGCGTCCCGCTCGGGGAAAATCACCTTGTCTGCGCCCAGACGCAGCAGCAGCTTTTCGTGCATTTCGCTGCCCGCCTTGGCATAGATGCACTTTGCGCCGTGATCCTTGAGCAGCGTGACCGCCACAAGTGAGCTCTGCAGGCTTTCGCCGATGGTGACAAGAACAATGTCAAAGTCTTCCACGCCGAGTGAGGCGATGAACTTTTCACTTGTGCAGTCGCCGATCTTGGCACCCGCCGCAAACGGCAGTACCGCGCTGATCTTCTCTTCGTCGGTGTCGCAAACGACCACCTGATTGCCGAGTTCCGAGAGCGGCTTCACCATAGCCGATCCGAACCGCCCGAGACCGAGAATGAGTATATTTTTCATGGTGAAATTCCTTTCTGTAATTATAATGATAAATGAAAGTTTACGCGCGACGCGCGTAAACAATGAATTGCAATCCGAGGAATTGCATGATTTGAGCACTGTGTGCTCATGATTTGCCTACGGCATGATTTGCGCTGCGGCGCATAGGAGATTGCAATTCAAATCATG
>JAFTOT010000028.1 GCA_017463665.1 Clostridia bacterium | reverse complement strand
CAGTGCGATAAAATAAGCCTTTTTCAGCACTTTGCTCAAACCCGCCCTTGTCATCCTTGAGCGTCAGCGTTGCGATCTCGGGCGGAGATAATAGTAACATAAACATTAATTTACTTCCCCAAAAAAACAAAAACTTGCAAAATCCTATACGGATTTCGCAAGTTTTTTTCATATCAGTTTACGCCGTAGAGCAAATCTTTATATGTGGGGAAAGGCCAATATTCGTCGGCGGTGATCACTTCGAGGGCATCGGCGTATTCTCTTACCTCTGCCATCTTTGTGAGAACCTTGTCGCGGAAGTGGCACGCGGCTTTTTCTCTTGACTCTGCGGGTATGTTTTCCGTGAGGGAGTCGAGTTCGACCGTGGCTTTATAGAGCTTGTCGGTGTACTCGGAAAGTTCTTTGAGCGTTTCCGTTTCGTATGCCATTACATTGATACCGAGCGACTTTTTGCTGAGCGCGTTGTTTGAAAGTTCGCTCATATAACCCTGCACCGCGGGGAGAATCTGACGTTTTACCATGTCGCTCATAACGTGAGCCTCGCTTTTAACCGTTTTGCAGTAGGAGTCGAGCGTAATCTCGGTGCGGGAAATTACTTCTTCCTCGGTGTAAATCTTGTGGTCGGTGAAAAGTTTAATATTCTTTTCGTCCTTGAGGTGGGGGATAGCGTCGGGAACGGTTCTGTAATTGGGCAGACCGCGTCTCTCGGCTTCTTTGTGCCACTCCTCGGAGTAGCCGTCGCCGTTGAAAATTACTTTCTTATGGGTGCTGTAAACACGTTTAACGATGTTATGCACCTCGGTGTCGAAGTCATCGGCAGTTTCGAGGATGTCGGCAATCTGCTTCAGCGACTCGGCAACAGCGGTGTTGAGAACTACATTCGGCTCGGAAATATTGAGCGACGAGCCGAGCATGCGGAACTCGAATTTGTTACCCGTGAATGCAAACGGCGAAGTACGGTTGCGGTCGGTGTTATCCATCGGGAAGTCGGGCAGCACGCTTGCGCCTATCTTCATTACCTGCGCTTCTTTGCCTTCGTACGGCTTATCGGCTTCGATGCAATCGAGAATTTCGGTGAGTTCACTTCCGAGGAAGATTGAAACTATCGCAGGGGGAGCCTCAGCCGCGCCGAGACGGTGGTCGTTGCCCGCGGAGGCAACCGAGATACGGAGCAGGTCGCTGTACTCGTCAACCGCCTTGATAACGGCGGAGAGGAAAATAAGGAACTGCGCGTTGTCGGCGGGGGAGTCGCCGGGGGAAAGCAGATTTTTGCCCTTCTTTGTGGAAATGGAGAAGTTATTGTGCTTGCCGCTGCCGTTAACGCCCGCGAAAGGCTTTTCGTTAAGCAGGCAGACAAGACCGTGCTTTCTTGCAACCTTCTTCATAAGTTCCATTATAAGCTGATTGTGGTCGTTTGCAATGTTTGTGGTAGAGAAAATCGGCGCAAGTTCATGCTGCGCGGGCGCGGCTTCGTTGTGCTCGGTTTTGGATGTGATACCGAGTTTCCAAAGCTCGTCATTAAGCTCCTCCATAAATGCCTTTACGCGCGGCTTGATAGTGCCGAAATAGTGCACGTCAAGACTCTGACCGCGCGGCGGCTTGGCACCGAAAAGAGTGCGTCCGCAAAGGCGGAGGTCTTCACGAGCGTCAAACATTTCTTTATCTACGAGGAAATATTCCTGCTCTGCGCCGACCGTGGTGCGCACGCCTGCGACATTTGTGTGACCGAAGAGACGGAGCACGCGCATAGCCTGCGCGGACACTGCCTCCATAGAGCGGAGCAAGGGCGCTTTTTTGTCAAGCACCTGACCGCCGAAAGAGCAGAAAACGGTGGGAATGCAGAGAGTTTTATCCTTGATAAAAGCGTAAGATGTAGGGTCCCACGCGGTGTAGCCGCGCGCCTCAAACGTAGCGCGCAGACCGCCCGAGGGGAAAGATGAAGCATCGGTCTCGCCCTTTACAAGGCTTTTACCGCTCAGCTCCATTACAACGGAGTCGCCGACGGGCTCTATAAAGCTGTCGTGCTTTTCCGCGGTGATACCTGTCATCGGCTGGAACCAATGGGTGTAGTGTGTAGCGCCGTTTTCAAGTGCCCATTCTTTCATGGCGTTTGCAACAACATTTGCAACGTCAATTTCAAGCGGAGCGTCTTCTTCAATGGTCTTTTTCAGCGACTTGTAAACGTCTTTGGGAAGTTTCGCCTGCATAACACGGTCGTTGAAAACCAGCGAACCGAAGAGTTCCGGAATTCTGTTGGGATTTTCCATGTGTGTTCCTCCGAAAAATAACTTATATATCAGTATATCACAAGGATGTGAACAATGTCAATTGAAAAGGCGGAAAAGCCTGTACAAATCGTCATCGGGCAGCCTTCTCATTTTATTGTTATTCTTTCTAATCAATAATCTCTTAATCTCAAACACCGCCAAAAAAGGTCACACATGGGTGTGACCTTTTCGGTTTAATAGCAAACTTTTCCGGGGTTTAAGATATTCTTCGGGTCGAATGCGGCTTTGATGCCTTGCATGAGCATTATCTGCTCCTCGCCGTACTGCTTGCGCATGTACGACTTCTTTGCGTAGCCTATGCCGTGTTCGCCCGATACCAGACCGCCGAGTTCCTCGGCTTTCTTATACATGAGGTCGAAGCAGTGTGCGAGTACCTCTTCCCACTTTTTGTCGTCGAGCGCATCGCGACAGATGTAAACATGGAGATTGCCGTCGCCCGCGTGGCCGAAACTGGGAATACGTACACCCGTTTCCTCGGCGATTTGATGGGTATACTTGATAAACTCGTCAACATTACTGCGGGGAACAACAACGTCGCACTCGTCCATTTCGGTGGTGGACGCTTTTATTGCTTCGAGGAACGCACTTCTTGCCGACCATACCGACTTTTTGCGCTCGTCGGTGTCGACGATGTACGCGTCAAGCGCGCCGATCTCAAGGCAGAGGTCTGCAACCGTCTGCATATCGGTCTGCACCTGATGGTCGGTGTTGCCGTCGAAAGTAAGCAGAATGTAGGCGTCATTCTTTGAATCGGGGAACTTCTTTCCGAGATAGCTCTCCGAGAAAAGAATAGTGTCGCGCGACATGTATTCGATAGCGGTGGGGATAACCTTTGAGCGGATGATTTTCGGCACCGATTCAATGGCGCTCTTCATGTCGGGGAAAGGAACGAGCAAGCTCACCGAGAACTTGGGCAGAGGCATGAGTTTAAGCACTGCCTCGGTGATTATGGCAAGCGTACCCTCGGAACCTATAACGAGGTCTTTGAGCGAATAACCCGAACTGTTTTTTACGACTTTTGAGCCGAGTTGCATAATATCGCCGTTGGGCATTACAACGGTCAGCGCGCGCACATAGTCGCGGGTAACGCCGTATTTGACAGCGCGCATGCCGCCCGCGTTCGTCGAAATGTTACCGCCTATTGTAGCAGACTTTTCACCGGGGTCGGGCGGATAGAGAAAGTCATGTTCTTCCGCAAAGGCGGAAAGTTCCATGAGCAGCACGCCCGGCTGAACCGTGACGGTGAGATTGTCCTCGTCAAGTTCCAATATCTTGTTCATCTGCGTGGTTTCAAGCATGATGCCGCCCTCGACCGCAACAGCGCTGCCTACAAGTCCTGTGCCGCTACCGCGGACGGTTACGGGAATGGTGCGCTCGTAAGCGTGCTTCATTATCGCCGAAATCTCCTCGGTGGAGTGAACGCGCACAAGCACGTCGGGCATACGGGAAATACCGCCGAGTTCGTCGTGGCTGTAGTCGGGCGAAATCTCTTCGCCGTAAAGCACGTTTACATCGCCGACAACAGAGCGGAGGACGGCAAGGTCGTTTTCATTTATTACATTATACATTTGCCGCATCCTCCTTTATTTTTTCTAAAAGCATAGGCACGATTTCATTGACATCGCCGACAATGCCGTAGTGTGCAACGTCAAAAATCGGTGCGTTTTTATCGGAATTTATCGCAATTATGCAGTCGGACGACTTCATACCCGCAGCAAACTGAACCGCGCCCGAAATGCCGAGGCAGATAATAAGTTTCGGTTTGACCGTTCTGCCGCTGAGGCCTATCTGGTGCTTTGCGTCCATGACGTTTTCTTCGACAAGCGGACGGGTGCAAGCCATAACGCCGCCGAGCACGTCGCAAAGTTCTTTTGCCATGGCGCGTGACTGCTCGCTCTTTGCACCTCTGCCTACCGCCACGATAATGTCGGCTTCGGAAATGTCGATATCACGCGGCTTTTCGGTCTTGGCAAGAATTTCGATGCCGCTTGCAAGCGCGTCTTTGGCAATGTTCATCAGTACAATTTCGCCGCTCTCGGTGTCGGACGGCTTCGGCTCGGCAAATACCTTGTAGCGCACCGTGCAGAACTGCGGACGGTTGGAGGGAGAAATTATCTGTGCCATGATGTTGCCGCCAAACGCGGGGCGAATCTGTACAAGGTCGGTGTTTTCCTTCATCTCCAGCACCGTGCAGTCGGCGGTGAGACCCGCGCGGCAACGTGCCGCAACGCGGGGCGCGAGCTGTCTGCCGAGGTTTGTGGCGCCGACCATAATGCTTGACGGCTTTACCTTGTCGATAAAGTCGCAGAATGCCGCGGTGTAAGGCTCGATGCGGAAATCGCAAAGTGCCTCATCCTCGTAAACGTAAACCTTGTCAACGCCGTAGCGGAGCAGTTTCTTTGCGCTCTTTGCAGCATCCTTGCCGATGATAAGCGCGTAAACTGGGTGCTTTATCACAGCGGCAAGTTCCTTTGCCTTGCCGATAAGTTCGTATGTAACGCGGTGGATGTTTTCGCCCTCGTGGTCAACGTAAACGCAGATGCCTTTCCAGAGAGACTTGTCAACAGTCTCCTTTGGTTCTTCTTCCTCCACGTATTCCATGACGCCCGCGGGGCCTTTCTTTACGCATATCTTGCACATCTTGCAAGCCGAGGAAACGTCAAGTTTTGCTCCGTCGTAACTTATTGCGCCGAACGGGCATATCTTTACAAGTTCTTTGGCATTATCAGCATTGACAAGGCCTTGATTTATCTTTAACTGTCCCATGTCAATACCTCCGTCAAATTAATTTGCGGCTCTTCAGCACGTCGAAAATGCCGCTTGCCTGCTCTTTTGCATCGCCCGTGATGCTGTGTTTTTCGGTGTTCTTCTCGGGCGGGAAAATGCGCTCGACCTGTGTTGCCGAGCCATTCAAGCCGTAGTGGTTTGCATCCTGGTCCTCAAAGTCGGCAAAGGAAATGAACTTTACCATGTCGTCGGTGAGCGTCTTCTTTACCTTGTATGAGGGGAGACGGGGCGAGTTGATATCGCTGTCCACCGAGATAAGGCAAGGGAGTTTCACGCTTTCCTTGACAACGATGTTGTCAAGCGAAACGGTAACATAAATTTTGCCGTCGGCTACGTCGTCGACCGACAAAACATTTGCAACGCAGGGGATGCCGAGGTACTCCGAGACCTCCGCGCCGACCTGCGCGGTGTCGCCGTCGGTGGTCTGTTTGCCGCAGATGATGAGGTCGTACTCGCCGCATTTGCGTATGCCCTGCGAAATCGTGTAAGCCGTTGCAAGCACGTCTGCACCTGCAAATTTGCGGTCAGAAAGCACAGTGCCGCACTTTGCGCCCATGCAGATGGATTCGTCGATTATCGCTTTCGCCTGCGGGGGACCCATGGTGATGGTCTCCACCGTGCCGCCGTATTTTTCTGTCAGTGACATCGCCACTTCAAGACCGTAAAGGTCATACGGATTCATCTTGCTGGCAACGCCGTCGCGCTTTAATACACCTGTTACGGGGTCGACTTCAACATTGCTCGAACCCGGTACCTGCTTGATACATACAAGGATGTTCAAAAAACGCACCTCCTTTAGTGATATTAATTTACTTTTTGAGTATAACAGAAAATAAAGCTCATTTCAAGGATTTTGCGCATATTTTTTGTGGAAGTTTCACAGATTGTTATAAAAATAACGTTATTTTTTTAGCAATCTGCCAAAATTGACATTTTTGATGCGTTGGGCAACCAAAAAATGAAGCAATGTGCTATAATCGTGGTGGTATATTATAAATATAGAAAGGCAAAAACAATGAAAAAAATTTTTTCTGTTCTTCTTGCCGCGGCAATGCTTTTTGCATTTGCTTCATGCGGCGAAACCGCTGTCGTCACGGGTGACGATATCGTAACGGGCGAACCCGAAAACATCGAAACCTCTGTGACCGCCGAGGAGAGCGTCACCACCGAGGCTGAGTACGTTCCCGCCGAAATCAGTGTTATGGCGCTCAAAGGACCCACAGGCATGGGACTTGCCGCGCTCATGGACGCTGACGCAAACGGCACCGCGAAAAATGACTACACCTTTACCCTCGTCGGCGACCCCACCCAGGTGAGCGCGTCGGTAATCAAGGGCGAGGTCGATGTTGCGTGCGTTCCCGTTAACCTTGCAAGCACTCTCTACAACAAGACCGAGGGAGAGTACATCTGCCTTGCGATAAACACTCTCGGCGTGCTTCACATTCTCGAAGTCGGCGACAGCGTGCAAAGCATAGCAGACCTTGAGGGCAAGACTCTCTACGCAACAGGTCAGGGCTCAACTCCCGAGTATATTCTCAACTATATTCTCGAAAAGAACGGTCTTACAGGCAAAGTGACCGTTGAGTACGAGGCTGAACACACCGCTCTCGTTTCCCTCTTTACCGCAGGCGAGGTTACTCTCGGCATGCTCCCCGAGCCTAATGTAAGTTCCGCAATGATGCAGACCGAGGGGCTGCGTCAGGCGCTTGACCTCACCGCAGAGTGGGACAAGGTCTCCGACACAAGCGCAGTTCAGGGTTGCGTAATCGTAAACCGCGCATTTGCAGAGGAAAATCCCGATGCGCTCGCCGCATTTATGGCAGAGTATGCCGCAAGCGTTGAGTTTGTAAATGCAAATGTCGAAACAGCGGCGGCAATGTGCGAGACCTACGGCATCGTGCCTAAGGCAGCCATAGCACAGCGCGCATACCCCAACTGCAACATCGTATTTGTAACGGGCGATGATATGAAGGCTGACCTTGGCGCGTTCCTCTCCGTGCTCTACGACGCAAATCCCGCATCCGTCGGCGGCGCACTTCCCGCTGACGACTTCTACTACGGTGCAAACTAAAATAAAAAAACTGCTCACGGGTGCCGCGGTACTTGTTCTGTGGCTCGCCGTGTGGCAGGTATGTGCAATGTGCGTCGGGCGCGAGATAATTTTGCCGACACCGCTTTCGGTGTTCGGGCGCTTTTTCGCGCTCGCCAAAACGGCTCCGTTTTGGAAAGCCACCGCGCTTTCGCTTTGCCGCATAATGAGCGGTTACGCGGCAGGTGTAGTCATAGGCGCGCTTCTCGGCGCGGCAATGTACTTTGTACCGCCCGTGCGCGCGATGTTTTCGCCGTTTTTGACCGTAGTTAAAAGCACGCCCGTCGCGTCGTTTATCCTTATTGCGTATTTTATCATCACCGACACCGCTATCCCCGTATTTATCACGTTTTTGATGGTACTCCCCATGATGGCGTCAAGCGTGTTCACCTCGCTCGGCTCGACCGACAAGGCGCTGCTTGAAATGACAAAGGTGTATAAAATTTCGTTTGGCAAAAAACTGAAAACGCTGTACATTCCGACCGTTTTGCCGCATTTCCTCGGTCAGGCGCTGACCGCGCTCGGTTTCGGCTGGAAAGCGGGTATCGCCGCCGAGGTGCTTTGCACTCCGCGCAACTCGATAGGCAAGTATCTCTACGATTCAAAGACCTATCTTGAAACGGTGGATACCTTTGCATACACCCTGCTTGTTATTATCATCAGTCTGGCACTGGAAAAATGTTTGAAAAAACTGCTCGGCAGAGTAAAAGGAGTTGCCGCATGATAGTATTTGAAAATGTTACAAAGGCATATGACGGCACTGTGCTTGACAATGTCACTCTGAACTTTGAGGACGGCAAAATAACCGCTCTGCTCGGCGTATCGGGGCGCGGCAAGACCACCGTTTTGCGCCTGCTTTCTGGGCTTGAAAAAGCCGACGGCGGCAAAGTTAAGGCAAGCGGCAAGGTGGGATATCTCTTTCAGGAGCATCGCCTTTTGCCCTCGCTCACAGCGTTTGAAAACGTGCGTCTTGTCACGGACAGCGACGAGGATGCAAAGCGCGCGCTTGACCTTTGCGCGGCGGCATCTCTTTCCGATAAAAAACCCGATGAAATGTCGGGCGGCGAGCGTCAGCGTGTTGCACTTGCAAGGCTTGCCGCCTTCGGCGGCGACATCTGGCTCATGGACGAGCCGTTTTCCGCGCTCGATAAGGACACAAAGGAAACTGTGGTAAAGAATCTCATGCCGCTTATGCGAGCGAAAACCGTGGTGCTTGTTACCCATTCCGACGAAGAAGCAGCATTCGCGGACAATATAATAAGGTTGTAAAGTAAAAAGGAACTGTCGACGGCAGTTCCTTTTTAAATTATTGTTTATTGAACTGACATCTCCGCCCGAGATCGCAACGCTGACGCTCAAGGATGACAAGGGCGGGTTTAAGCAAAGTGCTAAAAAAGGCTTATTTTATCGCACTGTAACAACCCCCGCTTGTCATCCTCGAACGGAGCACAAGGAACCGAAGGTTCCTGCCATACTCGCAAAGCGAGTATGGGCGGA
>JAFTOT010000007.1 GCA_017463665.1 Clostridia bacterium | reverse complement strand
TTCACCCGCGCCGTAGTAGGATCGGCGTTCTTCCCGATCCTTGTACCATGCGTCTCGTTCTTCGAGGTTGATCTGTGACCAGTCGGGGTACGGCGCTCTGATGGGATACTCCGCCTCGGCGAGGGCGTAAACTTCGAGCGCAAACGGGCTGCCGACGCCGAAATAGGCACCGATGCCGATGGCAACGGCGAGCATGGCGGCGACCGCCGCCGTCCATTTCAGTTTGTGGCGCGTATTCTTGCTTTTTTCGGTACGCGCGACAAGCGCTGCATCGACCATGCCGATTGCGTCCTGTAATTTTTCGGATCTCATACAAAGAACCCCTCCTTTTCAAGGTGTGTTTGCAGCTTTTCTCTTGTCCGCAACAGCATCATTTTGACTTTGCTTTGTCCGAATCCGTAGCGGGCGCAGATCGAACGGATGCTGTCAAAATGCCAGTATCTGCGCAGAAATACATCGCATTCGGTTTCGGGCAGAGTATAGAGAAATGCGCTGATCGTTTCGGCAAGGCTTTCGGTGGATAGCTGCTCATCTATGCCTTTGCCGTCGGGGATGCATGCTTCCAGCTCCTCGAGTGATACCGCAAATTCGCCGCCGCGCTTCTGCGCGGTCTTCCTGCGCCATTTGTCAAGCGATATACGGCGGGTGATCGCGCCGAGAAATGCCGAGAGCGCGGTTGGCTTATGCGGCGGCATGCTCTCCCATGCATCAAGGTATGTATCGTTTTCGCATTCCTCCGCGTCGGAGCGGTCGTGCAGGATGTTGTAGGCGATGGCATAGCATCGGCGTCCGTATTTCGCCTTGGTCTCGGTGATCGCCGCTTCCTTGCGCTGCCAGTATAGGTCTATGATTCTTTCGTCATCCATGATGTCACCTTGCCTTTCATCTATAGTTGAAGAGAGTCGAACACGATAGCCTCTCGCCGATTCTTTTTTGCATCTTTCGCCGGGGGCGAAGCTTGTAAAGTACACACTTTACTGCGCTTCGCCCCGACCAAATCTGCTAAAAAAGAATTCGGCGAGAGGTGCGAAGCAGTATTTGCGGAGCAAAAATTTGTTCCGACAAGGGAAAATTTTGCAGGAATATGCGGATATTACAAGGAATTTTGCCGTAGGCGGGGCGGATTTTTGCCCGCAAAGACCTATCGCGTTCAACTCTCTTCAACTATAGAGTCGCAAAAAAAGCTCTGCGGTCACAGTTTTACAAAATAATTGTAGCATATGTGCAAGAAAAAAGCAAAACGGTTGTGCAAAAAGGCTTGTAATGTCCTTGGAAAATATGTATAATACTATATTGAACGACAGAATTTTCAGGGGCGGTGATGCACGTGCAGAGCTTACAATGGAATACGGCGCTTCGCTGCCCGCTTTGCGGTGCGGCACTCGAAGTCGCGGGCAATTCGCTTGCCTGCTGCGGTGCGCGCCGCCATAATTTTGACATTGCCAAAAGCGGGTATGTCAATTTCAATACGCATCTGCCCACCAGCGGAGACGACAAGGCGATGGCGGCGGCACGGCAGAGCTTTTTGCGCCGCGGCTACTATGCGCCGCTTGCCGAGGCGATCGCCGCCGAAGCGGGCACGGGCACGATGCTTGCCGACGCGGGATGCGGGGAAGGGTATTACACCGAGATCGCCGCGCGCGGCTTTGACCATGCACTCGGCGCCGATCTCTCTAAATATGCGCTCGCACTGGCGGCGAAAAGCGCAAAGCAGCAGGGATTTGCGGACAAGCTGCTCTATACGGCGGCAAGCGTGTACGATCTGCCGCTTGCGGACGGTGTGTGCGACTGCGTGATGAATGTATTTGCTCCCTGCGTGGAAAAAGAGTATTGCCGTGTGCTGCAAGGCGGCGGCAGACTGATCATCGCGGCGGCGGGACGCGATCATCTCTATGGGCTCAAAGAAAAGCTCTATGACACCGTGATCCCCAACGAGCCGCGCCGCGACTATCCGACAAAGATGCGCCTTGCAAAGTCGCTTTCGGTCAAATATGACGTTACGGTGGACGGGGCGGACATCGCGCCGCTTTTTATGATGACGCCGTACTATTACCGCACGCCAAGGACACGCGCCGAGCAGCTCCTGGCACTGGATGCACTGCATACTGTACTGGATTTTGAAGTAAGAGTTTACGAAAAAGAGGTCTAAACATGTTTAGCTTGATCATTCCGATGTACAACGAGGAAAAGATCCTCCCAAGCACGATCGAAACGCTGCACGCGTATATGGAAAGTGCGTTTGACGACTATGAGATCGTCTTTTCCGATGATGGTTCGACCGACCGTTCGAGAAAGATCGTGGAGGCGTGCGGACATCCGCGCATACGCGTTGTCGGCTATGCAAAAAACCGCGGCAAAGGCTGTGCGGTGCGCTGCGGCATGCTTGCCGCCAAGGGTGACATTCGCCTGTTCACCGACTGTGACCTTGCCTACGGCACCGAGATCATCCGCACGCTGTACGACAAATTCACCGCCGCTGCCTGCGACGTGATGATCGGCTCGCGCAATCTCAGCGGCGACGGTTACGAGGGATACACGCTGCTGCGCCGCATCGTTTCCAAGACGTATATCCGCGTTCTCTGCACCATCGGCGGCTTCAAGCTCAGCGACTCGCAGTGCGGATTTAAGGCGTTTTCCGCCAAAGCGGCAGAAGATGTGTTCAGCCGCTGTGAGACCGACGGCTTCGCCTTTGACTTTGAGGCGATCCTCTTTGCGACAAAGCTCGGTTACAAGATTGCCGAGCTGCCCGTCAAGATCATCAACCACCGCGAGTCCAAGGTCAATGTGCTGTCCGACAGCATTCGCATGCTCCGCGACCTCATGCAGATCAAAAAGCATGT
>JAFTOT010000051.1 GCA_017463665.1 Clostridia bacterium | reverse complement strand
GTACATGCCCGATGCCAACAAGCGCATCAAGGTATACGCGCAGATCGAGACGAAAGCGGGCGTGGAGAACATCGACGAGATACTGGCGGTGGAGGGGATGGACGGCGTATTCGTCGGGCCCAATGACCTCTCCTGCGACCTCGGCTGCATCGGGGATCTCGGTCCCGTGCTCGAATGCATGCACAAGGTTGCCGACGCGGCGAAGGCGGCGGGCAAGCCGTGGGGACTGATCACCACGAGCAAAACGCTGCTTGAAAAAGCCGCCGAGTGGGGCGTGGATATGATCAGCTACGGCAGCGAGCTGCACATGCTGCAAAACGAATGTAAGAGAATACGGGGGATGTTTTAAGATGGTCAAGAATATTACGATCCGACAAGTTCATACAAATTCGCTCAGTTGCGAGCCGCTGCTGGAGCGGTGTGCAAACGGCGAGCTGCTCTGCGTTTGTCAGTGTGACGGCACGTATGAGCCTGCGCCCGAAAACCGCGTATACGCGTTCCATTCGTCGGACAACGGCGAGACCTGGTCGAAAAAGGAAAGCATCTACCCCGAGGACGGGCAGGCGGTGTACGCGACCGAGCTGACGGTCTTCGGCGACGAGATCACGGCGTACCTCACCGTGCACAGCGGCAGATTCATCGACTGGAAATGCTGCATGATGAAGAGCTTTGACAACGGATATACGTGGAAGAATTACGGCACGCCGCCCTTCTTCCCCGAGTACACCTTTATGCGTCCCACGCTTGTCAAGCGAAACGGAGATATCCTCATGCCCTACCAGTATTATCCCGTCACAAGGGAAGAGCATGATCGTCTCCTCTATGAGGAGACCAAGCCGAAAAAGTTCATCGGTACCAATACCAAGACGCCCTACTGCGAGTCGGGTGTGCTGTACAGCACGGACGGCGGCAAGAGCTACGAAAAATACACCGCCTGCCGCATGGATCAGTCGGCGGGCTGGATCTGGTCGGAACCGACCGTCGCCGAGCTCTCGGACGGCTCGGTCGCGATGCTCATGCGCAAAAACCAAACCGGTTGGCTGTACCGCTGCGATTCCAAAGACGGCGGCAAGACCTGGGGGGAGTATTATCAGACCGACATCCCGAACCCCTCCAACAAGCCGCGCCTGATCCCACTGGACGGCGGGCGCATCGCACTGCTGCACACGCCGAGTGCCACGCTTGGAAAACGCTTCCCGCTGGAGCTGTGGATCTCGGACGATGACATGCACACATGGGGCGAAAAGATCCGTCTGACAGATTTCCCCGGCAGCTACTCCTATTCGGACGGCTTTTACGAGGACGGGCACATCCGCTTTGTGATCGAACACAACCGACATACGATCCTGTATTTTGATGTTGAGATCACTTGAAAATCCAAGGATTTTCAAGTGGAGAGGGGCGCAAGTCTCGCGAGTCGCTCACCGCGACCGCCCCTTTAAGGAGTTTTAAAGCGAGCTCAAATCGTAGATTTGAGGTTGCGCATCGTCCGTCTTTAAAACGGTGATTTTATTTAATTGGAGGCATGTATGAGAAAGAGGATACCTTTTGCCGTTGTCTGCGTGTTTGCACTTTGCATGGCGATCGGCGCCTCGGCGATCGCGCCCGACGCGGACGGGTATGTGTATGTCATATCCGGTGACATCAACGGGGACGGAGTGCTCACGCTCAGCGACGTATTCGGAATCCTGCGCAGTGTGATCGGCGGCAACGTTGCCGACACAGACGCAGCAGACGCAAATCAAGATGGAAAGGTAACAGCTATGGATGCAGCAAAGGTCATGCAGGTCCTTACAGGGCAGGCAGAGGCGAACAAAACACCCATTCGGGAGTACTATCCGCTCTCGTATCTGGAAAATTTCAGTGAGGATACCGTCACGATCTCGGCGACAGCGACAAGTACCGCGACCGTGAACTATACAGCACGCTATGTGGATAACGGCGTGGAGATCACCGCCGTAGTCAAGGATCCCATCCTGTTTACAAAGCCCGGCGATATCGGCAACGGTGACAATGTCTCCATGCATTTGCAGGGAACAAACTCGATCATGCGCGGCGACCGATTTGCGATCCACTTCTGCTGCGACGCAGACGGCACCTATATGCTGCGCAATTATTCCAACGCGAGCAAAGGCTTTGCAAAGATCAGCGGCATCGATCCCACCAAGGTCAATGACAAGGCGTATTTCACCTACGGCAAAACTTCGGACGGCTACAAGGTCACCTTCTTTGCAAGCTATGATCTCCTCCGCATTCCCAAGGAGCAGGCATACGGCAAGGTGCGCCTGCTGCTTTCTCTGCGCAACACCGACTCTGCTTCGGCGACCTCTTATCTGGTCTACGGCACCGAGGAAGGCGTAAACTATGACATGCCGAGCACCTGGCTTGTGCTGGATAAAAATAACAAGTTCACGCGCGATGATTTTGATACCGTCAGCTTCAAAGAGGACATTTTGCCCGCAAACAAGTTTGCTTCGCTCGAATTTTTGAATGATCTTGCCACCGTTTCCGCAGGCAGCGGCTGCACGCTGCGCGAGGCAACGGCGGGTGCGCAAGTGTTCAGCGATCGCACATACTGCTTTGAGGAGAGCTATCTCCCCGCAGAGCTCGTGGGAACGACCTATGTAAGCGGCCCCATCGGCGGCAACACCGCCACGGTCACCAAGGCGGGCTATGTTGTGCTTGCGGTCGGCGAGCTTTCCAACTACGATACGCTCAATGCAAAGGTCAAGGCGGCAGGCTGGACGCAGATCCTCTATGCCGCGGGTACGCCCTATAACTTCGCGGTGCGCACCAACATCCCCGACCTTGTCAACTGGTATGTCAAGTACTGCGAGGCAGGCGAGACGATCCGCTTCGGCAAGTGGGCAGTCCCGTTTGCAAACGGCGAGACCGAGCCTTTTGCATGGGAGAGCAAGCCCGCGTCTTTGATCCTCGATACTTCGGACAGCTACTATAGCATTTCCGCGCGGCAGTGGCACGGATGCCCCACCGTTGAGGTAACAAACGGCGGCAGACTGATCGCCGCATGGAGCACGGGTGATAAAGCCGAGGGCGAGCCCGGCAACTATGATGTACTTGCCTACAGCGATGACAACGGCAAGACATGGAAAGAATTCGGCTATGTCAACAGCGAAAAGGTGGGCGAGCCGAATAAGCAGACGACCATCTGCGACATCCAGCTCTGGCTGGACAGAGACACCAACACGCTCTGTATCTTCTATATCGCAAGCAGTACGCTCTCCAAATTTGAAAAGAGCAGTGCGGTCTGGATGATGTCGGTGGAAAATCCCGATGACGATTTTGCCAAGTGGAAGGTCTCCGAGGCGCGCTATCTCTTCCCGGGACTGCTGCGCAATAATATCACCGTGCTGAGTGACGGCACATGGCTTGCCATGCCGAACAACTATCTCGACGAGCGTTTCAACGTCGTGTATGCGTCCACCGACAAGGGGCAGACCTGGAGCCTGCGCGGTAAGGCGTATATCCCCGAGGGACTCAGCTACGATGAGACGATGGTCACCGAGCTCGAGGACGGTACGCTGTGGATGCTGATCCGCGCCAATACGTCGAAGAAGGTGTCCTATCAGGCATTCTCCTTTGATAAGGGCTATACATGGACGATGTCTTCGCCCTCGGATATTTTCAACTGTGCTACACGCTTTAACATCACCCGCCTGTCGAGCGGCGCACTGCTGCTCGTCTACAATGCAGAGAGCGGACGCAAGATGATGACCGCGGCACTCTCATATGATGACGGCAAGACCTGGCCTTATTCCATCACGCTGTATACGTCCTATACGACCTATCCCGATGTATCCGTGCTGAATGTAAACGGCGTCGATCAGATCCACATCGTCTTCGACCGCGACCGCTACAACTACGGACGTGTATACCACGGCGTATTCACCGAGGAATACATCCAAAAGAACAGCGGCATCACGGTAGACAGAGACACCGTGCTGCATATGGTCACCACGCTGAAGTAAAATACACTGCCATACAGAGCTGCGCTCCCCAAAGAGTGCGGCTCTTTTGTTGTTCCGTATGAAAAGGAAAATGAAGATCCGCGTAACAACATTTTCTGCGGTACTACGAATATCAAAATTGTATTGTTTTTATCATTGCATTGTTTTTATCGTATTTTTATGGTAAAATAAAGTTCTAACGTCAAGGAAAGATAAGGAAATCATGAAAATACTGATTACCACCGATTTATTTGCCACCGCGACAAACGGCGTTGTGACTTCTGTTCGGAATTTATCGGACGAGCTGACTCGAAAAGGGCACGACGTGCGCATCCTGACGCTGTCGGACAGCTTAACCAGCCGGCGTGACGGCGCGGTGTATTATATACGTTCTATGCCCATCGGCATATATCCGAATGTGCGCATGCCGCTGTCGTATCATCATCGGCTGATCAAGGAACTGATCGCATGGAAAACCGATGTGATCCACAGCCAATGTGAATTTTTCAGCCTTCAGTTTGCGCGTTACATCGCCAAAAAGACAAAAGCGCCCATTATACATACCTATCACACGCTGTATGAGCAGTATGTCACCTATGTGATCCCGAGCAAACGTCTCGGCAAGCTGGTGGTGCGTGCTGTTTCCCGCAACAGGTTGAGATCCGTGCATACGGTGATCGTGCCGACGCGGAAAGTGGAGGATGCTCTGCTCGAGTACGGATTGCGTAAGCCGATCCGCGTTGTGCCGAGCGGGATCTCGCTTACGCAGCACAAACGGCGCATGTCTCCCAAGGAGCGTGCCGAAAAAAGAAAAGCCTTGGGCATTGCCGAAAAGCAGTCGGTTTTGCTCAATTTGGGACGGCTGGGGACCGAAAAAAATCTGGACGAGCTGCTGCATTTTTTTGCAAGCGCACTTGCATATCGGGAGGATATGATTTTTCTGATCGTGGGAGACGGTCCCGCAAGGGCGCAGCTGCAAAAACTGGCAGAAGAGCTCGGCATATCCGAGCATGTGATGTTTACGGGGATGGTGGATCCGTCCGAGGTGCAGGACTATTATCAGCTCGGCGATGTGTTCGTCAGCGCGTCCACCAGTGAAACGCAGGGACTTACGTATATCGAAGCCGCCGCCAACGGTCTGCCGCTTTTGTGCCGCCGCGATCCGTGCTTGCAGGATGTGATCGCGCAGGGGGAAAACGGATATGCATACACCACGGAGGCGGAGTTCCTCGATGGCATACATGCACTGTTCGAGCATCCGGAGCAGCGCATCGCGGCAGGGAAAAGAAGCGAGGAGATCGCCGCCGCTTTCGATAAAGAGACTTTCGGCGCCGCTGTGGAAGCCATCTATGCTTCCGTGCTGTAAACGCTGCGAGACAAGGGAAAGTTCATCGGAACTTTCCCTTGTTTTGGTCATGCGAATTGACAATCGCGAAGATATTTGATAAACTGAGTTTACAGACATACACCGAGAATGACAACAGCAATATGGATGCGGGCGTGCTCTATGAAGTGGCGGTTCCCAAAGCGCTGCTCGGTCTTGACGGTGCAGACGAGATGCAGGTGCGCCTCGAACTGAAAAACAGGGACGCAAAAGACGAAGCGGCGATCACCGATTCGTTTACGGGCGTCAGCTATTTCGCAACGGGGCTGTGGCCGATCGTAAAGTTGCAATTTTAAGGATGGATAGATGAAAACAGGATTGATCTTAGAGGGCGGTGCCATGCGCGGGATGTTTACTGCGGGTGTCATCGACGTAATGATGGAAAACGGCATCGAGCCGGACGGTGCGGTGGGGGTATCCGCAGGCGCGGCGTTCGGCTGCAACTATAAATCCCGTCAGATCGGGCGCGCGATCCGCTACAATATGCGGTTCTGCAAGGATAGGCGATACGGCGGCATGTATTCGCTGTTAACCAGCGGCAATCTGTACAACACCGATTTTTGCTATGGCGAGGTGCCGCTCAAACACGATGTATTTGACTTTGAAACGTATAAAAACAACCCCATGGAGTTTTATGTCGTATGCACGGACGTGGAAACGGGCGAAGCGGTGTACAGACGGTATGACAGCTTCGAGGATCACGGCTTTGAATGGATCCGTGCCTCGGCGTCCATGCCGCTGGTGTCACAGATCGTGGAGATCGACGGGCAAAAGCTGCTCGACGGCGGCATTGCCGATTCCATCCCGATCCGCTTTTTCGAGCGTGCGGGATACGACAGAAACATCATCGTTCTTACGCAGCCTGCAGGATATGTCAAGAAGAAAAATGCGCTTCTTCCTCTGATGAAGCTTGTGTATCGGAAATATCCGAAGCTGATCGCGGCGATCGCCAACAGACATCTTATGTACAACGAGACGCTTGCCTACATCGCCGAAAAGGAAAAGCGCGGCGAGCTGCTGGTGATCCGTCCCGAGACCAAGCTCCCCATCGGCAGGGTGGAAAAAGACCCCGAAAAGCTCAGAGAGATCTACAATATCGGCAGAGCCGTCGCGGAAAAACAGCTCGATGCGATCCAAACATTCTTAGAAATCTAACATAAGGAGACATACCATGAGCATCGTGAAAAATGAACCCAAATACAAAAATGCACTTTTGCAGGCGATCCGTGCGCAACTGGAGCACAGAGCGTTCTGGCTCTATCTCTTGTGCGACGAGGCACAGAAGCGCGGACTGGATCCGAGAGACTTCGGCAGTGCGGCGGTTCGCCGCTGCGGATTGTCACAGGGCGCCGACCTTGTGAAAAAAGGCGGCACCGACAGCCTGGGGGGACTCAAAAAAACGCTGTTTACCAAGGCGGCACAGCTCGTTTTTGAGATGGATGTGTTAGAGAGCACCGATGACAAGCTTTCGATCGACTTCCACTACTGCCCGCTGGTCAAGGCATGGCAGAAGGCAGGCTGTACCGACGAGGAGATCGCCATGCTCTGTGATATCGCCATGTGCGGTGACCACGGCATCGGCGAGCGCTACGGCAGCGTCCTCGACCTGCCCAAATGTATTGCCAAGGGCGACGATGTCTGCTCCCTGCGCTATCATAAAAAGGAGCAATAATACAAAAGTACGGCGGTTCTCCGAGGAGAACCGCCGCGTTTTCATATTAGGTAAAATATATTTTGTTTTTCAATGCTTCGAGCATGATCTCGCCGCTGCTGGTGTTGGTCGCGAGCGGGATCTTCTGCACATCGCAAAGACGCAGCAGGGCAGAGACGTCGGGCTCGTGCGGCTGCGCGGTCAGCGGGTCGCGCAGGAAGATCACAAGGTCCAGATTGCCGTCCGCCAGCATGGCGCCGATCTGCTGGTCGCCGCCGAGCGGACCGCTTTTCATGCGATGGATGGAAAGTCCCGTTTCACCCATGATCAGTGTTCCGGTCGTTCCCGTGGCAAAGAGCTCATGCTCCGCCAGCACGTCCTTGTAACGTTTTGCCAGCTCAATGATATCGTCTTTCTTTTTGTCGTGCGCGATCAAAGCAATTTTCATAAGCAACTTCCTCGTAGGAAAAGATTTGTGGCCAAGGATCATCGGGGCTGCCACTACTTGTATTGTACTATGATTTCCCGAAAAAAGCAATATTTTTGTTGGCGCAAACAATCCTTTCTTTCCTATTGCCATGTTCAAACTTTTTTGTTACAATAGATGTATACAGAATGCAAACGACATAGGAGAAACGACTATGCAATATACAACGCTTGGAAAAACGGGAATTCGCATTTCGCGGATCGGATTCGGCGGTATTCCGATCCAGAAAATTGACGCGGCGGGCACACGGCAGCTCTTTTTGCAAATGCGGCAGGTGGGCATCAACTATGTCGATACCGCGCGCGGATATACCGTCAGCGAGTCCTATATCGGCGAGGCGATCTGCGGCATGCGCGAGCACTTCGTCCTTGCGACCAAGAGCATGTCGCGCACGCGGGAAGCCATGGCAAAGGACATCGAAACCAGCCTTGCTAACCTGCGCACCGATTATATCGATCTCTATCAGGTACATAACCCCACAATGGAACAACTCGAACAAGTCATCGCCGAGGGCGGCGCACTGGAAGCGCTGCTCGAAGCGCGTGCGGCAGGGAAGATCGGGCATATCGGTCTGACCGCGCACTCGCTCGAGGTGTTTGCAAAAGCGCTGACGCTGGATTGGGTGGAGACGATCATGTTCCCCTACAATATCGTGGAAACGCAGGGTGTCGAGCTGATCCGCAAGTGCGCAGAGAAGGAAATCGGCTTTATTGCTATGAAGCCGCTCGCGGGCGGTGCGCTCGATGACGCAACACTCGCACTGCGCTTTATTGCAAGCAATCCCGATGTCACCGTGGTCATCCCCGGTATGGCAGATGAAAGGGAGATCGAGCAGAACATTGCCGCTGTCTGTGACGGCTCGCCGCTGACGGGGGAGGAAAATGCGAAGATCGAGGAGATCCGCGCCGCGCTCGGCACGCAGTTCTGCCGCCGCTGCAACTATTGCGCCCCCTGCACGGTCGGCATCAATATTCCCGGCGTGTTCCTTATGGACGGCTATCTCACGCGCTATGGTCTGGGCGACTGGGCAAAGTCGCGCTATGACGCTATGGAGAAGAAAGCATCCGATTGTGTCGGCTGCGGCGCATGCGAGACTCGCTGTCCCTATCAACTTCCCATTCGCGATATGCTGCAAGCCGTAGCCGCGCGATTCGGCAGGTAAAAATGTCGAAAACCACAGAAATTGACAGAAAAAAATCGAACAATTTGGGTTGACTTATTGTTTTTAAAAAGGTATACTATACAGCAGAAATAAATTTAGAGGTATAAAAAATGACTTTTATCGAACAATTTGAGCAAATCAAAAAGAAGATCGGCAAACCCGACACTTCTCGTTTGACCGAGGATTTTGCTGTACAGGTCAATCTGATCGACGAAGATTGCGGCGGCGCATTCTACGTTTCGTATCAAGACGGCGTTGTGGAGATCGAGCCGTATGACTATCATGATCATACCGCTATGGTCAATGTCAAGGCACAGGATCTGCTTGGCGCGATCAGCGGCAAGCTGGATGTTGTCGGCGCGGTTATGACCGGTAAGATCGAGGTGTTCGGCAATGTTGACCATCTGAAAGCCGTACTCGCACTGAAGAAGCCCGCTGCAAAGCGCGCGCCCAAGAAGACCTCCGAAGAGAAAGAACCCGCTGCAAAGAAACCTGCAGCCAAAAAGCCCGCCGCGAAAAAGACCACCACAAAGAAAGCTTCTGCAAAGAAAGCCGACGAAGAAAAGTAAAAAAGAAGTGCCGTTTCACTCGGCACTTCTTTTTATTTCATACACTGTCTTCTGTCGGGGCATGCCCGAAATGCTTGGTATATGCGCGGTAAAACGCAGAGTAGTCCCCAAAGCCGCTGCTCTCAAATGCGCTTTGTGCCGAAGC
>JAFTOT010000004.1 GCA_017463665.1 Clostridia bacterium | reverse complement strand
CCGCGACATTGCATCGATAAAAGATGCGTACCGCTTTGGCGGTATATTGTTTTGATATTGACGGCGATTTTGTTCATCGTTATGGGCGTTCTCGGCTTTTTGTGGATCGCTACGATCGGGTAGAATGCAACAAATTTCACAAATTCACTTGACATATATCCAAAACTCTGGTAAAATAGCAGATACATATACAAAAAACGCGTTTGAGCAAAAAGAGTAGGGCGGAGAAAAGCCGCAGAGAGTTGTCGGTCGGTGCAAGACAATGGTAATATCCGTGTGAAGTTCATTTTGCGAGCGGTGTGTTGAAATTTGCAGTAGATACAACGGGTGCGACCGTTACATCGCTAAGACTTTTAAGCCTAACAAGGTTTTAACCGCGAGGTTAATACGAAAGCAGAGTGGTACCGCGAAATTTTTTTCGCCCCTGTTTCTTGCAGGGGCGTTTTTATTTGCGTTCGGCTTGTATTTATTTCTCCCCAAGTTGGGATAAAAAATAAAAATACGATCTACTATTTGGAGGAACAAATCATGAAGAAACTTTTATCCGTCCTTTTGGCAGTTGCCATGCTGGCGACCGCCGCTCTCTCGCTCGCATCCTGCGGCAATGAGGCAGACTTCACGGTCGGCATCTGCCAGCTGATGGAGCACGAATCGCTGGATAAGGCAACGCAGGGCTTTATCGATGCGCTGACCGCAGAGCTTGAAAAAGCGGGCAAGACCGTTAAGTTTGACCCGCAGGTAGCCGGTGAGGCAACGCTCTGCACGACCGTTATCAACACCTTTACCGCAAAGAATGTGGATCTGATCATGGCAAATGCTACGCCCGCACTGCTTGCGGCAGCAAATGCAACTTCCACCATCCCCGTTCTCGGCACTTCCGTAACCGACTATTCCGACACGTTCTCGGGTAATATCCCCGCTAACGTATCGGGCACTTCCGATGCCGTTCCATTTGACGAGCAGGCATCCATGATGATCGAGACGCTGAACCTCGTCGCAGGCGACAAGGTCGGCGTGCTCTACTGCACCAACGAGTCCAACTCCCTGATCCAGTACAACGCGGTTAAGGAGCTGTTTGAGGCAGAGGGCATCGTTGTGGAGGCGTACACCTTCTCCGAGACCACCGAGCTGCAGGCGCTTGTTACTTCTATGGCAAACAACTGCAAGGCAGTGTATGTTCCGTCGGACAACACCGTTGCACAGAACGATACCGTTGTAGGCACCATCTGCAACGATAAGAAGGTTCCCGTATTCACCAGCTACGGCGGAGCGGTTTGCTACGCAAGCCTTGCGATCGACTACTACGAGCTCGGCAAAGAGACCGGTAAGATGGCAGCGGAGATCCTGCTCGGCACCAAGAATGTGTCCGATATCGAGGTCAAGACGCTTACGCCCTCTGTTGTATACAACGAGGAGCTCTGCGCTACGCTCGGTATCACCGTTCCCGAAAACTGATTCAAGAGGTAAACGATGTACTTTTTCAATGCATTGCCCGGCGCGATAGCAGAGGGGCTTATCTGGGGACTCATGGCGATCGGCGTCTATGTTTCCTATAAAATTCTGGATATTGCCGATCTTACCGTAGACGGCTCCATTTGTACCGGCGCGTGCGTTTGTGCGGTTCTGATCACAAACGGTGTGCCCGCGTGGCTCAGCGTGCTCATCGCGTTTGCCGCAGGCGCACTGACCGGTGTGGTGACGGGATTGTTTCATACCGCTCTCGGAATTCCTTCTATTTTGGCGGGTATTCTGACGCAGCTGATCCTCTATTCCGTCAACCTTTCGATCCTCGGCGGCAAGTCGCTGCAGGCGATCGATGCACGATCCAATACGCTGCTGTTGCACATGAGCAACAATCCCGGTGCCATTCTGGCGGCGGGTGCGATCATCGTGGTCGTGATCATCTGCCTTTGGCTGTTCTTTTATACCGAGGTCGGTCTCACGCTCAAATCTACGGGTGACAACCCCGACATGAGCCGTGCGCAGGGTGTGAATGTAAACTTTAACAAGGTGCTCGGCCTTGCGATCGCCAACGGTATCGTTGCACTCGCGGGTGCATTGCTCGCGCAGTACAAGGGCTCAGCGAATATCAATGACGGACGCGGCGCGATCGTCATCGGTCTGGCGGCTATTTTCATCGGACTTTCTGTGTCTATGAAGATCAAGCCCAACTTTGTCGTCAGCCTGATCGGTGTCATCGGCGGCGGAATCGTATACTACATCATTTACAACTTTGTTGTACTTCTCGGTCTCAAAACCGACTATCTCAAGATGCTTTCGGCGATCATCGTGGCGCTGTTCCTGGCAGTACCGTATCTGAAAGGCAAGTACTTCGAGACGCAAAAGTCCAAGCGCGCGCTGGCGGCTGCCGCCGCAAGCCATGCAGGAGGTGATACCAATGCTTAAAATTACCAACCTGCAGAAAACCTTTAACCCCGGCACGGTCAATGAAAAGGTCGCGCTGAAAGGGCTCGACCTTACGCTCAAAGACGGCGACTTTGTCACTGTCATCGGCGGCAACGGCGCGGGTAAATCCACCATGCTCAACGCGATCGCGGGCGTATGGAAGCCGGACTTCGGCACCATCGAGATCGATGGCGTGAACGTAACGTATATGCCCGAGCATAAGCGTGCGCAGTATCTCGGCAGAGTCTTCCAGGATCCGATGAAGGGTACTGCGCCCGACATGGAGATCGTGGAGAACCTCTCCATCGCGGCTCGCCGCGGTACCAAGCGCAAGCTGATCTGGGGCATCAAAAAGGCGGAGCGCGAGCAGTACAAAGAGCTGCTTGCCACGCTCGGACTCGGACTTGAAACGCGTCTTACCACGAAGGTGGGACTGCTTTCGGGCGGTCAGCGGCAGGCGATCACGCTGTTGATGGCTTCGCTGCAGCGTCCGAAGCTGCTGCTGCTCGACGAGCATACCGCGGCGCTCGACCCCAAAACTGCCGCAAAAGTGCTCGAACTCACCGATAAGATCGTGCAGGAGAACGAGCTGACCACGCTGATGATCACGCACAACATGCGCGATGCCATTGAGCACGGCAACCGTCTCATTATGATGCACGAGGGCAACATCGTCGTCGATGTCGAGGGCGAGGAAAAGAAGAAACTCACCGTCGAAGACCTCCTCGGTCTCTTCGCCAAAGCCAGCGGCAAAGAGTTCGCCAACGACAGAGCCATTTTGTCGTAATGAAATATGGAAAAGGACTTGCAAGCAAGCGCGAGTCCTTTTTTTGCCGGAATTTGCGCAAAAGCAGGATGATCGTTTATGCATTTTCCCGCCAAGCGCAGCTGCACATATAAGATGTTGACAAATCAACAAATTGTATGTATAATGTTGAGAGGTCAACATCGTTTGTGCAAAGGAGTGTGACATTCTAAATCATGCATTTTCCATATAAATGTTTTTGCCGTGTGTTTCAGGGCGCGTTTCGTGCGGCAATGCCGATTTTGCCGTACAGGGAGCCCGAGGTGTTCGACAGCATTGAGGGGCTTGAGCCGCTGCTCAAAAAACTGAACGTTCGATCCGTTTTGCTGGTGACCGATCCTTTTTTGCGCAGTTCGGGCAGCACCGCGCGTTTGGAAAGCCTGTTGCAGAAAAACAACATCCATTGCGCCGTATATGACAAAACCTGCGCCAACCCCACGGTGTATAATGTAGAGGAAGCGCGGGCGCTGTACGTCGACGAGAAGTGCGAATGTCTGATCGCTTTCGGCGGCGGTTCCTCGATGGACTGTGCCAAGGCGGTCGGCGCGCGCATCGCGTTCCCGAAAAAATCGCTTGCCAAACTCAAAGGTCTCTTGCGCGTATGGCGCAAGATCCCCACGCTGATCGCCATTCCCACTACAGCGGGAACGGGCAGTGAGGTGACGGTCACCGCCGTCATCACCGACAGCGAGAAAAAGCACAAGTACACCATGAACAACTTCACCATGATCCCGTCTTACGCGGTGCTGGATCCGGGGGTGACCTACACGCTGCCGCCGTCGCTCACCGCGACCACGGGCATGGACGCGCTGACGCACGCGGTCGAAGCATACATCGGGCGTTCCACCAGCAAGGAGACGCGTGCGCTGGCGCTCGAGGCGGTCTCGCTGATCTTCCGGAATATCGAAAAAGCATATGCAGACGGAACCGACCATGCGGCGCGCGAAAATATGCTGCATGCGGCGTATAAAGCGGGCATTGCGTTTTCCAAGTCGTATGTCGGCTACATTCACGCGGTGGCGCACACGCTCGGCGGACAGTATAACACGGCGCACGGTCTTGCCAACTCCGTGCTCATGCCCATCGTGCTGGAGGCATACGGCGAGGCGGTGCATATGAAGCTGCACGTGCTCGGCATTGCGGCGGGTGTGGTATCGGAGAGCGACTCGCACAAAGAGGGAGCGGAGAAGTTCATCGCCGCGATCCGCCGTCTCAACCGCAATATGGGGATTCCCGAAAAACTGACCGGCATCCGCAAAGAGGACATTCCCGCAATGGCGGCGCACGCCGCCAAAGAGGCAAATCCGCTGTATCCCGTGCCGGTGCTCATGGATAAAAAGCAGCTTGAGACCTTCTACTATCAAGTTGCAGATTGGAGTTAAGTATGCATATCGACCAGCTTTTGGAGAGCCAGCGTGCCTATTTTCGCAGCGGTGCTACACTGCCTGTGAAATTCCGCATCGAGATGCTGAAAAAACTGTACGCTGCCATTGATAAATATGAAAATGAGATCGCCGATGCCCTGACAAAGGATCTCGGCAAGAGTGATTTTGAGGGATTCATGTGCGAGATCGGTCTGGTGCGCACGGAGATCAGCTATATGATCCGCCATACGCGCAGATTCGCGTCCAAGCACAGAGTGTACACCCCGCTTGCGCAGTTTGCTTCGTGCAGCTATAAAAAGCCCTCGCCCTACGGCAACACGCTGATCATGAGCCCGTGGAACTATCCTTTCCTGCTCACGATCGACCCGCTGGCGGACGCGATCGCCGCGGGCAACACCGCTATCGTAAAGCCGAGTGCATATTCTCCCGCCACCAGCGCGATCATCGAGAAGATGATCAGCGAGTGCTTCCCGCCCGAGTATGTTGCGGTGGTCACCGGCGGCAGAAAAGAGAACGCCGCTTTGCTCGAAAAGAAGTTTGATTTCGTGTTTTTCACGGGCAGCCAGTCGGTCGGTAAGGAAGTGCTGCGCCACACGGCGGAGACCTTGACGCCCGCTGTTCTGGAGCTCGGCGGCAAGAGTCCCTGCATCGTGGACAGCACTGCGAAGCTGAAGTTGGCGGCAAAGCGCATCGTGTTCGGCAAGTACCTCAACTGCGGGCAGACCTGCGTTGCGCCCGACTACATTCTGTGCCAACGTGACGTGAAAGATGCGTTCGTGAAGGAGATCTGCGAGCAGGTCAAAAAGCAGTACGGCGAGAACCCGCTGCAAAATCCCGATTACGGCAAGATCATCAACGAAAAGCACTTCGACCGCCTTTGCAGTCTGATCGACCAAAATAAAATGGTGCTCGGCGGCGCGGCAGATCGCGCTTCCTTGCAGATCGCGCCTACCGTGATGGATAACGTCACATGGGACGATGCGGTAATGCAGGAAGAGATCTTCGGCCCGATCATGCCGATCCTCACCTTTGAGCGCTTTGACGAAGTCTATGCACTCCTCGCCGACAAGCCGAAGCCCCTCGCGCTGTATCTCTTCTCCGAGGATAAGCAGCGCATCCGCGAGGTTACCGAGCGCTGCTCCTACGGCGGCGGATGCATCAACGATACCATCATTCACCTTGCCACCAGCGAAATGAGCTTCGGCGGCGTGGGCGAAAGCGGTATGGGCGGCTATCACGGCAAGGACGGCTTCGACGCTTTCTCACACACCAAGAGCATCGTGGATAAAAAGACGTGGATGGATCTGCCCATGCGCTATCAGCCGTATAATCGCGGCATCTACGGAAAGCTCCTGCATCTGTTTTTGAGGTAAACATGAAGCGAATTTACGGAATACTCAATGCAATTCTGATCGCGGCAACGCTTGTAAGCTGCATCGTCTATGATCGTCTCGGCGGACTGGGACTGAAAGCATTGACCGCCTCCGGCTTTGTTATGCTCGGCGCGGTCAACGCGGTATATGCGATGCGTGCGAAGACACACAGCCGCAAGTTTCCGACGGTGATGGCACTCGGCTTGCTCGTCTGCATGATCGGTGATGTCGTGCTCAACATCTGGTTTATCCCCGGCGCGCTGATCTTCGCGGTCGGTCATCTGTTTTATTTTGCCGCGTACTGCTGCCGGATGCGGTTTGCCAAAAAAGATCTGCTCCCGAGCGCGATCCTCTTTGCGGCATCTGCGCTGATCATTACGGCAGTGCCGATCTTTGATTTCGGTTCACCGCTGATGAAAGGCATCTGCCTTGTGTACGCGTTTGTGATCTCCTGCATGGTCGGTAAGGCGCTTGCTAACCTCTTTCGCGAGCAAAGCGCGGTAACGGTTCTGACGGCTGTCGGCAGCATCCTGTTTTACGTTTCGGATTTTATGTTGCTGCTCAACATTTTCGCAGGTGCGCCGCCGATCACAGACACCCTCTGCCTGTTCACCTATTTCCCCGCGCAGTGCCTGCTGGCCCATGCGATCTATCGGTATGTCAATAGTAAAGAATAGCCAAAAACCACCCGAACCCGGGTGGTTTTTGCTTTGTGTCATCCCCCGCTGTCATCCTTGAGCGGAGCCGCAGGCGGAGCGAAGGATCTTGCGGGGAGAAGTTGTCCCTACATCAGCCGTCCTGCTTCAATCCATCACGGCAAAGGTTTCGGGGCAGGGGCAACCGAGGTCGCGGGGGTGGATGCCTTTTTCGATGGCGGCGAACACGAACATCATAGTTTTCGGCTCGTAGGGCATGGTAAGCTTCTGATCGGGCACACTTTTCAGATGCGGGGGGATCTTCTTTTTGTGCGTCGCCAGGTATTCCGCAAGCGGTTGTTCGATCGCGGCGGCGAATGCAGAAGATGCCTTTTGACAGATGCCCCAAAACTCTTTTTCCTGCGCATGCGTCAGACACGGGATCAACAGCTCGGGCGTGCCGCCGCGGGTGGTGATGAAGCCGCGCTCCTCGAGCAGCGGGATGCCTTTTAAAATGCGGGGATCGCAGTCCACGGTTTCGGGCGCGATGTTATGTCGGATCAGATAAAACAGTTTGAGCATATCACATTCCAGCTCCTGGAAGAAGTTGTAACCGTACCCGTAATGCTTGGGGTAGGGATACAGCGAGGTTTCGTAGTTATAGAGCTTTAAGTTTTTTGCATCCAGATATTTGTCGATGTGTGCACGGCGCTGTCCGGAGAGGGAGTATTCTTCTTTTCCGCGTTTTTCTTTTGGAATGGTGTAGTTCGGAGGATATACGGTTCCGAAGGCGATCCATTTTCCGCCGTTTGGGCGAGGCGGGCATACTTGCGGGGAGCGGTGCCTTTGCGGGCTGTTGTAAAGCCCCGCTTCGGCGATGTTGATCATCATGTAGCGTTCCAGACGCAGGCTGTAGAAATCGGTTTTTCGCAGTGCCTCGATCGCTTCGCCGAGCGATCGGCAATAGGCTTGTACGTGTTCGGCGGCAAACGCTTCCTGCTCCTTTATATATTTGACATAGTCGTCTGCGTGATAGAGGATAAAATCGGTATAGACTTTGCCGTCTCCCATGCGCCGCATCAGTTCATTGTCCACCAGCTTATTGACCACCGGTTCGACATATGCTGCCGATACGCCGATCGCTTTCGACAGGTCGGTAATGCCGATCGGTTTTTCATAGGCAAGGATCAGCAAATTCTGCGCCAAAGTGTCGTTTTCGGTCAACGACATCGGCTCGTCATTTAAGCCGCATACGCCGCTGTTGCATACGTAAAGTACCTGCGGCATGTAGCTGTTCTTTGTGTATTTTTCCATAGTTTCAAACCCTTTCTTCAGTTGTTTTCTGCCAAGATCCAAGCGGCTTTTTACGGTGCCCTCGGGTACATGCAAGCTTTCTGCGATCGCTTTGACGCTCTCGTGATAGAAATAGTGCCTTGCGATAATGCTGCGGTAGGACTCCGCGAGATAGGCGACCTCGCGGCGCACATGCTCGGCTTCTTCCTTGCCGATCAGCTCCTGCTCGATATCCGCGTCATCGATGCGATCAAAGTCTTCACCGATCGTGACGGTCGGACGCTGATATTTGCGTCGGAGCGCGTCGCAGTACTTGCGCTGCAGCACCGAAAGCAGCCATGCCCGGGGATCTTCCATTACGCCGCCGCGCGCAGAAAAGGCGAGTGCCGCGAGCAGTGTTTCCTGCGTCAGATCCTGCGCGTCCGCAAGATCCCGACACTTTTGCATTGCCGCTGACAGTAAAAATTCGATGTAATTTTGCAGATTGGCATTGTGCATGGATGGGACTCCTTTTGAAAGCTTTCAACAATAGTTGAAGAGACGCTATCGCGTTCGACTCTCTTCAACTATACAGTCGGAAAAACGAAGAACGGGTTTGATGGTTTGGAAAGAAAAATCATCTTTCCATTTTTGCTTTGCTTTTGCCTGCCATGGACGGGGGGAAGCCGAACATCTTTTTGTACATTTTATAAAAGCCCGAGTAGTTGGCAAAGCCGCACTCGGCTGCTGCCTGTACGGCGCCGCAGCCGCCCTCGATCCTGCGGTTGGCAAGGATGAGCTTTTTTTCGAGGATGTAGCGGTGCGGGGAAATGTGCAGCTCCTCGCGGAAGAGGTGGGAGAGGTAGGAGGAGGAAATGTTCACAGCTTTTGCAACGTCCTCGACCTGTGTGATCGTGCTTGTGTGCATTTGAATAAACTTGACTGCCTCGGCGATCAGCGGATGAACGGACAGATGTGCGTAGTCGGTGTCGTTTTGCACGGCGGTCTCCATCTCGAGCAGGATCTCGGTGAATATCGCCCGCTGCAGCAGTGCTTGCTTATACGTATCCGCGTCCGCGGTGTGGCTGCCGAGCTTTTCAAACATGGCGCAGAGCGATGGCGACGCGGGAAAATAGCAGAGCCGATCCATTTTTTCCTCAATCAGTGCGTCCAGCCCCTCGACAGCAGTGAAGTTGAACACATAGCGGTGGTAATCTTCCTCCGCGCCGTGTACAACAAAGTGGTGGAAATTTTCCTTGGGGATGACGACCAGCGTGCGCGGCTGCAGCCGCGCACGGAAGGCGTTGGAGATAAATTCGGCGTCGCCGCCCATGAATAAAAAGATCTCGTGATAGGGGTGAAACTCCAGACCGATGATGTCGCGCATGCCCTTGGCGTGCTTGAACATGATCTCCTCGGTGCGGATATACTGGGCAAAAACGTGCATCTCTTGCATACGATCCCTCCTTGCTTGTGTGTATTGTACTGCAAAATAGCAGAAAAATCAATATAAACAGCAGAAAACAGAATGTACATTTATATTTGAATTTTATATAATGATCGCAGGAGGGATGCGAATGCGGTTTTTCTTCATGGATATCGGAAGTACATTTATCAAGCTTTCGGTGTATGACACACAAAAAACAGAATATCTTTTCACGCAAAAAGTCCCTTTCCCGACAGCCGCCGTCGCGGACGGTGTGCACTTTACGGTGGAGCGCCGAGCGATCGACGCGATGATCTTTTCGGCAATGGAGACCGCGAGCGAATATGCCTGCCGAAAGGTGCTCATCAGCGTGCAGATGCACGGATATCTCTTGCGGTATGCCGACGGGGAGATGAGCGAATATGTTTCCTGGCAGGATCAGAGCGGCGATGACAGCATTCCCGCACTGCGGGCGATCGACTTTTCCCGCCGCGGCACGCGGCTCAAAAAGAATCTGCCTTTGGCGAAGCTCTATCCGCAGCGCGATACGCTTGCGGGCGCGGAATTTTTCACGCTCGGTTCCTACGCGGCACATCTGCTCACGGGAAAGAACATGACGCATACGACCGATGCCTGTGCCAGCGGTTTCTTCCCGCTCGATGATCTGCGCGGCGATCGGGAGAGCATCCCGGGACTGCTTTTGCCGACGGTCAGTGACGATGTCCGCCCTTGCGGCAGTTATCGCGGCATGCAGGTGTATACGCCGATGGGCGACCACGCGGTCAGTTACCTTGGCAGCGGAGCGGACAGCGATTCCTACCTGCTCAACATCGGCACGGCATCCCAGCTCGCGTTTGTGGGCGACGCATGCGGCAGCTCCGAAGTGTGGGAATACCGCCCGTATTTTGAGAAAGGAACGCGCCTTGTCACCCTCAGCGGGATCCTGACGGGCGGCGGACATCTGGAAAGTGAGGCGGCGCAGGACAAGATGTGCGCCGATATCGTCCGCGTACTGGATACACTGCCGGGGCGAAAACGGCTCACGCTCGGCGGTGGCGGCGCGGACAAGATTTACGAAAAGCTGCAGGATATCCTGCGTGTGCGCGGCGTGGAATGCTGCCGCAGTAACGCCGACATCGGCACAGGGGGACTTTGTATGATCGCACAGCAGAAGAAAGCGGCAATCGGCATGATGCTCTCGGAGATCGCTTTTACCAATATGCCGCTGCTCTTAAAAAACAATCAGTTTGACTTTATGATCGTGGATAACGAGCACGGCTCGTTTGACTATACCGACCTGACGAAAATTTTCACGGTGTCGCGCCTTGCAGACTTCACCACCATCGTGCGTCTGCCCGACAACGGTCGTGCATGGATCACCAAGTGCGTGGACGCGGGCGCGGACGGCTTCCTGCTCCCGATGACCAACGGCGCCGCAGATATCGCCGCGGTGGTGGACTATGCCAAGTACGCCCCCGTCGGCAAGCGCGGTATTTCCACCATGCGCGCACACACGCTGTATGCCCCGCCCGCGCTGGAAAAGTACATGCCCGATGCCAACAAGCGCATCAAGGTATACGCGCAGATCGAGACGAAAGCGGGCGTGGAGAACATCGACGAGATACTGGCGGTGGAGGGGATGGACGGCGTATTCGTCGGGCCCAATGACCTCTCCTGCGACCT
>JAFTOT010000060.1 GCA_017463665.1 Clostridia bacterium | reverse complement strand
TTCTCCTTTCAAAATCAGTTCACTCATAAAGTCCGCCCTCGATAATGTCGTATATCTCAGCCACATCCCGCTTGCGGTCAAGTCCCAGCTCTGCACATAGCTCGTCCACACAGGCGCGGCACCAGCCGTTTACAAGTGCTCCCTCGGCTTCGTATTCGCCGCAGCGGTCACACTCGCACGCCTCCGCAAATTCACCACCACAGGCACAGTCCGCGTCCTCATACTCGTAAAAGCTGCCATCAAGCTCGGTGTGCTTCCACCCTACAACAGACACCTCGTCGGTGACATATCCGCACCGATTGCATATGTACATAATATCACTCCTTCGGATCACGCTTTAACTTTTCGCACGAGCTTGCCGTGCTTTCTTTCTTCGACTGCCAATTCCTGCTTGGACATCCCCGCAACACAGCAGCGGTATCCGTCAGTAAACTCAAACCAATAGAATTTCATTCTCCCTCACCGCCTTTCGTATTTGCTCTTTTTTCTTAAAACTACTTGCAAATTTGCAATAAATGTGGTATAATATTGGTGGGTTATCGGGCGATTCTTGAATCGCCCCTACAATGCCGCTCACGATGTGCCACCATCATGAGCGGTTTTCTTTTTGTCCGGCTTTCTTCTCGGAAGCGGTGCAAAATATCCGTTCGCTACCGTCGCGCATATGCGGTCTACCGCACCGATGCTGTGCCCTACCGCAGCCGCTATCTTTGCACGGGAGCATTTGCGTACACGCATTCGGAATACCGTCGCAAGCTGTTCCTCTGTCCATCCGCTCTTTTTGAGCTGCGGTGTCAACTTGAAACCCGGATCGCATTCTATCCCAAGTATTCGACAGATTTCCTCCGTGTTGACACCGTTGATCTCGGCAAGATATCTTAGCTGTACACTCTTGTCAGGTGCTTCACGCATGAGTGCTTCCATCTGCCCTTTGTTCATCCACGGTCTCATAGAATAAACACAACCCTCCTGCCGCGCCGTACCCCATCCTCCGTCATGTACATGAATTTTTACCGCTTTCTGCAAGTCTAAGCTCCCAATCGCCCGCTTGGTATATGATCTTTGCTTTACGGTCTTTGAATGTTGCGTTATCGGAGAGAACAAACTTGTCTTTGTTTTTCCACCCATAAGGCGAACCAATGACCGTGGCACCGTCGCAGATGTCCTCGACCGTGGCACTGCCGTAGATGTTCTCGACCGTGGCATTGCCGTAGATGTTCTCGACCGTGGCATTGCCGTAGATGTACTTGACCGTGGCACTGCCGTAGATGTCCTTGACCGTGGCACTGCCGTAGATGTTCTCGACCGTGGCACTGCCGCAGATGTACTCGACCTTGGCATTGCCGTAGATGTACTCGACCTTGGCATTGCCGCAGATGCCCTTGACCGTGGCATTGCCGTAGATGTACTCGACCTTGGCATTGTCGTGGATGCCCTTGACCGTGGCATTGTCGCTGATGTTCTTGACCGTGGCATTGTCGCAGATGTACTTGACCGTGGCATTGCCGCAGATGTCCTTGACCGTGGCACTGCCGTAGATGTTCTCGACCGTGGCACTACCGCAGATGTACTCGACCTTGGCATTGTCGTAGATCACAACATTCTTGCAATCCTTGATATAGTGCCCCGCTCCGCTGTCGATCTTTAAGCCGTCAACACCGATATGTATACGCCCCTTTGCCCACGCCTTAACAGCTTCGATCATACGTCCCTTTTCGACTTCCTCCACGAACCAATCGGGGCGGATGTCTTGATCTACATTGAACACCCATGTGTCAATAGGCGAGAACACATCTCCGTCGCTCGGCGAAAGCTCTGCTCGAACAAAAAGCCGCTCCGCATTCTCGCGGGTATCCTCTATTTTTAGCTCGGCGAGCATATCCGTGTGACTGTCGTAATCCGGTATAAATACACGGTCTTTCAAGATAATTGCTGATTTCATTTTGCACATGATTTTGTTTCCTTTCAAAATTTGTTTTGTTGCCTGTTGTGCTTATCTGAACACAACTTCTCTGCCGCGCCGTACCTCGATGTCGGCAAAGTAGCGCTTGTCCCGCTCTGTATCCCGCCGCATCTTATCGGCAAGGATCGCTTTAAGCTGCACGTTTTCCGCATATATATCCCGCGCCATGCGCCCCTCGGCGGCTTTTAT
>JAFTOT010000071.1 GCA_017463665.1 Clostridia bacterium | reverse complement strand
TGGTTGCGGTGGAGGTTGCGCCGTCCCATGCTACGGTGCCGCCGAGCGTTTCTGCTACGAAACGTACGGGCATGTAGGTGCGGTCATTTTCGATGAACGCGGGGGAATCGAGTGCTACAGCCTGACCGTTTACGGTTGCGTCCTTGGCACCGACAGTGATCTTGATCTCGGTGTCAGCGGTCTTGAGCGTTGCGGTGGAGGTTGCGCCGTCCCAAGCGATCTCTGCACCGAGAGCTTCTGCTACGTAGCGAACGGGCAGCATAGTGCGCTCGTTGCGGATGATGGGAGCAACGTCCATGGTCTTCTGCTCACCGTTCAGGGTGTACGTGGTCTTGCCAAGCGTCATCTTGAGCTCAACGCCCGATGCGGGAGCATCACCGCCGTAGGTCGTAACGGTACCGCCGAGGTTCTCGATGGTGAAAGCTTCCTGCGCTGCCTTGGAGAGGATCGCAGTGCCGCCTAGCTCAACAACGATCTTGTAGTGGTAGTCATGGTTGCTCATCAGAACAGCCTTGTCGGTGACGGTCAGCGTAGCGCCGAGCGGAACGATGATGGTGTTCTGATTGTTTTCCTGGAACATGATAATGTCATCAAAGGTGACATCGCTGCTGATGGTGAACTTTGCACCGCTTGCCATTTTGAATGCGCAGTCGGGGTTGTTTGCGGGTTCGGGATTCTTGTAATCTACGCCGTCATATACGCTGGTGATGGTCAGCGGAGCAGCCAGAGCGGGCAGCGTGTAGGAACCGCCGATGTATGCCTTACCGGTAACGACCATGGTGCCGCCGCTTGCCAGCAGACCAACGATACCGTCGGCGTCCAGAGCGCCGAAGCTCTTCTTAGCCGTGCTTGCGGAAAGACCGTCGTTAGCGTTGTTACCCGAGCCGAAGCTGACGTAACCAACCGTGCCGTCTGCTGCAAAAGCAGTGAGGGAGCATGCACACAGCAGCATGCATGCTACGAGCACAACAGAAAGAATTTTTTTCATAATAACCTCCTTGTTATAGGCAATATTGCCAATTACACCTATACTATAGCACGCTTCGTAATAAAAAACAACCAAAAAACCGTGCTTGTTTTTGTAACGGAATTTGTATTTTTCAACCGTGGTACAAAAAGGAAGCACTCCCGACTGTTTTTCCCTCGCCGCATGCATCTGCACCGCGATATCGCGCCATGGTTTTAGTCAATATTGCCAAATCTACTTTAAGCTTAACACAAATTTTAGTCACCGTAAACCAACAAAGCCAACCTGCCATTGCCGTAAAATAAACCTGCCCTGCAAAAAATAAAACTGCCCTCGAAATGGGCAGTTTTATTTTATTCCGTCGCTTTTAAAAGCAAAACAAGCAGCGCCTGTTTCTCGGCTGCGTCCAGCGGGGCGAGCATCCCCAAAAGCATTTTCTTTGCCGCCGCGAGGGTGGCATCCTCCGTTTCTTTGACTTTGTTTTCCATGTTCCCGTTTCCTTTATTGTACTCTCGAAAAAGCGATCAGTCACCTTTAAAAGCACGCGTGCTGCGGACGGCGCGTTTTCAGAGGTGGCCGGAAGCAAATCACACACCCGCAAAACGGGGAGCAGGCAGGATCTGCGATTGTCACCTTGACAAATCAGCGAAATTCCGTTATAATGAAAACACGAAAGCGATTTCGTCTATTATTATACTGCCGACTTTCGGCGTTGTCAATACGGAAAGCGAAATTTTTTTCGCCCTTGAGGTATATATGGAATTTAAAGACAGGATCCGCCTGCTTCGCCGTGAAGCGGGATGGACGCAGCGCGAAACTGCGGAAAAGATCGGTGTCACCTATCGGACCTATCAGAATTACGAGGCGGGTGCTTCGATGCCGTCGGGCACTGTGCTCGCAAAGCTTGCGGCGCTGTTCGGCGTACGCATGGATATGCTCACAGAGGATGTGGGGCACGCGACGCCCGACGCGGTAGAGAACCCCGAGCTCTCGGCACTGCTCTCGGAGATGCAGGCGCTCTTTTCCGGAGGGAAGCTGCACGACGAGGATAAAAAATACGTGATCGACGCCTTGACCGAAGCGTTTTGGCGCTCGAAAGAGATCAACAAAAAATACGGAAGAAAGAAGAACGACCATGTCTGATTTTGAGAAGCTGTCCCGGACGGCGGGAGAACTGACCGACTTTGCGCTGCCGAGCTACGAGGCACTGCCCGAGATCGACCTGTACATGGATCAGGTCACAGGCTATCTCAATAAGCTGCTCTGCCGCGTCTGCCGCAGCGAGGACGGCACGCCACTCACCCCCAACCGTATCAATAACTATGTCAAGGGCGGGCACATCGACCGCCCCGTGCAGAAGAAATACGACCGCGATCAGATCGCCATGCTGTACATGCTCTGCTGCGCCAAGCAGAATCTGAGCATCCCCGAAGCATCCGCGCTGCTCGGCATGCACCGCGAGGCGAGTACCGCGGCGCTGTATGAAAAATTCAAGGCGCTGCAGGAGAATACCGTGCACGCCTGCGCCGCTGAGATCGCACAGACGCCCGCGGATGCCGCCGCCCTCGGCGAAAAGGCGCTGGAACTGATGCTGCGCAGCACCGCCGAGCGCTTTATGGCGGAGGAGATCATCACCGCACTGACCGCGACCGAGGCTCCCGTCTCCGACGAAGCGGAAAAAGAGAAGGATAAAAAAACCAAAAAAGCGAAAAAACAATAAAATTCTTTCCTATAATATTATTGAAAAGAGGTTTTCAAGAATGGAGTATACGATGAAGATCGCGGGTGTGGAGCGCGGGCTGCCGCTCTGCCCCCTGAACGATAAGCTGCAGATCGGTGCATTTGTCATGTTCGGCGATGTGGAGCTGACCGTTGCCTGTGCCGAGGCGCTGCTGAAGATCGCGCCCGAATACGATGTCATGATCACCGCCGAGTCCAAGGGCATCCCGCTGGTCTATGAAATGGCGAGACAGCGCGGCGGCGAGCGGTATCTGCTCGCGAGAAAAGCGCCCAAGCTCTACATGCGCGATGTGATCAAATGCGAGGTGCAGTCCATCACCACTGCGGCAAAGCAGGTGCTCTACCTCGACGGTTACGACGCCGCGTACATGCGCGGCAAGCGCGTGCTGATCGTGGACGACGTCATCAGCACGGGTGAGTCGCTCAATGCGCTCGTGAGCCTCGTGGAGCAGGCAGGCGGCAACATTGTCGGCAAGATGGCGGTCCTCGCCGAGGGAGACGCCGCCGACCGCGACGACATCCTTTTCCTCGAAAAGCTTCCGCTGTTCGACGCGGACGGAAACGCACTGTAAGTACATAAATAACCCTACAAGGAGATAGCGTGAAAGTTTTAATTTGCAATATGTTTTGCAGGGATGATTTCACGCCTGACTCCTCGCAAAATGGGACCCGACCCATTTTGCCGCGCAAAGCGCGGTACCGAGGATTTCATTTTACAATTTGTGCCGCCGCCGGCGGCGGAATGGAGATTAATATGGGAATGAAAATTGTCGCCGACTCGTCGGCAGATATGCACGAAATGGCGGACGTGGCATTTGCGTCCGCACCGCTGAAAATTCTCACTGCCGAGAAAGAATATGTGGACGACGCGGCGCTCGATGCCGCGCAGATGGCAACCGACCTCTTGGCGTATAAGGGCAAGTCGTCTACCTCCTGCCCCAACACCGAGGACTGGCTGCGCGCCTTCGGCGATGCCGAGGAGATCTTCTGCGTGACCATCACAAGCTCCCTGTCGGGCAGCTACAATTCCGCGTGCCTTGCCAAGAAAAAATACGAGGAACTGCACCCCGACCGCCGCGTGCTCGTGATCGATTCGCTGTCCGCAGGCGCCGAGCTGCGCCTCATCATCGAAAAGCTGGCGGAGCTGATCGGCGCGGGCAAGGATTTTGACGAGATCTGCAAAGCAGTCACCAAATATCAGCAAAAAACAGGGCTCCTCTTCATGCTCGAATCCATGAAAAACCTCGCCAACAACGGTCGTGTCAGCCCCGTGGTCGCCAAGATGGCGGGCATCCTCGGCATCCGCGCCATCGGCAAGGCGAGCGACCACGGCACGCTGGAGATGCTCAGCAAGGCGCGCGGTGAAAAGCGCGCGCTGGAGACCATCGTGGAGCATATGAAGGCGCTCGGCTATGCAGGCGGCAAGGTGCGCATCGCACACTGCCTCAACGAGGGCGCGGCAAAGGCGCTGAAAGAACAGATCCAAAACACATTTAAGGCTGTCAACGTACAGATCTGCAAATGCGGCGGTCTTTGCAGCTTCTACGCCGAAAAAGGCGGCATGCTCATCGGCTTTGAAAAAGCGTAAACCCCAAAAAAGCGGAATGCGCAAGGAATACGGGAGGCGATATCTGCGGCAGCCTCCCGTTTTCCCTTTCCGCACAGAAAAATACTTTTTTCCGATGTTACACATAAAATCCACTTGACAAGGAAAAATTTTCATGGTATAATACGTATATTCCGTGAGGGAGTAGTCAACGATCCACCCGATTTTGTGAATCGTTTCAAGATCAACATTCGGTGCGCATGCACCTGGCTTGAATCAAATGGCAAGACTCATGGGTAGGTTCGTTCCTATCCGTGGGTTTTTTTGTTTGTCTACGCAAAAAATTTATATATATTTTCAAAGGAAGGATTCAACATGAAATTCTACACCGAAAGCACGGACGCCGTACTGAAAAAAGTCGGCTCCACCGAAACGGGCCTTTCGAGCGCAGAAGCTGAAAAGCGTCTTGCCGAAAACGGTAAGAACAAGCTCAAAGAGGCGAAAAAGGAATCGCTGCTGAAGCGTTTCTTAAAGCAGCTCGCTGACCCGATGATCATCATCCTGCTCGTTGCGGCAGCGATCAGCGGCGTTACCGCCGCTATCGAAGGCGAAGGCTTTGTGGACGTATTCATCATCCTGTTCGTTGTCATCATGAACGCCGTACTCGGCGTTTATCAGGAATCGAAAGCCGAAAAAGCGATCGAAGCCCTGCAGGAAATGAGCGCGGCAACGTCCAAGGTACTGCGCGACGGCAAGCTCACCATCGTCAAGAGTGAAGACATCGTTGTCGGCGACGTAGTCCTGCTCGAAGCAGGCGACGCCGTCCCCGCAGACGGACGTATCATCGAGAATGCGTCCCTCAAGATCGAGGAAGCTGCCCTCACGGGTGAAAGCGTCCCCGTCAACAAGTTCATCGAGCTGATCAACCTCGCAGATGAAAGCAAGGATGTTCCGCTGGGTGACCGCAAGAACATGGTCTACATGGGTTCCACCGTCGTTTACGGACGCGGCGCATTCGTTGTGACCGCAACCGGTATGGAGACCGAAATGGGTAAGATCGCGGACGCGCTTGCAAACGCTTCCGAGGGTCAGACCCCTCTGCAGATCAAGCTCTCGCAGCTCTCCAAGATCCTGACCTACCTTGTACTCGGCATCAGCGTTGTGATCTTCGCAGTACAGCTGATCCGCCCCTCCGAGCTTGAACTTTTCAAGAAGATACTCGAGTCCTTTATGGTTGCCGTATCTCTCGCAGTTGCGGCTATCCCCGAGGGACTTGCCATGGTCGTTACCGTCGTTCTTTCCATCGGCGTTACCAACATGTCCAAGCGCCGTGCCATCATCCGTAAGCTCACCGCCGTTGAAACCCTCGGCTGTGCGCAGATCATCTGCTCGGACAAGACCGGTACCCTCACCCAGAACAAGATGACCGTTGTTGACCACTACGGCAACGACGAAAAGCTCCTCGCAACCGCAATGGCTCTCTGCTCGGACGCAGAGCTTGACGAAGAGGGCAATGTCACGGGCGAACCCACCGAGGCGGCACTGGTTGCCTATGCAAATACGCTCGACCTCAAAAAATACGATCTCAAGGCATCCTCTCCCCGTGTCGGCGAAGCTCCGTTTGACAGCGGCAGAAAGATGATGTCCACCATCCATAATACCGACGGCAAATTCGTACAGTTCACCAAGGGTGCACCCGACGAGATCCTCCGCCGCTGTGCATCCTACCTCGAGGGCGGCAAGATCGTTCCCATGACCGAAGCCAAAATGGCAGAGATCATGGCAGCCAACAAGGCAATGGCAGACCGCGCACTCCGCGTGCTGGCAGCCTCCATGCGCACCTACGATGCTATGCCCGCATCGCTTGAACCCGCAGACCTCGAAGAGAAGCTCTGCTTTGTCGGTCTTACCGGCATGATCGACCCCGTTCGTCCCGAGGTTAAGGACGCGATCGCAGAATGTAACAGCGCAGGCATCCGCGCGATCATGATCACGGGCGACCACATTGACACCGCCGTTGCGATCGCAAAGGAACTCGGCATTCTCACCGAGGGCAGACGCGCCATCACCGGTTCGCAGCTTAGTGAGATGAGCGACGAGGAATTTGCAAAGCAGTTCATGGACATCGGCGTGTACGCACGCGTACAGCCCGAGCACAAGACCAGAATCGTCAACGCTTGGCGCGGCGCAGGCTATGTCACCGCCATGACCGGTGACGGCGTAAACGACGCTCCCTCCATCAAGTCCGCAGACATCGGTGTCGGCATGGGTATCACCGGTACCGACGTTACCAAGAACGTTGCAGACATGGTACTCGCAGACGACAACTTTGCCACCATCGTCGGCGCAGTTGAAGAAGGTCGCCGCATTTACGACAACATCCGTAAGGCGATCCAGTTCCTCCTCGGCTCCAACATGTCCGAGGTCATCAGTATTTTCGTGACCACGCTCATGGGCTTCACCATTCTGAAACCCGTTCACCTGCTCTGGATCAACCTCGTTACCGACTGCTTCCCTGCCCTTGCACTGGGTATGGAAAAGGCAGAACCCGGCATCATGCAGCGTAAGCCCAGAAAGGCAAACGAAGGCGTATTTGCCGGCGGCATGGGCATCGACGTCGCTTACCAGGGTATTATGGTATCCGCTCTGACCATTCTCTCCTACTTCATCGGTCACTTCATGGAAAGCGGCGTTTGGGAGATCGCAGAGAGCCCCGACGGCATGACCATGGCGTTCCTCACCATGTCGATGGCAGAGATCTTCCACAGCTTCAACATGCGTTCGCAGCGCGGCTCGATCTTTAAGCTCGGCAGCTTTAACAAGGTGCTCGGCATTGCCGCTGTCGGCAGCCTGATCGCGACCACGCTGGTCTGCGAAGTACCTTTCCTCGCAAACGCATTCGGCTTTACCACCATTTCGATCGCAGAGTACGCAGTGGCAATGATCCTTGCAGTGCTCACCATCCCGATCGTAGAGCTCGTCAAGTTTGTACAGAGAAAACTCGCAAAGTAAAATGCCAAGTAAGCTCCCTGCATAGCTGAATATCAGCTATGCAGGGAGCTTTTTGTCCTTGGCTGCTTGCAGGGCGCGCCGAAAAGCAGAGATGCGATGGTGGTCTCCTTGGCTTCCCCTTGAGGTGGAAGCATAGCGACCTGCGGTCGCATTGCGGTAAACCGCTGATGAGGTGTAGCCGCCGCAGCGGCGTTTCCCCTTACGGAATGAATGTTACATCTCTACGGACACGGATGCGAACTACGTCGCATCCTACACCTCATCCGTCAAACGCGACGGGAGCAAAATGCATCGCCGCAGGCGAGGCAGGACGCGACTGAACCGATAGTCCCTGTTTATACTTTGTCAGAGTCGCGTTCGCCACCTTCCCCTCGAGGGGAAGGCTTAGCATCATATCGGTTTCTGCATAACCTTTTCTTTTATTTTCCATCCCTGTCAAACCTTGGTTCAAATATTACAAAAACCTTTTCGGAATATGACAACTCCTTTACAGATGGCAGGCATGCCTTGCGCAATTTTCGCGGATGCGGTAGGATAGTGTCACGGCGCGCGGGGCACCGCCGCCGAACAAATCTATATAAGGAGAACGCACAATGAGAAATTTCAAAAAATTTCTTTCCCTCACGCTGGCAATGCTGATGGTACTTAGCATGTCGGTGTTCACGGCGGGCGCAACGGAAGCAAACGCGGACTATCTGGACGCGGCACAGCACCTCGCGGCGATCGGCGTGATGAAGGGCGACGAAAACGGTGATCTCATGCTGGACAAGCATGTTACCCGTTATCAGGCGGCGCTGTTCTTCGTTCAGGCTATCACCGGCAAGACCGACTCCTCCGTATGGAACGCAGACAAGAGCGCTATCTTCACGGACGTACCCGAGTACGGTACGGCAATCGACTACCTCGCAAACCTTGGTCTGATCGTAGGCAGAGGCAACGGCATCTACGGCTATAACGATACGATCACCTATCAGGAAATGCTGACGCTGGCAGTTCGCGCCCTCGGCTATGAGCGCGAGAACATGTCCTATCCGTATGATTACATTCTGGAAGCGCAGAAGCTCGGACTGACCAAAAACATCGAGAACCTCAACTTCAAGGCGGAGCTTCGCCGCGACGAGACCGCGCAGCTCATCTGGGACATGCTCGGTACCGAGATCGCGATTACCGACCCCATCTCGGGCGAGACCGTGTACCCCGGCAAGCAGGATGAGTCGGCATACGGCATCATTGTCGGCCCCGGCAAGATCAAGAGAGAGACCTACCTCGAAAAATCCGGCTTTGCAGCGGGTAAGATGGTCGTTACCGTGACCGAATTTATCAAAGCGGACGGCGCGGACGACATCGACACCGTGACCGTGCAGTACGGCGACACATCCTACACGATGGCAGCCGCTGACCTCGGCATCACCGCCGACACCGCCAAGATCGACTACCTCGGTCTGCCCCTGACCATGTTCGTGGACTGCAAGGCAGAGGAGTTCTTTGACAAGTACGACACCGACGCATCCGAGAGCGATGCACGCGTTGTCTTTGTCAACACCGATGCACTCACCGCTCTGGAAAACCTCGGCGACGCGGGCAGCATCCGCTATGTTGTGCCCACCTCGGGTTCCCCGTACATCACCCTCAGCGGCGTGAAGTTTGCATCCGATAAGTACGACGTTGTCGTATACGAGTTCGGCGCAGACGGCTGGAACGAGACCGACGGCAAGAACTTTGAGAACAACTTCCTCTATGACGTAAAGGACGGCTACATCGGTGCAAACTCGAACGGTGCGGTTCGCTACATTGTTCGCGAGACCACCGAGGGCGGCGAGACCGTCAAGACGCTCCATATCTACTACATGCCCTATGCGTTCGGTCAGTATTTCGTCCGCACGCTGAAGGATTCCACCACGGGCAAGAACGCATCCTTCGTGACCATCGGCAGCTATGAGGCATCGAAGGTCGAAAACAAGGACGGCGACAAGTCGAACTTCGTCGAGTACCTGCTCGGCACCGCATCGAAGGTAACTTCCTCGACCACTTCTGTCTCCAAGAAGAACGGCGAGAAAGCCAAGAGCGTGGCGCTCGCAGGCGAGGACATCGAATCGGGCGAGTTCATGTTCTACTACTACAACGCAGTGGATAACATCCTCACCGTTGCGGCAAACCACGGCGGCTTCCGCACGGGTCAGCTCACGGGTACCTCCGCGGGCAGAGAGACCGTCAAGATCGGCGGCGTGCAGCACGGCTTCGGCTTCAAGGGCGCATACGCGGCAGACTACGCAACCTATGCGGCAAACGAAGCACTCATCAAGACCATCATGCAGAGCTTTGAGTCGGGCAAGGACAACGTGAAGTACGTTTCCGTAGACGGCAACATTGTATACCTCGAGAGCTACGACGGCACCTCGAGCGCGGCGACCTACGGCTTCGCACTGGTCACCGTTGACCCCGAGATCCTGTCGGATCTTATGGGCGTTGCCGAGGACAAGCTCGAGTACACCGACGCATTCGTGCTCGATGACAGCGGCAATGTTGCGATCGCAGTCCTCAACACCGAGAGCGGCGAGTGGGAGCTGAAGTCCCTGAAAAAGCTCTACAAGGACTACAACACCGAGACCGAGAAGTATGCGGTAAGCGGCGACATGGGCGCGTATGCAGGCTATGCAGAGCTCATGGGCGAGAGCTTCTCGAAGTATGCAGAGTATGCGGCGCTGACCGCCGAGCTGCAGACCGCAGGCATCTTTGCGATCGTGGGCGAGCGCGGCGACGTGCTTGACCTCGGTACGGTCGGCGGCGCGGTCGAGTACGCCGAGATCGCAGAAGGTCTGATCTTCTCCGACGTCACAAGCAAGACCAACAAGATCACCGCAGATCCCGATGCGACTGCGGCAAGAGTTACGCTGGACGACGACACCGTCATCGTCATCATCGACGGTGAGGGCAACATCGGCGTGCGAAAGGGCGTGCAGAAAGCGAAGTACACCGTAAACGGCAATGCTAAGTTCTACGCGGCATCCTCCGACCTGATCGTGGCAGTGATCGACGAGCCCACCTTTACGGGCGGCTTTGCAAACGTGACCGCGTGGGGCGAGAGCAAGGCATCGCTTTCGAGCGAGACCTACTATGTGGCACTGCCCACCTCTGAGATCCGCGTGGAAAACAGCGGCGAGAATGTGACCGAGAAGTACACCGTCACCATCACCGACCTGCTTGACCTGCGCACCATGGAGATCGTGGACGAGTGCGTATTCCGCAGCAACACCAGCATCACGCTGGACCTCTCCAAGGCGCTCTATGCCGATGAGCATGGCGTGATCACCGAGGCAAACAAGACCATCGCAGAGGCGTTCAAGGCAGCAGCACTGCTCGAGGGACATGCAAACGACATGACCTTTACTGACATCGCTGCATCCGACATCACCTTTACCGACGGCGACAGCGTGACCATCGCGGGCGGCGCTCTGAACCTGCCCAACGCACTGGCGGGCGTGACTGCAAATGTGGTCACCATCGATGCAACCGGTCTTGACACCGACAAATACGACTTCGACCGTTTGGCGCTGAATGTCGCATTTGACGCGGAGAATGGGCTCGGCGGCAACGAGATCGAGATCACCGAGGAGTTCTCGGGCTATGAGTACTCCGTGGCAGGCGACGTCACCGAGCAGATCAATGAGCCCACCGAGGGCATCCTCGACCAGTTCATCCTCGACAGCGAGGGCATGGAGATCCTCGTGCCCCTGACCGATGCAAAGACCTATGAGGGCGCAGCATCCATCACCGTAACCCTCAAGATTATGGCATCCTACAACGAGGACACCGGCGTTCTCACCCTGAACGTCGCCAAGATCCTCACCGCGATGAACTAATCAAAAGCAAAAGGAAGGCGCGAGCCCAATGTCCTTAGAATAAGAGAAAGCGCCAAGTTCGAAAGAGCTTGGTGCTTTTGATATTGGTAAAAAGAAAAAGGATTGTTTATGTGTGTAACGGCGGTCAAACAAATCTTGTAGGGGAGGGGTCCCCCCTCCCGCAGGCTTCGGCGAGATGTTGTACAAGCGGGAGGCGAAACGCCTCCCCTACGGCGATAGCACAACTTCCTAACCAATCATT
>JAFTOT010000061.1 GCA_017463665.1 Clostridia bacterium | reverse complement strand
TTTACGATGATCAAGGCAGACAAGCTCGAGTATAAGACGATCACCGACGCGCTCCTCGCGGGCAATTTCTATGCTTCGCAGGGACCTGCCATTCATGACCTGTGGTTTGAGGACGGTATGCTGCACGTAACCACTTCGGCGGCGGAAAAGATCGTGATGACCACCGGTACACGCAAAACGCGCAACTTTACGCGGGTGAAAGGAAAGACCTTGACCAAGGCAAGTTTTGAGGTGCTGCCCGACGATGTCTATGTGCGCATCACCGTCACGGATAAGTACGGCAAACACGCGAATACAAACGCATATTTCGTGGATGAAATATTGGAATAAAACAGAAGTAAAAAAGTTTCCTTGTAAAGGAATGTTTATTCCTGCCATAAACTTTCATTTATATGAGTAACTTCATATGAAACCCCCTTGCAAAACTGATTTTCAGTTTTGCAAGGGGGTTATCTTGTTGTTTCACACCAGCACGATGCCGATATCGACATTGACGAGGTCGCCGATGAGTGCGGGGGCGTCGGCGAGGAACATGCCTCTCTTATAGTAGCCGATGGAGACGGTGAGGTCGGACTTGACCGCAAGAACGGCTTCGCCCGTGTCGCCGTCAAGACCGCTGTTGATGTCGGCACAGATCACATACGCGCCCGAGGTGTTGATCGCGCGGATGGCATCGGCGGCGGTGCCGCGCGGCTCGCCGCGAAAGCCCGTGCCGAGGATGCAGTCCACAACGATGTCATAGGCGGAGAGGTCGGTCTCGCCGGTAAAGCGACCGTCGGTTACGCCTTTTTGCATCGCCATGTCGTAGTAGTGCTTGCCGTCCTCCGAAAACTTCTCGGACACGCGCACGAGCGTGGCAGGGATGCCGTTGTCCGCGAGGATGCAGGCAAGCGCGTAGCCGTCGCCGCCGTTGTTGCCGCTGCCTGTGATGATGGCGATGGTTTTGCCCCGCCATTTTGCGGCATTGTAAATGCCCATCGCCGCGCGGTACATCAGCGTTTTTGACGGCACGAGGTTTGCAATGGTGTATGCGTCGCTTTCGCGCATTTTCGCCACGCTGATCGCAGAGGTGAATTCGATGCAGTTCGCAGTTGGTTTCATAGCAATCTCCTACGCCAAGAACAGCACTTCGCCGTCGACGTTGATGCGGCGGACGGAGAAGGTCGATTCTATGGCGCATTTTTTTAGACATTCTTCTTTCGTGCCGCAGAAGGTTTGCCTGCCGTGCTCCAAAATGAGCACATCGTCGGCATATTTTGCGGCGAGGGTGAGGTCGTGCAGGATCACAAGCAGGGTTTTGCCCTCGGCGGTGAGTGCCCGCAGCAGTTGCAGGAACTCTGCTTCGGCGCGGATGTCCATATAGGTGGTCGGCTCGTCGAGGAGCAGAACGTCGGCATCCTGTGCAAGGATCATCGCGAGATAGGCGCGCTGCCGCTCGCCGCCCGAGAGGGTGGGGAGCATGCGGTCGGCAAAGGCGCCAAGGTCGGTGCGCGTGAGCGCGCGGTCGATGGCGGCGAAGTCCTCGTCTCCCATGCGGCGGCTCAGCCCGATATAGGGATTCCTGCCGAGGGAGACCAGCTCGCGCACGGTGATATTCGGCGTGGGCACATTCTGCGGCAGCACCGCAATGCGCTGTGCACGCGCACGCGGCGGCAGGGATGCAAGATCGCTGCCGCAGAGCGTGATCTGCCCCGTATGCTTTTGCTGTGCGCAGATGCAGGCAGCAAGTGTGGATTTTCCGCTGCCGTTTTTGCCGAGCACGGCGGTAAAGGCGCTTTGTCGGAGGGTAAAGGAGACATTGCTCAGAATCTCCTTGCCGCCGAGCGTTACGCCGACGCTGTTACATTGCAGCACCTTGATCCCTCCTTTGCAGTAATAATATAAAGAAGAAAGGTGCGCCGATCAGCGCCATGATCACGCCGACGGGGATCTCGGTAGGCGCAAGCAGCACTCTGCCGAGCAGATCGGCGAGGATCACAAGGATCGCGCCGACAAAGGCTGAGGTGATGAGCACGTGGCTTGTCCGCTGTCCTGCGAGTCGCCGCGCGATGTGCGGCACGACCAGACCGACAAAGCCGAGCAGTCCTGCAAAGCTGACGACCGCCGCCGCCGATGCGGATGCGCACAGCAGACAGCAGAGGCGCAGTGCGCGCACGCGCACGCCGAGCGATGCGGCAAGCGCATCGCCGAGACAAAGCAGATGGATGCGCCGGGAGAGCACGAGCGAGAGGATCAGGCAGGTGAAAATGATCGCGGCGGGCAGCCAAAGCTGCTCGAACTTCACGCCCGAGAGACCGCCGACCGAAAAGGCGTTGTACGCGGTGAGTACATCGCCATCAAGCAGTGAGAGCAGGGAAATGCCTGCGTTCAGCACCGAGGTAAACGCGATGCCGCAGAGGATGACCGTGCCGCGAAAGGCATTCAGCTTTGCGGCGACGCTGACAATGAGCAGCGTCGTGCCGAAAGCACCGAGCGCGGCGGCAAACGGCAGTGCAGCCGAGATCTTCGGGAAAAATGTCAGCAGCAAAATGCAGCAGAAGCCCGCGCCCGAGTTGACACCGATGATGTTCGGCGCGGCAAGTTCATTGCCCGTGACGCTTTGCAGCAGTACGCCCGACACCGAGAGCCCCACGCCCGCGAGCAGAGCGGCAAACACGCGCGGCAGGCGCAGATAATAGAGGATGATCGAGGCAGTGTGTGCTTCTTCTTTCCAAAAAAGACCGCGCCACAGCTCGGCGAGCGATACCTTGGTACTGCCGAGCACGACACCGAGCAGCAGGGCGCAAAACAGCATCAGTGCCATCAAAGTGATGCCGCCGATGCTGCAGATACGAAATGTTTTGCGTTCATTTTTCACGGTGTGTTTCCTTCAAGAATTGTGATCAGATAGGTATATGCCTCGCCCCAGCGGGCATTGGGCTTGTATTGAAACAGGGATTTCGGCAGGTAGTGCACATTCCCCTCTTTTACCGCGGTCAGGCTTTGCCATGTCGGCTCTTTTAAGAGATCGTCCATGTACGCTTTTGCCGCGTCCTCGTCGCCCATTGTGGAGATGAAGATGTGGTCGGGATCTTTTGCAAGGATCTCCTCAAAGCTCAGTCCGTCGAGCAGTACGGGTGCGGCGTCCGCGATGTTACGGCAGCCGAGCTCCTCGAGCATCGCCGCTGCGAAATGATCCTCGACGGTTTTTGCCTTGGTGTAGCGAGCCCCCGAGCCTGCGCGAATAAAGAGAACCGAGGTCTCCTTCGCGCCGGCGGTATAGTCGGCGATCTGCGCTCGGATATCCGTCGAAAGCTCGGTGCCGTAGGTCGCATAGCGATCGTCGTTGCCCGTCAGCGTGGTGAACAGCTTCAGCACCGTGAGGTAATCGTCAAAGCTCTCTACGCGCAGCAGCACCGTCGGGATGCCTGCGCTGCGGCAGACATCGGCGGCGTCGCACTGCGCTTCGATATCCGCAGAGCCGATCACAAGATCGGGGGCGGAGGCGATCAGCGTTTCGGTGTCGATGCGCTTGCCTGCGGCATCGTCTACGAGAATTGTGTTTGCATCGGCAAAGCCGCGCTCCACGCTCTCCCCGACGGTTACGGCGATCTCGCCGCCCGCAGTCAACCAGATGTCGGCAAAGGAAGAGAAGAGCACGGCGACCTTGGCAGGATTTTGCGGCAGGGAGACCGTCTCGCCCGTGGCATCGGTAAAATGCACGGTCGTATCGACAAAGTCAGGTTCGGTCTTTACGCAGGAGCCGAGCAAAAGGCAAAGGCAGAGTATTGTAAGTATAAGATATTTTTTCATGCGTTTTCTCCGAGAAGTTGCTTTTCTACATTCTCAAAGCCGAGACGCGCGATCGTGTCGGCAAAACGCTCGCCTGCGATGCCCTGATCGCGGAAGAGCGTGACGGCTCTCTCAATCACGGTGAGCACTTCGTCTTTATCGGTGAAGATTTTGGACAGCGGGCGTCCCTGTGCGACTTTCTTGCCCCAGCGACCGCCGATATAGACGCGGTAACCGTCGGTGTACTCGTCGAATACGTGGAAGGGACATTTGCCCTTGCAGCGTCCGCAGTGGTTGCAGGCATCGGCGGGAACGGTGATCCTGCCGTTTTTCAGATGTGCGACTTTGATCGGGCAGCCTTTTTCGATCTGGCAGACCTTGCAGCCGCGGCACTTTTCATAATCGATCTTGACAAGACGCTGTCCGACGATACCGAGGTCGTTGAGGTCGGGCTTTACGCAGTTGTTGGGGCAGCCGCCGACGGCGATCTTGAATTTGTGCGGCAGCTTGACATCGTGCCAGCCGCGGTAGAAGCGCTCGTGGATCTCCTCGGAGAGGGCGTAGGTGTCGATCAGACCGTACTGGCAGGTCGTACCCTTGCAGGAAACGACGGGGCGGACTTTCGGACCCGTGCCGCCGGTTTCCATCCCGTGTTCGGCGAGGAATGCACACAGCGGATCGATGTTTGTATACGGAATGCCCTGGACCTCCACGGTCTGGCGGGTGGTCATGGCGATCTCGCCGCTGCCGAAACGCTTTGCGGCTTCGGCGATGATCTGCGATTGGTCGGCGGTAATTTTACCGTTGCGAGTGATGACGCGGCCGTTGAAGCGATCCACGGTGTTCTTGTCGCGCAAGAAGCCGAGTCCCTTTACGCGTGTAATGTCCTCGGCGGTGGGAATAACAGGCGTGTTCGCATCGCCCTCTGCCGCAGATTTCTCGCGGTGGCAGCAGGCTTCTTCCTCGGCACATTCGGGGCGCATTGCGGCGCAGACAGCAACATCGCCGCCGCGAATGACAAGGCGCTTGCTGCCGATCAGTGCGTCGGCGACCTTTTCGCGTGCGCTGGCGTACATGCGGGTAACGGTGGTGCGTGCCACATTCATTTTCTCGGCGCAATCGGCGTGGCTGTATCCCTCGCGGTCGATCAGGCGCAGGGTTTCGTATTCGTCATAACCGAGGACAACTTCCTCGGTGGCTGTGATGTTGGTAGGCGCAAATGCGGAAGCGGCGGGCTTTGAGCAGATGCGTCGGCATTTTTGCGGTCTGGGCATGATTTTGTCTCCTTATAAAATTGGGTTTAAATTGGGTCATCTATAGAATAGCACATTTTTGAACATATGTCAATAACATACTTTAATTTGTGCAATTCGCACTGCGAAAAATTAAATCATATGTGATAAAAATTTAGGTTGACATATATATGCATAGATGCTATAATATAGCCAACAAAATATGAGAGCACTCCGAGGAGTGCACGACGGAGGTATTATCATGGCACGTTTTACTCTTCCCAGAGACTTGTATCACGGTAAGGGCTCGCTGGAGATCTTGAAGACTCTCGGCGGCAAAAAGGCGATCGTTGTTGTCGGCGGCGGCACGATGAAGCGTATGGGCTTCCTCGACCGCGCGGTTGCATATCTCAAAGAGGGCGGCATGGAGGTCGCTCTGTTCGAGGGTGTTGAACCCGACCCGTCTGTGGAGACCGTTATGCGCGGCGCAGAGGCTATGCGCGCGTTTGAGCCCGATTGGATCGTTGCAATGGGCGGCGGTTCGCCGATCGACGCTGCAAAGGCGATGTGGGCATTCTATGAGTATCCCGAGACCACTTTCGAGGATCTGATCACGCCCTTCAATTTCCCCACGCTCCGCACCAAGGCGAAGTTCTGCGCAATTCCTTCCACTTCCGGTACCGCTACCGAGGTTACCGCATTTGCCGTTATCACCGACTATGCAAAGGGTATCAAGTATCCTCTTGCCGATTTCAACATCACGCCCGACGTGGCGATCGTTGAGCCCGAGTTGGCAGAGACCATGCCCCCGAAGCTTACCGCACACACCGGTATGGATGCTATGACCCACGCGGTTGAGGCTTATGTTTCCACGATGAACTGCGATTATACCGATCCGCTTGCACTGCACGCGATCAAGATGATCAAGAGCGATCTGGTGGCTTCTTACGGCGGCGATATGGCTGCACGCGACCGCATGCACAACGCACAGTGCCTTGCCGGTATGGCGTTCTCCAATGCGCTGCTCGGTATCGTACACTCGATGGCACACAAGACCGGCGCTGCATTCACCGGCGGTCACATCATTCACGGTTGTGCAAACGCAATGTACCTGCCCAAGGTTATTAAGTACAACTCCAAGGATGAGACTGCAGCAAAGCGTTATGCAGAGATCACCGACTTCCTCGGACTCGGCGGCAGCACCGTTACCGAAAAGGTCGATCTTCTCATCAAGATGCTTCGCGATATGAACGATGCGCTGAACATCCCGCAGGCGATCAAGTTCTACGGTGAGGGCGGCGTAAAGGCAGACAAGAGCATCATCGACGAGCAGGAGTTCCTCGCGAAATTGCCCGAGGTTGCCGCAAATGCGATCGGCGATGCCTGCACCGGTTCCAACCCCCGTCAGCCTTCTCAGGAGGAGATGGAAAAGCTGCTTAAGGCTTGCTATTACGACTTGGAGATCGATTTCTAAGAAAGAAATATCCAAAAAGCGCAGGCGAAAGCCTGCGTTTTTTGAAATATTCTATAATCTTTTACAAAATTCGAAAAAATCATACAAAAATTCGATACACTGTGTTATAATATTTTGTATCTTGATTTTTTGAAAGGGCTTTATATATGTATAAGATCGTCCGTAAGGAAATACTCAATCCCACGGTCACTCTGATGGACATTGAGGCACCGCTGATCGCCAAAAAAGCGCAGCCCGGTCAGTTCATCATTCTGCGCGTGGATGAAAACGGCGAACGTATCCCGCTGACCGTTGCGGGTTACGACCGTGATAAAGGCACCGTCACGATCATCTTCCAGATCGTCGGCGCAACCACCGAGCTGCTGAATCACAAGGCAGAGGGTGAATATATTCAGGATTTTGTCGGCCCGCTCGGTACGCCCACGCATACCGACGGCATCAAGAAGGCATGCATCGTCGGCGGCGGCGTTGGCTGTGCGATCGCACTGCCCGTTGCACAGAAGCTCAAGGAGCTGGGTGCCGAGGTACATTCCATCATCGGCTTCAGAAACAAGGATCTTCTCATCCTCGAAAAAGAATTTGCTGCTTGCAGCGACACGCTGCATGTTATGACCGATGACGGCAGCTACGGCGAAAAGGGTAATGTCTGCGTACCGCTGAACGCGGCACTCGAGGCAGGCGAGCGCTATGATGTCGTTATCACGATCGGTCCGCTGATCATGATGAAGTTTGTATGTCTTGCGACCAAGCCTTACGACCAGAAGACCATCGTCAGCATGAACCCCATCATGGTAGACGGTACGGGCATGTGCGGCGGCTGTCGTCTGACGGTCGGCGGCACGACCAAGTTTGCCTGTGTGGACGGCCCCGACTTTGACGGTCACGAGGTCGATTTCGACGAGGCGATCAGCCGTTCCCGTTCCTACCCCGCGTTTGAGACGCACGCAAGAGAAGCTGCCTGCAACCTGTTCAAGAAGGAGGTGCAGTAAGATGGCAAAGTTTAATATGAATCCCAAGAAGAATCCGATGCCTGCGCAGCTGCCGTATGTACGAAACCGCAATTTTGAAGAAGTGGAACTCGGCTATACGGAAGAAATGGCAATTGATGAGGCAAAGCGATGCTTCGGCTGCAAAAACCAACCTTGTGTGAACGGTTGCCCTGTCAACATCAATATTCCCGCATTTATTGCCAAGGTCGCCGATGGCGATTTTGAGGGAGCATACGAGATCATTCACCGTTCTTCCTCTCTGCCGGCTGTCTGCGGTCGCGTTTGTCCGCAGGAGACACAGTGTGAGGGTGCCTGCACCCGTAACAACATGGGCGAGCCGGTTGCGATCGGTCGTCTGGAGCGTTTTGTTGCCGATTGGCACAATGCGCACTCCACGTCTGCACCGATCCTCCCTCCGCCGAACGGTCATAAGGTTGCGATCGTAGGCTCGGGCCCCTCGGGTCTGACCTGCGCGGGTGATCTTGCAAAGCTCGGCTATGAGGTCACCGTTTATGAGGCACTCCACCTTGCTGGCGGCGTGCTTGTGTACGGTATCCCCGAGTTCCGTCTCCCCAAGGCGATCGTGCAGAAGGAGATCGACAACCTGAAGGCGCTCGGCGTAAAGATCGAGACCAATATGGTTATCGGCAGAGTCCTCACCATTGAGGAGTTGAAGAATGAGCACGGCTATGATGCCATCTTCGTCGGCTCGGGCGCAGGTCTGCCTATGTTTATGAATATCCCCGGTGAAAACCTTAAGGGCGTATTTTCCGCAAATGAGTTCCTCACCCGCTCCAATCTGATGAAGGCGTATCTGCCCGATTCCACCACGCCGATCCACCGCGGCACGAATGTTGCCGTTGTCGGCGGCGGTAATGTTGCGATGGATGCGGCAAGAACTGCAAAGCGTCTGGGTGCGGAGAATGTATACATCGTTTATCGCCGCGGTATGGAGGAGCTTCCTGCACGCCGCGAGGAGATTAAACACGCCATGGAGGAGGGCATCATCTTCCAGACCCTCTGCAATCCCATCCAGCTGCTGCCTGCCAAGGTACAGGATCCGAAAGATCCCGCCTACGGCTCGGTTGCCGCAATGCGCTGCGTGCGCATGGAGCTCGGCGAACCCGATGCATCCGGACGCCGTCGCCCCGTTGCGATCGAGGGCAGCGAGTTTGAGATGGACGTGGACTGCGTGATCATGTCGCTCGGTACTTCGCCGAACCCGCTGATCAAGTCCACCACGCCAGGTCTTGAGACTAAGAAGAGAGGCGAGATCGTCGCAGATGAGAACGGTCTGACCTCGATCGAGGGCGTATACGCCGGCGGCGACGCCGTTACCGGTGCCGCAACGGTCATCCTCGCCATGGGCGCCGGCAAGACCGCAGCCGCAGCGATCCATCAGTATATCCAGAGCAAATAAGCAACACAAAAAGGAGCCGCGAGGCTCCTTTTTTGGTGTGGCGAATGATTTGCGCGTCCCGCGCATGATTTGGCGGCATTGCCGCCATGATTTGGAGCTGACGCTCCATGATTTGAATTGCAATCCTAATGCCCTGCAGGGCAAATCATGCCGCAGGCAAATCATGAGCACGCAGTGCTCAAATCATGCGATCCGCAGGATCGCAATTCATTGTTTACGCGCTTTGCGCGTAAACCTATGGCTGATTGACCACGCCGACGAAGAGCGGGAGCCCATCGCCGCCGGTGATGACAAAGAGGAACGGGCGATCCACGACGAAGTCGATCTCGTCATCGGGTGGTGCGGCTGCGCCTGCGAGCCGCATTTCGGTATACGCGGCGGCTACTACGCCTTCTTCATCGATGGCAACTCTTGCGCCGTGCTCCACGTTGCTCAGCCACAGCGGTTGTTCTTCGGCAACGAGCGGTGTAAAATCGGCAGCGCTGCCGTCAAAGCATTCGGTCACGCCTAAGTTTTTCAGTCCTGCCGTGAGATCCAGCTTGGAGTTTACATCAAATTTCGGAACGGACAGGTTGACTTTGAGCGACTTGTAGTTTTCCCAATCGCCGTTTGCGCTCAGAAAGGCAAGCGCCTCGCTGTCGCTGAGCAGCTCCTGGACGCTGACGCCTTCGTCGGGGAGGATAAACCACATACTGCCGCTGTTCTCGAGCCGTTTGCTCACCGCGGAGAATTTGGTGCCCCAGTAGTAGTTTCCGTAGGTCTCGGTCCGGTGCATGAACTCGCAGTTTATATCGCCGTTTGCGCTATGGAATACATCCGTGCGCGTTTTTGCTTTGGAAAACTCGCTGTCCCATTTCGCCTGAAAATAGATGGTCGTAACGATCGACATGACCGTTTCGGGCGTCATTTCGATTTCGCCGATCTGCTTTTTCAGCAGTCCGCCGGTCTGCGCATTCATCCATTCCTGCAGGGCATTGTTGAAGCTCCCCGATCCCATTTTTCCTTGATATGACGATGCGTAATAGTTCTTGGCAAGTGTATCCAATGTTTTCTGCTTGAACGCAACATCTTCGTTCAGCCACAGCGAGCTTGCAAGAATGCTTGTGACCGCCCCGTCGTTGTTGTAATTGGCGTTCCAGATCGCGTTCGCCTGTGTGCGCAGGGTGTCGATCGAGTCTGCGCCGAGCAGCGTGAGGATCTGTGCGCGGCTTTCGCCGTCGGTGATCTCCGCCAGCATGGCAAGTGCCATGTAGACGTTGAGGGGCGAATAAATGCGGTTCTCGGTCTCACTGCCCGACAGAAATTCGGCGATTGTTGCGCTAAAGAAGCCGTCCAGATCTTCGCCTGCTCCGTAGTAGGTTCTTCGCGTCTTCTGATCCTCGCGCCATTCGTCATAGCCGATCATCAGCAGGGCATCGGGATATCCCGCTACGGTCGGATACTCCGCCTCGGCGAGTGCATATGCATTGAGCGCAAACGGGTTGCCGACGCCGAAATAGGCACCGATGCCGATGGCAACGGCGAGCATGGCGGCGACCGCCGCCGTCCATTTCAGCTTGCGATGCTTTTTGGGAGCTTTTTCTGCCTCTGTGACAAGATCTGCATCCACTGTGCCGATCGCGTCTTGTAATTTATCGGATTTCATACAAAGATCCCCTCCTTTTCAAGGTAAGTCAAAAGTTTCTCTCGGGTTCGGTGCAGCATCATTTTCACTTTGCTTTGCCCGAACCCGTAGCGTGCGCAAATTGCGCCGACCGAATCAAAATACCAGTATCTGCGCAGGAATACGCAGCGTTCGACCTCGGGCAGGGTACGCAGAAATGCGGAGATCGTTTTGCCGAGGCTCATCGCCGTGATGGCATCGTCGATGCTTTTGTCGTCGGGGATACATTCCTCCAGCTCGTTCAGCGATATCGTAAGTTCACCGCCGCGCTTTTGCGCGTTCTTTTCGCGCCATTTATCGAGCGAGAGCTGACGGGTGATCGCGCCGAGAAATGCGGAAAGCGCGGTCGGCTTGTGCGGCGGCATGCTTCTCCATGCGCCGAGGTATGTATCGTTTTCGCATTCCTCCGCATCCGAGCGATCGTGCAGGATGTTGTAGGCGATGGCATAGCAACGCCGCCCGTACTTTGCCTTGGTCTCGGTGATCGCCGCTTCTTCGCGCTGCCAGTATAGATCTATGATTGTTTGGTCGTCCATCGTTTCTCCTCCGATCGCTTGATAAGGCCTTTCACCTATAAAGACGGGAAAAAAGCTGCCGCGGTCACAGTGTTTGGTAAATTTATCATACCATTTTATCTGTGCAAACACAAGCCGAAAAGTACAAAAAGAAACCAAAAAGCACAAAAAGGAGCCGCGAGGCTCCTTTTTTGTGCTACGAATGATTTGCGCCTGCGGCGCATGATTTGGCGGCGATGCCGCCATGATTTGGAGCTGACGCTCCGTGATTTGAATTGCGATCCCTTATGCCCCGCAGGGCAAATCATGCCGCAGGCAAATCATGAGCACGGTAGTGCTCAAATCATGCAATCCGCAGGATCGCAATTCATTGTTTACGCGCTTTGCGCGTAAACCTATGGCTGATTGACCACGCCGACGAAGAGCGGGAGCCCGTCGCCGCCGGTGATGACAAAGAGGAACGGGCGGTCGAGGACGAAGTCCACTTCCTCGTCGGGCGTAGCGGAGCCGCCATCCCGCGTCGCTAACGTATACGCGGCGGCTTTTACGCCCTGCTCATCAATGACCACGCGCGCGCCGTGCTCTACTTTATCCAGCCATGACGGATTTTCCTCGTCAAGCGGCGTAAAGTCGGCGGTATTTTCATCAAAGCAATCGGTAATGCCGAGGTTTTGCAGTCCCTCTTTCAGATCGAGTCTCGAGCTGGCATCAAATTTCGGGATAGACAGATTTACTTTGCAGCGTTGTCGGTTTTCCTGCTCGCCGACCATAAAGGCAAGGGCTTCGCTGTCGCTGAGCAGTTTCTGTACGCTGATGCCTTCGTCGGGTAGGATGAAATACATAGATCCGTCGCCGAGATATTGTATGGTAGCGGTGAATTTTTCACCCCAATAATAATCGCCCATGTGTTCGGTTTTGTGCATGAATTCGCAGGTGATATCCCCGAGCGCGGCGTGAAAGACATCTTCGGTGTTCTTTTCACGATCAAACTCGCAGTCCCACTGCGCCTGAAAGTAGATCGTCGTGACCAAAGCCATGATCGTGTCGGTTGTCAGCTCGATATCCGAGACATACTCCTCGAGCAGTCCGCCTGTCTGCTCATTCATCCAAGCCTGCAGGGCTTTGTTCAATGCGGACGAGCCCATTTTTCCCCGATAAGAGGACGCATAGTAGTTCTTTGCGAGCAGATCCAGCGTATGCTGATTGAAAGAAACATCTTCACTCAGCCACAGGGAGCTTGCCAAAATGCTGGTCACGTTTCCGTCGTCGCTGTAGTTGGCGCTCCATATCGCATGTGCCTGCGTGCGCAGGGCTTCGATACTGTCCGCATCCAGCAGGTCTAAGATCTGCGCGCGGCTCTCCCCGTCGGTGATCTCTGCCAGCATGGCGAGTGCCATGTAGACATTGAGGGGAGAGTACACGCGGTTTTTGTTGCCTTCACTTGTGAGAAACTCGGAGATGGTTGCGGTGAAAAAAGCATCTAAGTTTTCACCCGCGCCGTAGTAGGATCGGCGTTCTTCCCGATCCTTGTACCATGCGTCTCGTTCTTCGAGGTTGATCTGTGACCAGTCGGGGTACGGCGCTCTGATGGGATACTCCGCCTCGGCGAGGGCGTAAACTTCGAGCGC
>JAFTOT010000100.1 GCA_017463665.1 Clostridia bacterium | reverse complement strand
TATGAACAAGATCAAAGCATTCTTTTCGGGACTTTTTAAAAACGTGTGGTTCGGCATCAAGACGAATTTCCTTGCTTCCAAGTTCTATTTCTGCATGAAGATGGTGGTGATGCTTTCTACCACGGTGATCCCGCTTGTCAACATTCGGCTGTGGAAAGAGGTGCTCAACGGCATTGTGCAGTATGAGGCGCAGGGGCAGACAGTGATCGTGTGTCTGTGTGTTTACCTTGCGCTGAAGTTGGCAACGTATCTGCTGGAGCAGTTTGACAGCTATGTCATCGACCGCTACGGCGACGAGCTGTGGTTCTACATCGAGAAAGTGATGATGGAAAAGTCCTCGCGCATGGATCTCTCCTTCTTCGACTCCGCCAAGATGGGCGACAAGGTGCGCCACGCACGCAGCAATTTCGGCGCGATGACGCAGATGACGTGGGTGGTGTTCCGCATCGTTTCCAAGTGCGTCAATGTGGTTGCCACGCTGGTGATCGTCTGCGCGTACAAATGGTGGCTGGGGCTGATCGCATTTGTTTTGCTCCTGCCGTACATGCTCTACAATAAGCGGCGCACCGAGAAAAAACTGCAGATGGAGAAGGAGCAGCTCCGCGACAACCGCAAGAAGGATTGGTACCGCGATGTGCTGTTCAACAACGGCGTGCAGTTTGAGATCAAGCTGCATGACATCGGCGCGTTTTTTATTGCGCGGTACAAAGAAATATGGCACAAGCTCTACCGCATCAACAAGCGTGAGGAAGTTCGCTACAATATTTTCAACGGGTTAGTCGTTGCGGTGGACATGTGCGCCGAGTTCTTGGTGCTGATCGTGTCGGTGCTCGATGTGATCGGCGGGCGCATCGGCATCGGCGATCTGCAGTATAATCTCAGCATGGTCAAGCGGTTGATCTCGCAGACAACGGGGCTGATGTCGGATGTCAACATCTTTTTGAAGGACAACAAACGGCTGCTCGAACTGCAGGAATTCATGGAGATCGAACCCGAGGTGGAAAAGAGCGGCACGAGGTTGCCGTCGGCAAATCCGAGGATTGAATTCTGCAATGTATCTTTCCGTTATCCGAATGCCGAGGAATATGTGCTAAAGGACTGTTCCTTTACGATCGAGCCGCAGGAAAAGATCGGTCTGATCGGTCTCAACGGCGCGGGAAAATCCACCATTATCAAGCTGATGTTCCGCTTCTATGATCCCGAGGCGGGATGCGTCAAGCTGGACGGTGTGGATCTGCGCCAGTACGATATTTACGCCGTGCGCAAGGTGTTCGGCGTGCTGTTTCAGGACTATGTCACCTATTGTTTGCCGCTGCGCGAGATCATTGCGCTGTCGGATTTCGGCGAGCGGTTCAACGATGAGAAGCTGAAACGCGCCTGTGACATCAGCGGCGTAAGCGAGGTCATCCGGGATTGGGAGCAGGGCTTTGACAGCGTGCTCGGGCGGTACTATGCCGATAACGGCAAGAGCTTGTCGGGCGGGCAGTGGCAGCTTGTGGGACTGGCGCGCGCCTACTTCAAGGACAGCGAATTTATGATCCTCGATGAGCCGTCCGCCGCGCTCGATCCGCTTTCGGAGGATCGCATCTTTGCACAGCTCTACCGCCTTGGCGAGGGGAAAAGCTCGGTCACCATCTCGCACCGCCTGTCGAACACCACGCTTGCCGACCGCATTCTCGTCATCGGCGATGGTCATATCATCGAGCAGGGTTCGCACAAGGAGCTGCTTGCAATGAATGGCAAGTACGCGCATCTGTTCAACCTGCAAGCAAGTCGGTATATGTAAGCATAACCAAAAAAACAGGACGGCAAGCCGTCCTGTTCAGCTTGTCGAAAAAGTATTTTCGACAAGCAATTCAAATAAAAATCTGTTTTAAAGACGGACATGCGCCGGCTTTAAAACTCCTTACGGGGCGCGAACGGTTGAGTGAGTCGCGAGACTCGCGCCCCCCTTTGTCGAAAAACCTTGGTTTTTCGACAGCCTCAACAGGACGGCAAGCCGTCCTGTTTTTGGTTATGGGTTATTTGTCAAGGTGGCGAATGTCATCCAATATGTACGAGATCTGCTCCAGAGCTTCTGCCGAAAGGTCACCGTGAAGTGTGTTCGCCATGACCTCGAGTGCGCGCTCCTTCAGAGTCGCGGAAGGTTTCAAATCGTCGTACATTTTTTCGTAAAAGGCGATCAGTCTTTGATTGGTGGTCTCGCGGCATCTTACAACATCGCCGAGGGCTTTTGCCCGCTCTTGCCCGCAGGTATCGCCGGGGCCCGCAGCTTTTACTTTGCTGAGCTCTTCGATCACGGTATTCAAATACTCGGTTTGCACGCGGATGTTTTCGATCTGCTCCAAGCAGTAATCCATGGTGAGCCGAGTGGATTTCGTTTCGGCGGGAGCGGTGTTTTCGACCTTGTTGGTAATGGTGATGTTTTTATTTTCTGACATTATACTGTCCTCCAATGCATTCTTTGGCGGACACGCAAGGCATATCGTGTGTTCGTCTATGAAGCGTGCCCTGCCGTTTTTAACAAGTCCCTTTGCCCTTTTCGGGTAGGTAGCCTCATATACTTTGCCTGTGTCATCTACAACAATCACGTTTTTTTCGATGGGTGTCATCCCCTTTGCTGTAAAATATCCAGTTTCCGTGAGTCTGTTTTTTCTAATGGGTGCCGTCCCCACTCACAAATGTATTTTACCGTATTTTGCATGCATATGTCAAGATGATACATGAAAGTTTAGCGATGTAACGGCGTGCGTTGCCTCCCTTGCCTAAATGGGAGGATAGCGACGCTATGCGTCGCTTTGACCGCTGTTAGCGGTGGTAGGATACGTTCCGTGGCAAACTAACATTAGAGATAGAGCAAAATT
>JAFTOT010000020.1 GCA_017463665.1 Clostridia bacterium | reverse complement strand
TTTCCAACCGTTCAAATTTCCTGCATAAGATCTCGCTTTTTGCTAACACTAACGAAAAAGCAGGTGGAGGGATTTTATGATCGTACAAACCAACAACGCATACATTATGTCCTTTGCGGCGGCGGTGGGAAAGAAGGAGGGAGAGGGACCGCTTCGCAACCGCTTTGACTACATCGACACGGACGACCGCTTCGGGATGAAGACCTGGGAGATGGCGGAGAGCGAATGCTCGCGGCTGGCATTGTCGCTGGCGTTCAACAAAGCGCCGATGGCGCCCTCGGACGTGGACTATCTGATCGCGGGCGACCTCGAAAATCAGTGCGTCGCGTCCTGCTACGGGCATCTCGCCTTTGAGATCCCCTACATCGGCATCTACGGCGCGTGCTCCAACCTCACCGAGGGCATGGCGCTCGCGTCCATGCTGATTTCGGGCGGTGCGGCACGCCGCATTGCCGTGGTCACCTCGTCGCACAACTGCGCCGCCGAGCGGCAGTTCCGCTCGCCGATCGAGTACGGCGGACAGCGCACACCCACGGCGCAGTGGACAGTCACGGGCGCGGGCGGCTATATCATCGGCGAGCGCGGCAGGGCGAAGATCGCCGACTGCATGATCGGCGTTGTGCAGGACAAGGAGCAGAGCGACGTCACCGACATGGGCGCCGCTATGGCACCTGCGGCGGCAGACACGCTGCTACGCTATTTCAAGGAATCGCACACGAACGCGCACGACTACGATCTGATCATCACGGGCGACCTCGGCAACCACGGCAGCGAGCTGCTGCGATACATCTGCAAGAGCTGCGGCTACGAGGTCGGAAACCACACCGATTGTGGAAAACTCATGTATTCGGACGAGCAGGATGTGCACGCGGGCGCAAGCGGCTGCGGCTGCATCGCCACGGTATTCGGCGCGCATTTTCTGCCGCATATCGAAAGCGGCAAGCTGAAAAATATACTGCTGATGGCAACGGGCGCACTGATGAGCAAGGATTCGGTCACGCAGGGGCAGAACATCCCGTCGATCTCGCATCTGGTGCACATCGTATATGAGGAGGGAAAAGAGTGAGCGACTGGACGACGTATCTCTACGCCTTTTTGATCGGCGGCGGTTTCTGCGTGATCGCGCAGATCCTGATCGACAAGACCGAGCTGACGCCCGCGCGCATTTTGGTGGTTTACGTCTCGGCGGGCGTACTGCTCGGCGCGCTTGGCTGGTACGATCCCATCAAGGAGCTGGCAGGCTGCGGCGCGACCGTGCCGCTGACAGGATTTGGTGCAAACATCGCCGCAGGTATAAAAAAAGCGATCGAAGAAGACGGCTTCCTCGGCATTTTCAAGGGCGGTTTCACCGCCGCCGCCGCAGGCTGCTCCGCCGCCCTCGTCTTCGGCTACCTCGCCGCACTGGTGTTTAAAGGGAAGCGGAAAGGGTAATAAAAAACTTGCACAGGCTATTTTTTTAACCTGTGCAAGTTTTGATATTATGTGTGGTAATTGAAGTTTAAGTGGGAAACATGCTTCTCCCGCGAGATCCCACTCGCGTGTGCTTGAGCATGACAGACCCGGCGACATCGTAGGGGAGGCGTTTCGCCTCCCGAAAAGCTGCGGTTTGATGTTTGTGCAAACGGGAGGGGAAACCCCTCCCCTACTTTGTGTCAACCCGCCCGCGTCATCCTGAGCGGAGATGTCAGTACACTAACCATTCCTTTACCGTAATGCTTTTACATCCCTGCTCATTTTACTTTCACTTCGGCGAAGCAGATCGGGATGCCTTGACCGGAGAAATTGGTCTCGTACTCGGTCATGACATTGCCCTCGTTGTAAGGGCTGTTGTGCAGGTCGCGGCTCATGCGCAGCACTTCCATGCCCGCCGCCTCAAACTCCTCCAGCGAAAAGTCGAACAGACCGACATTGTCGGTTTTGAGCCGCAGTACGCCGCCCTCGGCAAGCAGTGTCTTGTAGATCTCGAGGAACGCGCGGTAGGTCAGTCTGCGCTTGTAATATCCCTTTTTCGGCCACGGATCGCTGAAATTCAGATAAATGCAGCTGAACGTGTGCGGCGCGAACCATTCGGTCAGCTCCTTGGCATCGCCGACGATGAAGCGGAGATTGTCCGGGCGCTCATCTGCCGTGTGCAGTGCGCGCTCTGCGGCGATCACCATCACATCCGACACCTTTTCCATCGCGTAAAAATTGACATCGGGATGCAGCACCGACATTTCGCAGGAGAATTTTCCCTTGCCGCAGCCGATCTCGAGGTGCAGCGGGCGTTTTTCTCCAAACGGCGACTGCGCATCGGCGAAAACCGCCGCCTTATCCTCACATAAAACGGCAGCAGCAGCAGCTAGCCGCTCCTCACCGTGTTTTCTCTTTCTCGCTCTCATAAGAGTTCCTTTCCAACATCGTTTTGCGTCTATTATAGCACAATCACACAAAGTTTTCCATATAATGTGGAAAAAGTTTGGAGAGGAAACATGCTTCTCCCGCGAGATCCCGCCTTGCGGCGGTTTTTCTTTACAAAACTTGTAGATGTTACAAGGTACTACGGTATAGCGGTTTACTGTGGTTCATTCGGCGCGTCGGGGACGTCGCGCCCTACAGTATTTGTGCGTCTCCGTTACATCGCGAAATGTTCCTTTACCTTACAAAAGACGAAAAAACTTTCTTCATACCTTTTTTACAGCCTGATATGCTTCTACTCCGCTTTTTTCACGGCGATCACGGCGGCGGTCATGTCGTCGCGGCAGAGGGTGTGTTTTTTGGCTTCGGCGAGGATCTTTTCGGCGGCATCGGGGGCGGTGAGGTCGGTCGCGGTGAGAAATTCGCACAGCCAGAGCGGTTCCTCGATGTCCTCGGTCACGCCGTCGCTGAGGATCACAATGCGGTCGCCGTCCTCACAGTCAAAGGTCGTGCGCTCGGCGTCCACATCCTCGAGGATCCCCAGCGGAAAGGTCTTTGAGCGGATCTTGAACAGCTTATTGCCCCTTTTCACAAACGAGGGCGCCGCGCCGCTCTTGATGAAGGAGCCGCGCCCCGTGACGGTGTCGAGCTCAAACAGATCGAGCGTGGTGAACCCTTCTTCGCCGTCGGCACGCGCGAGCGCCGAAAGCATTTCTATTCCCGCCGAAACGCTGTTGCCCGCACGCAGCATTTTTTCGAGGAACACCGCCGCGGCGGTGCTCTTTTTGGCGGCGGCACGTCCGCTGCCCATGCCGTCACCCACCAGCGCGTAAAAGTACCCGTTCTTGCCTGCAAAGGCGGTCACGCGGTCGCCGTTTTCCTCGCCGCCCGAGCCCGCCAGAGAATGGCTGGAGCAGCACACGTTTAAGATCGGCGCGGCGGAGCAGATCATGTTGATGCCCCCGTCGGCAAACTCAAACATCGGGTCTTCCACCCTGCCGCCGAGCGCTGCACCGATGGCGGCTTTGATCGCGTTTGCCTTGCACTGCATCGCACCCGAAGCGAGCCGAAAAGCGTACACTTTTTTACACCTCGTGCCGTACACGCAGACCGCGTCCGCACGAAAACCGATGTTCGCAAACTCGTCCAGCACGCGTGCGCGTGCTTCGCTGTTCGGGGCGTATTCGGCTTCGTTTTTTTGCAATGCCTCGGAGAGAACGCGGGCGAAAACCGCGTAATCTACGGCAAATGCGCGGGTTTTGTCCTCTCTCAGCAGGGTTTTGATCATGCGGCGGTTCTCGATCTCGATGTCCTCGAGGAGCTTGTCCGTATTGTGGCAGCGCTGTACAAAGGCGGGCGGCAGATCACTTTTTTGCACCGTTCCGCTTTTGTAAATTTTTGCACTGATCTTGTTGAGCGTGTCGAGCGTCACGGGGTAATCGCGCTCCCAACAGAGGTTCACCGCCGCACAGCGGCGGCAGTAGCGGTCGCACACGCGGTCGCAGAGCTGGCGCGTGTCGAAAATGCCGATGCGCGTATTTTTGTCCGAAAGGTCGAAAAAAGTCTTTGAGAGCGCTTCAAACGACGCGGAGATATCCTTGATGCTTTCGCGGCTGCTTTTCTCCTTGTAGGATAAAATTTCGGCTTCTGCATCATTTTTTCGGATGCGTCCGCCGTCAAAAAAAGGCAGCAGTTTTTCGGCAATCTCCTCGCGCACGGGCACGGCGAGCGCCGCGCCGATCATAAATTCGGGGAAAAATGCCGCGAACAGCTCCACGCCGCCGATAAAAAACGTGATCGCGGCAAAAGAGATCGAACCGAAACCGACGGCATACAGCCGCGAGCGCGGAAACAGCAGTGCCGCCAGTGCCGCCGCCACCGCAAAGGCGGGCGAGAGCAGCGGCTCTGCCGCGAGGATGGAAAGCAGAGCGAAAAAGCAGGCGGTAAACGGATTTTTGCGCTTGGCGAGCAAAAAGCAGATGAAGGCGGCGAGCAGCACCGAGCAGGAGAAGCCGAGCGGCTCTATCTCGGAGATCGCATAGACGAAGCTGACCAGCAGCGCCGTAAGTCCCGCCTCATAGCGAAAGCCGCCGCGCTCCGCCGCCGAAAAATATCCCGTATACAAATACGCAAGGCAGGGGCATACTAAGACGCAGAAACAGCAGCCGACGAGATCCCCGACCGAGAAGCCGCCCATCACCGTCTGCAGCATCCCCGCGGTGAATGCGGCGAGCGCCGCCGTCGCAAGGCGCAGCGTCTCACTCTCGCAAAATGCCTTTTCCCCTCGGCGAAAGCTGTCGCGCAGGCGCTGCTTGACCGAGAGCGGCGAATCGGCGGCGAATACCTTGGAGAAAATAAATCGGAAGATGAGCAGTGCGACCGCGCCCGCCCCCGTCGGAAGCTGCCGCCCGAGGATGGAAAAGAGCAACGTTCCAAGGAAGAAAAATACCGTATCCCCCCGCGCCGCCGCGATCAGCGCAAGTCCGAGCGGATAGGTGGAAAGGGGCAGCGCCCTCTGCGACAGGATCAGCGAAAACACGGCAGGCGATACCGCCGCGAATATGCGGCGAATCCAATGGGCGATCTGCTCGGTGTCGCTGTGCTCGGCGACCTTTTTCCGCGCCGCCTCGGCAAAGCCGCTCATCGCCCCCGCAAAGCGCCGCCAGGGAATAGCATCGAAGTATTTCATTTTGATTTCCTTTCAATTTTGAAATTCCTTTGTGTATCTACATTCTACAAAGAGTACTTTCAAAAGTCTGTCGCGGCGCGTCTGTCCGAGAAAAGTTTATTTTGCGAAAAGAAAAGACCTCCCCTCGGGAAATATCGGAGTGCAATATTTCCCCCGCGAAGCGGGAAAAACCCTGTCGTAAAAAAGATTTTTTTAAAAGATAAAAATTATTTTCAAAAAAAATGTTGACAAATCGTTTTTGTCTTGTTATAATAATCAAGGTTCGCTGCTATGGCTCAGTTGGTAGAGCACATCCTTGGTAAGGATGAGGTCCCCAGTTCGAATCTGGGTAGCAGCTCCAGAAAAAAGCCTAACGCAAATGCGTTAGGCTTTTTTCAACGAAATAAATCCACTCCGTGGATTTGTGAAATACGCTTCGCGTGTGAAATATCCCTTCGGGATGTGAAATACGCCTCGACGGCGTATGAGTGGATTTATTTTATTTCACATTTTGCCGCAGGCAAAATATTTCACAATGTGCATCAGCACATTATTTCACTTCTCGCGCAAGCGAGATATTTCACTCACACTAAAAAAGAGAATGCCGTCACGCATTCTCTTTTTTCTTTTCTAATTTCTTTTCTATCTTCGCCCATACCCGCTTCACAACGTACACGGCTGCGATGCCGCAGAGGGCGCCGATCACGATGCCTCCGAGGATGTCGGTGGGGTAGTGCACGCCGACGTACAGGCGCGAGAGGGAGATCAGCACGGCAAGCACCGTCATGGGGATCGAGAGCTTTTTCGGTGCCAGCATCAGCAGCACGGTCACTGCGGCAAAGGACGCCGCGGTGTGCCCCGACGGGAACGAAAAGTCGCTCTGCTCGCCGATCAGATTCACGAGCCCTTCGATCTCGGTATACGGACGCGCACGCGCCACCAGATTTTTGACCAGTACATTGACCGATAAGAGGTCAAAGATCAACGCCGTCGCCGATGCCGCGCCGACTTTTCGATATTTCGGTAAGAGTAAAAGCAGCAGGGTGAGTAGAATCCAAAAAACGCCGCCGTTGCCGAGGTAAGTAATGCATTTGACGATCGGCGTCAGCCAATCCGCCCGCAGATTCTCCTGTATCCAAAGCAGAATGTTTGCTTCCATAACTATGTGAATTCCTTTCTGTGAAGCGCGAATTTTTGCCGGTTTCGGTCTATACCGAAATTCGCGCCCGCCTTATGGCGCGAAAGGCATAAAGTCGCTGTTTGAAAGATTTATCTTTCAAACTATGCTCCTTGTCTTTTTTTACAAAGCATACCATATTGTAAAGAAAAATGCAAGAGGAAAGATTATCAGCCTTCCCCTCGAGGGGAAGGGGGACCGCGTTAGCGGTGGATGAGGTGTAGGATGCGACGGAGTTCGCATCCGTGTCCGTAGAGGTGTAACATTCATTCCGCAAGGGGAAACGCCGCTGCGGCGGCTACACCTCATCAGTCACCTAACGGTGACAGCTTCCCCTCAAGGGGAAGCCAAAGGGAAGCACTTTCTTAGCCTTCCCCTCGAGGGGAAGGTGCCGATTCAATCGGCGGATGAGGTGTAGGATGCGACGTAGTTCGCATCCGTGTCCGTAGAGATGTAACATTCATTACGCAAAGGGAAACGCCGCTGCGGCGGCTACACCTCATCAGTCACCTAACGGTGACAGCTTCCCCTCAAGGGGAAGCCAAAGGGAAGCACTTTCTAAGCCTTCCCCTCGAGGGGAAGGTCCCGATGCAATCGGCGGATGAGGTGTAGGATGCGACGTAGTTCGCATCCGTGTCCGTAAAGATGTAACATTCATTCCGTAAAAGGAAACGCCGCTGCGGCGGCTACACCTCATCAGCGGTTTACCGCAATGCGACCGCAGGTCGCTATGCTTCCACCTCAAGGAGAAGCCAAAAAACACAAATCTCCCCATAAACTTCCGCACATATATTTTTATTATTATATATTTATTTAATAATATATATATATAATACTTGAAAACAAACAAAAAATATGTTATACTATAAGATGTATAAATAGTATCCCGACAGAAAGGAGACTTTGATGAATTCTCTTGACGAACTGAAGGAAATATGGCAGGCGGTGTATGCGCTGCTGGGCAAGGATTTTTCTTCCTCCACGCTGGAGCTTTGGTTCGGCGGCATCCGTCTTGTCTATCTCGACGACGAAGTGGCGCTGATGACCATTGACAAAGATTTTAAAAAAGAATTTATTGACCGTAAATATATCGACATCCTGAAAGATCATTTTTACATGTGCCTCGGCTTTGAGGTGGAGACCGAAATTTTTTCGGATGCAAAGATCGAAACCCCCGAAGAGGCTGCCGCGCTCTATGAGCGGTACAAGGCGGCGAAGACCGCCCGCGACGAAGAAGAGAGCAAGCAGGAGATGGAGAGTGCCATCAAGGTCATTTCTCCCGAGAAAAAATCGACTTCTTATTTCACTTTTGAAAACTTCATTCAGGGCGAATCCAATAAATTTGCCTATGCCGCGTGCTATGCGATCGCGGGCAGCGACGAGGTCAACTACAACCCGCTGTTCATCCACGGCAAAAGCGGTCTCGGCAAAACGCACTTGATGTACGCGATCATTAACAAGATCCTCACGCGCGATCCCTCGCTGAAAGTCATCTACATCAAAGGCGAGGAGTTCACCAATAAGCTCGTCGAGGCGATCAAGAATAACTCGACCGAGCAGTTCCGCGAGAAATACCGCACGGCGGACATTCTGCTGGTCGATGATATTCAGTTTATCGCCGGCAAGAGCGCGACGCAGGATGAATTTTTCCATACGTTCAATGCGCTGTACGAGGCGCAGAAGCAGATCATCGTTACCTGCGACCGCCCCATCCGCGAGATGAAGAACCTCGAAGAGCGTATCCGCACCCGACTCGAATGGGGACTTTCGGCAGATATCACGCCCCCTGACACCGAGCTGCGCATGGCGATCATCCGCAAAAAAGCGGAGGAAGTCAACCTCACGCTGCCCGAGGATATCGTGGAATTCATGGCGAAGAAACTCAAAGACAATGTCCGTCTGATCGAGGGCGGCGTCAAAAAGCTGTCGGCGATCCGCTTCATCATGGGCAGAGAGATCACGATGGATATTGCGAAAAATGAGATTTCCGACCTTGTTCCGACCGATGAACCCAAGAGCGCCAAGGTGGAGAAAACCATTCTCGGCGTCTGCGACAAGTACAATATCTCCAAGGAGACCATCCTCGGCAAAAAGCGCACCGCCGACATCGTCACGGCGCGCCACGTCTGCATGTACACCCTGCGCGAAGCGATCGACATGACCTACACCGACATTGCCACGATCTTTTCCTGTGACCACACCTCGGTCATGTCCGCGATCCGCAAGATCACCCGCGAGAAAAACGACAAACGCGAATTCGGCGAAGAGATCGATTCCTTTATCAAGGATATCAAGGAAAGCTTGAGTTAAAAATGATATCCCCTTTCACACCGTAGGGGAGGCGTTTCGCCTCCCGCATGTACAACATAGCACCGGGACTTTCGGGAGGGGAAACCCCTCCCCTACGATCGGTGCGCAGCCGTGTGCAACATCGCGCCGTGGCAAAACGGCGCGTCGGGGACGTCGCGCCCTACAGTCTTACATAAGCATACATCGTTGTCGCGTTTTCCACAAAACTCACAGAGTTTTGCACACATCCGGGATGTGGATTTCTTTTCCACAAAGTTACGCAAGTCTTTTTCCGGGAAAACCCACACAAAAAAGGCGGGAAAAACAGCGATTTTTTGCAGGCAGGGCAAGGGTTTGTCCGCTTTCCACATTTTTCATTGCCCCCTACTACCGTTACTACTAAAAAAATAATTTTTTATCTCTTTTACAGACGGAGAACACGAAATGAAGATCAAATTTGAAAAATCCAAGATGCTGGAGAAGCTCGTCCGCGCGATGGGCGCGGTCTCGCAGAAAAACACGCATCCTTTCACCGAGGGCGTTTTGATGGAAACGACCGAGGACGGACTCAAAATGTCTACGTATGATATGGAAAAAAGCGTGCGCGCCGTCGTCGAAGCGGAAGTGATTTTGCCGGGCGCCTGCGTTATCAACGCACAGCGTCTGCTCAGCATCGTGCGCATCCTGCCCGAAAGCGTCATTACGCTGAGCGTGGATGAATCGCTGGTAGTCACCATTCAGAGCGGTCGCAGCTCCTTTTCGCTGCATGCTCTGCCGGCAAAGGATTTCCCGCAGATGCCTGTCATCGCGGGCAGAGAGTCCTTCACGATGGAGCAGTGCGCGCTGAAAAAGATGATCGTCCGCACGGCACATTCCATCGCGCAGATCGACCAGCGCCCGATCCTCTGCGGTGCTTTCTTCAAGCTCGAGCAGGACAACATCCGCGTGGTCAGCTGCGACAGCTATACGCTCTCCCTCTGCAATCTGCATACCCCCATCGTCACCGTGATCGATAATCTGGAAAGAACTTCCTTTATCGTCCCCGGCAAGACGATCACCGAGCTCGTCAAGATGCTGTCGGATGAACCCGGCGAATTTTTGACGATCATGGTCACGGGTAAAAATATTATCTTTAATATGGACAATCTGGTGTTCTCCTCGCGTCTGGTCGAGGGTGAATACATTGATTACGACCGCCTGATCCCGAAGGATCAGCCGATCGAGGCAGTGCTCGATAGCAAGGCATTTGCCTCCGCGCTCGAACGTGCGGCGCTGATCTCCGAGGAAAAGATCGCGGGCAGTACGAAAAACTACGTCAAACTCTCCTTTGTCGGAAATTCTTTGCAGATCACATCCAAGAGTGCCAACGGCAACATTTTTGAGGAGATCGAGGCGGAGCACACGGGCGACGACATCGTGATCGGCTTCAACTGCCGCTATCTGATGGACACCATGCGCACCATCACCACCGAAAAAGTGCGCGTCAAGCTGCTCACCCCCTACATGAGCGCCACCTTCGAGCCCATTGACGAAGACGCCGAAGACCAGTACATCTACATGGTCCTGCCGCTGAAAATGAAAGAGTAAAAAGCCTTCCCCTCAAGGGGAAGGTGTCGCCGAACGGCGACGGATGAGGTGTAGGATGCGACGTAGTTCGCATCCGTGTCCGTAGGAAAGTAACTTTAATAAAGTAAAGGGAAACGCCGCTGCGGCGGCTACACCTCATCAGTCAGCTACGCTGACAGCTTCCCCTCAAGGGGAAGCCAAAGGATAGCGTGTTCTAAGCCTTCCCCTCGAGGGGAAGGTGTCGCCGAACGGCGACGGATGAGGTGTAGGATGCGACGGAGTTCGCATCCGTGTCCGTAGGAAAAGTAACTTTAATAAAGTAAAGGGGAAACGCCGCTGCGGCGGCTACACCTCATCAGTCAGCTACGCTGACAGCTTCCCCTCAAGGGGAAGCCATGGGATAGTGCTTTCTAAGCCTTCCCCCTCCGCAGAGATGTAACTTCTGATAGAACAGGTGTGTTATGATTCTTACAAAGATTGAACTTGTCAATTTCAGATTGACCGAGCGGGAGTGTATCTCCTTTTCGGACGGGGTCAATCTTTTGTACGGCAAAAACGCGCAGGGAAAGACCAACGTGCTCGAAGCCATCTACTTTTTCGCGCGCGGTCGGAGCTTTCGCGGGGGGAAGGACAGCGACATCGTACGGTTCGGCGAACAAGGATATTCGGTCAAGATCGAATTTACACGGGACGATGGCGAACACACCTTGGAATATCGCTACTACGATGGGCAGCGGCAGCGGCTCTGCAACGATGTAAAGGTGCCGATCAAAGAGATGATCGGCAAATTCAATGCCGTGTTCTTCTGTCCCGATCATCTTTCCATCATCAAGGATGAGCCGTCCGAGCGGCGCGAGTTTCTGAACATTGCGCTCTCTCAGCTCTACGGCGAATATGTGGCACTGCTCGCCGACCATAAAAAGCTGCTCGCTGGCAAAAACGCGCTGCTCAAAAGCGAAGAACCGTTTGACATTGCACTGCTGCGCGCCTACAATGCGCAGTTCGCCGAAGTTTCGGCGAAGATATGGATGTACCGCCGTGAATATATCGAAAAGCTGGAAAAAAGCGTACAAAATACCATTTGCGAGATCAGCGGCGGCAGAGAAAAGGCAAAAATATTTTACAAAAGCGACATTCCTGCCGAGAAATCCCAACTCGGGGATGTTATAACATATTACAGAGAACTCTTTTCCGAATATGAGCGCCGCGAGTCAGCGGCGAAAATGAGCCTTTGCGGTGTGCAGAGAGACGATCTTCTCTTTATGATCAACGACCGCGACGCGCGGCAGTTTGCTTCGCAGGGGCAGCAGCGTTCGATCGCGCTGGCGCTGAAGATCGGCGAGGGCGAGATCATCACCGCCGAAAAGGGCGAATCGCCCGTGTATCTCTTCGACGATGTCCTCGGCGAGCTCGACGAGGACAGAAAAAACTACGTCCTCTCCCGCACCGTCGGCAGACAAATGATCCTCACCGCCTGCGAAAAAGGCGATTACCTCAACCTCGAAGAAGTAAAAATGATAGCGGTAGAGGGAGGTAAATACAGGGAAGAATAAGCCTTCCCCTCGAGGGGAAGGTGGTGCGGAGCACCGGATGAGGTGTAGGATGCGACGGAGTTCGCATCCGTGTCCGTAGGAAAGTAACTTTAATAAAGTAAAGGGGAAACGCCGCTGCGGCGGCTACACCTCATCAGTCAGCTACGCTGACAGCTTCCCCTCAAGGGGAAGCCAAAGATAGAGCTTTCTAAGCCTTCCCCTTGAGGGGAAGGTGGTGCGTAGCACCGGATGAGGTGTAGGATGCGACGGAGTTCGCATCCGTGTCCGTAGAGATGTAACTTTAATAAAGTAAGGGGAAACGCCGCTGCGGCGGCTACACCTCATCAGTCACCTAACGGTGACAGCTTCCCCTCAAGGGGAAGCCAAAGGG
>JAFTOT010000077.1 GCA_017463665.1 Clostridia bacterium | reverse complement strand
GGCGATCCTCTTTGCGACAAAGCTCGGTTACAAGATTGCCGAGCTGCCCGTCAAGATCATCAACCACCGCGAGTCCAAGGTCAATGTGCTGTCCGACAGCATTCGCATGCTCCGCGACCTCATGCAGATCAAAAAGCATGTGAAAGAGCAGTTGAAATAAGAGAAATCCCCCGATCGTCTGTAGCGATCGGGGGATTTTTTATGCCATCTGCGCTGTCATTCTGGCTTTGTCGAGTCTTACGTTGCGGAAGTAGAGGAGAACATCAATGGTGATCTCGATGAAGTTGAGGACATAGAAGAAAAAGCTGAGATAGAAGATAAATCCGCTGCTGCCGAGGGTGGTGAGCTGCATGCATTTGCGGACGATGCCGAAGGCGTAGCCGATGAGCAGAAAAACTTCAAAGAACAGGCTCTTGCCCTGCGCCGTGCGGGAGACCAGGGATTTGCGGATGGAGATCGGCCAGGACAGACCGAAACAAAAAATCGTGAGTGCTTCTAAAAGATCGGTGATCATGGTGAGTTGCATAAAAATTTCCTCTCTGCAATTGGGATTGACTTTTGCCGTCTGTTATAGTATACTCGATGCAAGGCTATATGTAAAATGTATAGTTGATATTTTAAATATATCAAATTGATATGGAGCGCGTATATGTACATCAGCTATGACTACTATCGGATTTTTTACTGTGTTGCCAAGTACGGCAGTTTTACACAGGCGGCAACGGTGCTGCTGAGCAATCAGCCGAACCTGACGCGCGCGATCAAAAACTTGGAGGCGGAGCTCGGATGCACCCTGTTCGTCCGTTCCAACAAGGGCGTAAAACTGACGCCCGACGGCGAGAAGCTGTACGAGCACATCTCTATCGCTTTCGAGCACATACAGCACGGAGAAGAAGAGATCTCCCTCAGCAGGAGCATGCAGCGGGGGCTGGTCACCATCGGCGCCAGCGAGATCGCGCTGCATTGCTTTATTTTGCCGATCCTCAACCGATATAGGCAGCGTTACCCCGGTATCCGTATCAAGATTTCCAACGTCTCCGCGCCGCAGGCGGTGTCGCTGCTCAAAGATAGTCTCATTGACCTTGCGGTGGTCACTGCGCCGATCGAAGTCGGCGGGGAATTGATCGAAAAGAAGCTTAAGACCTTTCGCGAGGTCGCTGTCGGCGGTGAGGCGTTCCGCGCCCTCGGTGAAAACGGCGGACTGCGTTTGCAGCAGCTTGCGGAATACCCGATCGTTTCTCTCGGTACGAAAACTTCGACCTATGAATTCTATTTCCGCTTGTTTTTGCAAAGCGGGCTGACGTTTGCACCGGACATCGAGGCGGCGACCGCCGATCAGATTCTGCCGCTGGTGCAGCACAATCTCGGCATCGGCTTTGTCCCCGAGGATTTTCTGCTGGGGCAGCCGCACGCAAACGGCATCTATGAGCTGCCCCTTGCCGAGCCCATCCCCGAGCGCGACATTTGCCTTGTCAAAAAGAAAAATCACTCCTTAGGTCTCCCCGCAAAAGAACTGGAGCGGATGATCCTTGCGGAAAACTAACAATGAAAAAGTTTGCAAATGAGAATTTCCATATTTCACTGGATTTTTCCGAGAAAATGATGTATAATATACGATTAGAGTAGATTTAGCTTATATAGAAGGGAAAATGGGTCGTGCCAATCAGTAACGAATATCGGATCGCCGTTTGTGACGACCGTCGCGCCGATCTTTGTGCCATTGCCGAAATGGCAACAGAGATATTGGCAGAAATGCATATTTTACATAGTATAGAAAAATACGAAAGCGGTACCGCCTTACTTGCAGATATACAAAGCGGCAAACAATTCTATCTTTTTCTTCTTGACGTGATGATGGACGAGATGGGTGGAATGAAACTTGCCGCCGAGCTTCGGGAGCGGGAAAACAAAGCCCCCGTTGTTTTCGTTTCTGCCAATCTTGATCTGGCGCGTTACGGTTATTTGGTCAATGCCGCAAGATACATTGCAAAGCCTCTGGACCGTGCAGAGCTGAAAGAGGCATTGCTGTACTGCTACCGAGGCTGGCAGGCAAAAAAAGAAATCCTGCTGCATACCGATAAGGGCAGGCGCAGGATTCCTTTTTCGGATATTCAATTTGTAGAAGCCTATGACCGCGGCACAAGGGTGGTGCTGAAAGATGAAACCTTGGAGGTGCGTCTCAAATTCAACGAGGTGGAAGCAATGCTTCCGAAGTCTAATTTCCTTTTATGCCACCGTTGCTACATTGTCAATCTCGGTTGTGTGAAATATATTCACCAATATGAATTTGTTTTGAAAAGCAGGCTTGCCGTGCCGATTGGAAAACCGAGATATACCGAAGTTAAAAATAAATTCGTTGACTATATTACGGATTGAACAGTGGGATCGCAATACGCATTTCATAGGTGGTATCGTCTTGCCTGATCTCCATAAGTCCGTTGTACTGTTCAACAATACCGTTTATGATCTTCAACCCCAAACCGTGTTCACGCACGGTTTCTTTTTCATCCGGGAGAGGTTGGCATGACATATTCGCAGAGTTGATACAGGTAAAGGCGAAATAATCGTTTTTGAAGTGAATATCCAAACGAATAAGGGGCGTATCCGCTCCCGAAGCTGCTGCCGCTTTGACCGCGTTGCTCATAACATTCATCACAAGAGAGCAAAGGTCGGTGTCGGGCAGCGGGAGCTTTTCGGGCGCTGCTGCTTTTGCAATTTGAATGTCGATGCCCGCATCGGCAGCTTCACCGAGTTTATTGTTCAAGATAATATCAAGCATTTCGTTTCCGGTCATAACGATAGATCGGATTTTTTTATTGTCGCCGATCAAGTGATCGAGATATTTTGCGGCATCGCTGTCATCGGAAACTTTCGAGCGCAGGGCGGTATAATGCTGCATCATATCGTGCCGCATTTCCATCACCTTTTCGTGCTGGCGGCGCATATTCTCATAGCTCGCCTGCATCAGTTCACGGCGGTTTTCAAGTGCCGCGTTTTGGGCGCGGCGAGCCAATTCCTGTCGGATGACTTCATAGATCGCACACGCGATCGCAGTAGGCACAAGCATCATAAAGGTTTGGATATAGATCTGCGTGACTTGTCCCGAAGCGAGTGCCGCAGGAATCGCCGCCGCTGTGAATTCATCGGTCAGAAGGACGATCACCCATCCGATCACCGTTACACCGATAGAGATCGGCGCGAAAACACGGTAGAAGGGATTTTCTTTTCTCCAAAAGACCATGCCGAGCACCAAAATGAGGACAAATGCCGTAAGCGCGACCCATTCCGGCAAGCTGAACAGGAAGAACATGATCCCCCTGTTTATCGTGTGTTCAAAACGTTCGTGACACAAAAGTGAGAACAGGACGGTCGCACTCTGCATGCCCACAACACTCCACATCACGGGTTTTAGCTTACCGGCCTTTAAGGTCAGAAATACGCCGAGCGCGACGGCTGAGATCAGGCGCGCGTAGCGGCTGATGTTAAGGACTTCAAAGCCAAAGTATTTCGTAAAGAAAGAAACGTCCTGCAAGATCACGCACATCCACAAAAAGGCGGAGAGTGCCATGCAAAGCATACTGAGGTCGCGTTTACATACGAACCCCCAAAGGAGCACAAGACCGAGGGCAAAGACCGCCGTTGCCATGATCGCCGTAGTAAAGGTCTCGGAAACGATGCCGCTTTCATAGGCGTAACCGCAATAGAGCCTGACGCTGGCGGGGATCGCTTGGACCGTGGGCGTTTCGGAATAGGTAGGCGTGGATTGAGCGATGGTCAGCGTTTTTCCTTGATAGTTCATGGGCAGGCTGATGGTGATGGGCTCTTGTCTGAGCGTGGTGTTCATAGGTAGAGTGACGTACCCGATGCGGTTGTCAAGCTCGGGGCAGTCGGTGTAGATCAGCTCGTCGTCCAGCCAGATCGAGAACATTCTTTCCGCTGTACCGATCTGCATGGTGGGGCTGTCAAGCGCTTCCGACATTACGCGGGAATAATAGAAGGTCTCGCCAAGCTCGATGCCGCGATACGCGCCGCGGTTGGTAGACGCAAGCTCCTTGACTGTCTCTCCCTCCTGCGTGTAGACCGTCCAGCCCTTGGGGTCAAACGTGTCCTCAGTGGCTACGTGTGACTCTTGATTCATCAGCGAGAGGTCAAGCGCAAGATCCTCCATCGGACGGGAATAGATCATCAAAGCGGAGAAAAACACGCCACCGAGTATGAGCGCGATCAAAATATAAATTAAGGTATGAAAATTCTTTTTCAATAATTCTATACCTCCTGTAAGTAAACTTAAACATCATAATTATACCATAATTTCGGTTCTGTTTCAAGCTTACCCCCATCCTGTTCGCGCAGGTTTTTACCCCGTTCGCGCAGGGTGTATTGTAATTGGGAAGATTTTTTTGTAAAATGTATGTGTGAAGATTTTGCCTATATTTTGTTATAACAGTAAATAATCGGTGAGGTGGCCCTGCATGACAGAGAAAGAATTGAAAAAAATGAGCAGAGCCGAGCTGCTGGAGTTGCTGATCGAACAAATGGAAGAGAATGTACGGCTGCAGCAGGAGCTGAACCGTGTTACAGCAGAGCTGGACAATCGACAGATTCTTTTGCAGAATGCGGGTTCCATTGCGCAGGCTGCATTAGAGTTGAACAAGGTTTTTGAAGCTGCGGATGCGGCTGCGCGTCAATATGTGGAAAGTATATGCCGTCTTGTAGACGAGGAAAAGAGAAATGCGGACGAGAGGAAGTCGGGGCATGGAGAAAAAGCATAAAACAACAGCGGTGCCCGAGACGCCCAACGTCGAGCAACTGAGATCCGAGCTGCAGAGAGTTCGCTACCGTAAGCGGTATCGTTCGGTGCTGCGCAGCACAGTGTATATGCTGCTGGTCTCAGCGGCGTGCGCGGTTTTGATTGCGACGATATTTCTGCCTGTTTTGCAGATCTACGGCACTTCCATGGAACCCACACTCAGTGAGGGGGAAATCGTCCTGTCGGTGAAGGGTATGGACTTTGAGACGGGCGATTTGATCAGCTTCTATGTCGGTAACAAGCTGCTGGTGAAGCGGTATGTTGCCGGTCCGGGGCAGTGGGTGCATATCGATGATGCCGGAAATGTATATGTGGACGATGTTTTGGTGGATGAGCCGTATGTGGAGGAAAAAGCATTCGGCGACTGTAACATAGAACTGCCATATCAGGTTCCCGAGAGCCGATATTTTGTCCTTGGAGATGACCGTATCGCATCGGTGGATTCCCGAAATACAGCGGTCGGCTGTATCGGTGAGGATCAGATAGTCGGCAAGATCGTATTTCGCGTTTGGCCGTTTGACAGGTTTGGCGCGATTCATTAGAGTTAGGAAAGCATGAGGAGAAAGTACGTATGAACAATAGAATTCAGATGCGAGCAGAAACGTACAAAAAATCTCATAGCAGAAGAAAATGGTTGTACCGTGTGCTTTCGGTTGGTGCGGCAATTACGATCTTCTGCACGACATATGCACTGATCCTTCCGGCGATCACCATGACCAAGGATCCCCTGTGCGGTATGAAAGAGCATACACACACGGCGCAATGCTACGCAAAAACGGCAGAGAGCGCTTTGCTTGCATGCACGGCAGACGGACATCTGCTTTTGGCGGAGGATGTCGATCGGGTCGTGCATTCCCATAATGCGTTTTGTTATGATGCGACGGGTGTACTGCGGTGTACGCTTGCAGAGCTTGCGGTGCATACGCATGACGATAGCTGCTATGCGTTCGTGACATTGGACGCCGAGAAAGCGCCCGAAACAGAAACACCCGTGACGAAAGCGCCCGAGACGGAAGCATCTGAGACGGAAGTACCCGAAACGGAAGCATCTGAAACGGAAGTACCCGAAACAGAAGTACCCGAAACAGAAGTACCCGAAACAGAAGTACCCGAAACGGAAGTACCCGAAACGGAAGCATCCGAAACGGATGCATCCGAAACGGAAGCATCCGAAACGGCAGTACCCGAGACGGAAGTACCCGAAACGGAAGTACCCGAGACGGAAGCGCCCGAGACGGAAGCACCTGAGACAGAAGCATCTGAGACGGCAGTACCCGAGACGGAAGTACCCGAGACAGAAGCATCCGAAACGGAAGTACCCGAGACGGAAGTACCCGAGACAGAAGCATCCGAAACGGAAGTACCTGAGACGGAAGCATCCGAAACGGAAGTACCCGAAACGGAAGCATCCGAAACGGAAGCATCCGAAACGGCAGTACCCGAAACGGAAGCACCCGAGACGGAAGTGCCCGAGACGGAAGCGCCTGAGACAGAAGCATCCGAAACGGAAGCACCTGAAGTGAAAGAAAAGCGCGTTTTAGTATGCGGCAGGGAAGAGATCGTTCTCCATTTGCATGACGATGGTTGCTTGGATGATGAAGGCGATTTTGTCTGCGGCGAGATGCAGGTGATCGAGCATAATCACACCGCAGAATGCGTTCCTGCAAAAACCGCCGAAGGCGAGCTTAAACCGATCTGCGGATTGGTTGAGCATACGCACGACGAGGTACGCTGCTACACGGCGAATGCT
>JAFTOT010000055.1 GCA_017463665.1 Clostridia bacterium | reverse complement strand
GAGGAACTGCGAAAGATTGACTATCTCGCCGATGAGGTTGTTTGCAATCACACGGTCGAGCTTCGCAAGTCCTTTGGGAGAATTCTCGTAGTCGGTCTTTCCAATAGGATCAACACAGCACACGGGAACGCCGTAGTGATAATATTCCTCGTTGGCAGGATCGCAGAGGAGCTTGTTTGGTGTAACGAGCATGGTGTCCGAATCGTAATCGCAACCGTTCAGCCTTTGCTGAATATTATTGCCGATGGCGTTCACGCAAACAATGGCGGAGGTAAGATTGAAGTATTCGTCGATTTCCTCGTAGCTTTGGTTCTGCACGATATAAAGATTTCCCATCGTGATGTGTGGGCTTCTCGCACAGAGCAACCATTCGCCGTCATCAAATCTGTTTGTATAGGCTTCGTTTTCCTCGAACAACAGCGACTCGGTCGGCTCGTAGTCCTTGTGGATCGTTGCATAGAGAAACTCGAAGGGATTGCCAAATATGGTCTGATAGTTGCCCTCAACCAATATCTTGCCTTTCTTCATCTTCTCCTTGAAGCTTCGGCACAGCTCGTCACGGTAGGTCTTGTAAAAATCCGTCCGCTGAAAATCCTCCGTCCGCGCCATCATATCCATAATAACACGGTGTCGGTAATTCTCCACGTTCATCGGCGCAAGCCCGTCTGTGATTTGGTCGTAGCTTGCGACCTTTGCATAATAGCGGAGAAACATGGGATCGGATTGTATCTTGCCGAGGTAGTCGAGCGGTGGCTCTAAAAACTTTGCTATCTGTTGCGGTGCCGCATTGATGGTATTGATCAGCTGATAGTTGGTGTACACCATATTGCCGAACATATGCAAAGGTTTCTTGTCCGTCTTGACAACGCCGAAGGTGGATGTTGTCTTTCCTTCGTACACAGCATCGAGCCACGATTTGAAGGCTTCGCCGAGCTTCATACCTTTCGGCATAAACTTGAGGTATTTGAGGCTGCTCTCGGTGATAACGAGTTTGATATCCTCAACTTTTCGCGCGGTGGTGTAGCCGCCAAGCTGACCGATCTGTGTGATGCCGTTGTCGGCAAACCATTTCTGCAAGTTCGTGTTGAAGGCACAGGTCTTAAAGAAGCGGTTACGAAGGAGCATCATACCTTTGTCGCCATAGCCTGCGTTCTCAAACTCGCTCACGTCAAGGAGAGCTTCGCCATCCCATATAACGTTCTCGATCTCGGTTTCTTCTTCCTCTGCCGTAAGTCCTTCGGTTGCATCTTCCTTTACGCATACGGCTTTGGTGGTGAAACGGCTAACCTTGTCGGGAATGATGAGAATTGCTTTCTTCGGAAGCCTGATTGCCGACTCAATGCTACTCAGTGTAAGTGCAATATACGCCTGCCACGATGCCTGATCCGAAACACTATCCGAGGATAGACCGCAGGAACTCCAATCCATCATATCCTGATAGAGTGACTCTGCGATGAACAAACAGCGACCGTCACGGCTACTGCCTGCGCTACGCTTATAACGAACATAGTGGATACCGTCTATATCGAAGCCGTGGGTGTAGAGTTGCTCTCGGATTTCCTCGCATTTCACGGCAGAAGGAATATCCTTCTTGCTCCGCTTGTATTCCTTCTTTTCCGCATCGTACTCGAAATACTTTCCAAGAAGCTCGGCAGAGAGAGGATTCTCCACGGGAGCGTAGCTCTTATCCTTCTCATGGGGGATTTCGATTGCCACGAGCATAGGCTCACCATTTACCTCACGCACACAGGCGTGGTCTTGCATATCCGCATCGGTGACGGTATGACCGTAACGCACAAAACGTCTGCCGTATTGCTCGTATTGCTTTACCGCAAGGTCAAAGGATACGCTGACGATGGCTCTGCAATATTTCTTCTCCGCAAGGTAGGGATATCCTATCTCGGCTTCGTGTGCCTTATACACCTCGCACAGCTTGTCTGTGTCAAGGCTCTCGTCAATGATACCGCCGAATCTGTCGGGGTTGAGCTTTCCGTTCTTCAGCGCGGTGATCACTTCGGTGCGGAACAGGTCTTTGCCTTGTATCGCCGTGATCCGCATATTGCCATACTCTTTTTTCTTTTCTGCCGCCATTGGTTATCCCTCCTTTCGTGATTTTTATTTGGTATTCTATTTTACCATATTTTGCGGCTTTTTTCAAGTCAGAGAATGTGAACGACACGATGTTTCTTTAAGAAAATTCGCATTTTGACCTTCCTACCATTTATCCAACATCACGGGATAGGCAAAAACAGCACAAAAGTCCTTGATTTCTCTATGATTTTGCGCTTAACATCTCTACGGCAGAAAAAGAAAAACTGTAAATATCGGCTTAATTTTCGCAAATCTGTGCAAGCATTTCACGCAAAAGTGGTCTGTCCTACATTTTGGGACAGACCACCTTCGCTATTCCGTTTTCCGCATTTTCGCCGAGAGCCTTTTCTTTGACTACAGCGATGCAGATATTGAGGTTTGATGAAGCCTTTGCTCCATTTCGGAACGAGGGCTGTTTTATATCAGATCTTTTTTATAAATCATCAAGCCTTGCCTGCTAAAAGATCGGCAAGCGTGACACTATCAAGATAATCTCCGATCATATCGTGGAGCTTCGTCCACATGGGAAGGGTGCGGCAATCGCCACGCCTTTCGCAGGGCTCTGCACCACATTCAAGGCAGGATACGGGTGCAAGGTCGCCTTCGGTCAAGCGCAGAATTTCGCCAACCTTGTATTCTTCGGGCTTGCGAGTTAAACGGTAGCCGCCGCCCTTACCCTGAACGCCTTCGATGATCTCGTTTTGTGTCAGCACGGGCAGGATGCGCTCCAGATATTTGAGCGAGATTCCTTGTCTTTCGGCGATTTTCTTCATAGCAATATAGTCGCCGTTTCCATTCTCGGCAAGGTCGAGCATGACGCGCAGGGCGTATCTTCCTCTTGTTGATATGATCATCGTGTATTCTCCTTCGAATTTTGATTGATTTCCTCCGCATACCGTACCGCCTCCATAGCGTCCCCTGCATACTTATCTGCCCCGATGGCGTCTGCGTATTCTCGGTTTAGCACGGCACCGCCTACAATGATCTTGCACCACGGCGCTTCGCGGCGAAGCTGCTTGATGGTTTCCTCCATTGCGGGCACGGTGGTCGTCATCAGCGCACTGAGCCCGACGATGGGCGCATGAAGGCGTACCGTTTCCTGTACGACCGTTTCGGGAGGTACGTCACGCCCGAGATCAGTTACGGGAAAACCATAATTTTCGAGGATCAGCTTGACGATATTTTTCCCGATATCGTGTATATCCCCCTTGACCGTGGCAAGCACGAACGCGCATTTGTCGGTCGCCTTTTCGCCGGACATTCGTGATTTGATCACCCCAAATGCCGATTTTGCCGCTTCCGCACTCATAAGGAGCTGTGGCAGATATACCGTCTTATTTTCAAAGCCAACACCGACGATATTGAGCGCGGGAATGATCTCATCCTGCACGATTTGTAGTGGTGCAGCGCAAGAAAGCTTGCTCTCCGTCAACTGTGCCGCCTGTTCCTTGAGTCCCTTTACGATGGCACGTTGCAGCTCCGAACCAAATTCGTCCTTGGAAGCTGTTGTACCAATTTTTTCAGAAGCTGCCGAAGCTACGGCCTGCGGCATAGTTTCCGCAAAAGCGATGTAATCCGTGCAGTTATCGTCAAGACCCGCAAGGGCGCGATAGGTATGATATGTCTTCATCATCTCCTGTGAATAGGGATTCATGATCGCCGCCGAAAGTCCCTGCCCGAGAGCCAAAGCAAAAAACGTACCGTTGATCGTGTCTCGTGCAGGCAGACCGAAGGAAACGTTCGAAACGCCGAGAGAGGTATGGCAGCCAAGCTCGTTTCGAATAAGCCCTACCGCGCGCATCGTTTCCTTGGCGGCGTTTTGGTCGGCACTAACCGTCATTGCCAAGGGATCAAAGATAATATCCTTTTTCTCTATGCCGTATTTTTCGGATTCAGCGAGAATTTTTCGGGCAATGGCAAGCCGCTCCTCCGCCTTGTCGGGAATCCCGTTTTCGTCCAAAGTAAGTGCAACGACAAGCCCGCCGTATTTCTTGACCAACGGGAAAACGGCATCCATACTTTCCTGCTTGCCGTTAACCGAATTGATCATCGCTTTGCCATTGTAACGGCGAAGTGCAGATTCCATAGCGGTAGGATCGGCAGTATCGACCTGCAAAGGAAGGTTGATAATTGCCTGCAACTCGCAGATCGCTTCCATGAGCATCTGCACCTCGTCAATGTCAGGAAGTCCGACGTTGACGTCAAGAATATGCACGCCCTTTTCCTGTTGAGCGATTCCTTCTTTCAAAATATAATCCATATCGTGCGCCTTGAGTGCCTCTTTAAAGCGCTTTTTTCCCGTGGGGTTAATGCGCTCGCCGATGAGAATGGGCGACTCACCGAACACCACAGCGTGCGTATAAGAGGAGACACACGTAATATTCTTTTTTTGGATCGTTACAGGCAGGATATCGGCAGAAGCCTTGACGGTGGCAGAAATATATTCAGGTGTTGTACCGCAACAACCGCCTGCGATCCGCACACCGCGACAGATACGAGAAGCAACGTCCTCGGCAAACGCATTCGGTAAAACGTCGTATACCGTCTTGCCGTTCACAGACTTGGGAAGCCCTGCATTTGGCTTGAGAAGCACGGGAACAGACGCATATCTCAAATATTCCTCTACCACGCCGACAAGTGCTTTCGGACCGAGTGAGCAATTAACACCGATCGCATCAGCGCCCAACCCCTCAAGCATTGCCACCATCGCGGCGGGGTTAGCACCCGTCATCAGCTTGCCGTCCTCTCCATAGGCGTTCGCAACGAACACGGGTAGATCGCTGTTTTCCTTGGCGGCAAGCAACGCCGCTTTTGTTTCGTAGCTGTCGTTCATCGTCTCGATCATAACAAGATCCGCACCGTATTTGACACCCAGCTTTATTGTTTCGGCAAAGACCGATACGGCATCCTCAAAATCAAGATCTCCGTAGGGCTTGAGCATCCGTCCCGTAGGACCGATATCAAGAGCCACCCACTTGGGCTGCTTACCATGGCTTTCGGCAAGAGCAGCTCTCGCATTGGCTATGGCAGCCTTTACGATGTCTTCCAGCTCCTCGGCAGGAAACTTCAGGCTATTTGCACCGAAGGTATTGGTATTCACCACGTGACTGCCTGCGTCGTAGTAGTCGCGGTGAATACTCTGAACGACCTCGGGATGCGTCAGGTTCCACCGCTCGGGCAGCTCACCCGGACGTAGTCCCTGCTCCTGCAACAGCGTTCCCATGCCACCGTCCAGATATATAATATTGTTCTTCAAGTAATCTGTAATTCTCATATTATTTTCCTACTCCTATGATCGCCGTGACCGATTTGGACGGGGACATTAAAAGACTTTGGTTGAGTGTGAGACCTATTTTTCGAGGGCAATCCAACACGGCAAAGATCTCCTTTTGGGTTTCAAGCGGAAGGTCTCCGTATCCCGCACTGAACCGAGGGCGCGTTTGGAAGCCGATTTTGGCTTTTTCTTCGGCGATCTCACGGCAAAACGCATCACAAAGGCTCTCGATCCGTTCTGCGCCAATGGCTTGAAACAAAAGGGATTTTGTGGGAGAAACGGTGGCATACCGTGCGATCAGTCTGTCTATTTCCATACCGACGGTTGCCGCAAACAGTATAATACTCTCACAGCCATAAAGATTCTTTTTCAGCCCCACAGACTCGGTTTTGATGAAGCCGAGGTCAAGGTACGAATCATAATGCGTTACAGCAAATTCGCGATAACAAATATGGTATACGAGCTTGCTCTCCACCTCATCCAGACACTCTTGCAGCAAAGCGTAAAGCTCTGCGGCATCGCCTCTTACTCCTGCATAACGCAAGATCTCTTTTTTGTTAAAATCGGGGGCGCGATACGCGCGCACAAAAACCGTATTCACCATTCTTGCCCCAAAATATCCGATAGATTTCGCCCAATAGCCGCCGCCACGTCGGGCTTGTTCATCGAGTAAACATGCACGTTTGTGATTCCGTTAGCAAACAGATCGATGATCTGATCGGTGGCGTAGGCGATGCCTGCCTGCTTCATCGCGGCAGGAGAGGTTCCAAACTTGTCAACGAGCGACTTGAAGCGTTGCGGCATAAAGGAGCCCGACAGCTTGATCGCCCTTTCTACTTGATTTCCGTTGGTGATCGGCATAACACCGGGAATGATCGGCACGGTGATCCCCGCCTCGCGAATCTTATAAAGGAAATTATAGAGAAGATTGTTGTCAAAAAACATCTGCGTAGTCAAAAAATCGCAGCCCGCATCGACCTTTTCCTTCAGATGTAGAATATCTTCACTTTGGTTTACGCTTTCGGGATGTACCTCGGGATAGCATGCACCGCCGATACAAAAATTCGCACCCGAGTCCTTTAATTCTCGGATCAGCTCGATGGCGTGCTTGTAATCCCAATGGCTGCGGTCTGCATTTTCAAGCCCTGCGGGGATATCCCCTCGGAGCGCCATCACGTTTTGAATGCCTGCCGCCTTGATATCGGCAATGCGAGCGTGAACGGTCTCTTTCGTGGAAGAAACGCAGGTCAGATGCGCCAAGGTCGGCACACCGTATTGCTCCTTGATATTCCTTGCGATATCCAAGGTATATTGACTCGTTCCACCACCCGCGCCGTAGGTCACACTCATAAATGAGGGGCGCAATTTAGCAATTTCTTCTGTGGCGTGCTTCACGCTTTCAAATGCTGTATCGGTTTTCGGGGGAAATACCTCAAAAGAGAGCGCCAGCTTCTTTTGATTCAAAAATTCCGTTAGTTTCATGATCTGCCCTTTTCTCAACAATATAAAAATGTATTCTAATTATACCACAAGTCGGTAGGTAATTCAAGCATAATATTTTGAAATAGTTCCGCCGCCGAGAACAATATCACCGCTATAAAGCACCGCTGCCTGTCCGGGCGTAACGGCACGTTGTGGTTCGTCGAAAACAATCTTTACCATATTATTGCCGATGGGTATTACCGTTGCCGATTGCTCTTTTTGGCGGTAACGAACCTTTGCT
>JAFTOT010000038.1 GCA_017463665.1 Clostridia bacterium | reverse complement strand
GATGGACTTAGTCCAGGGGTTTCATTGTGGGGAAGAGGATGACTTCGCGGATGGTGTCGGCGCCGGTGAAGAGCATGACGGCGCGGTCGATGCCCATGCCCATGCCGCCCGTGGGGGGCATGCCGTACTGCAGTGCGGTGAGGAAATCCTCATCGAGCATTTCGGTCTCGTCGTCGCCGCGTTCACGCTGCTCCACCTGCTTCTCGAAGCGCTCGCGCTGATCGTTCGGGTCGTTGAGCTCGGAGTAGGCATTGCCCATCTCGCTGCGGCAGATGAAGAACTCAAAGCGCTCGGTAAGGCGAGGATCTTCGGGAGACTTCTTGGTGAGCGGGGAGACCTCTACGGGGTACATCGTGATGAAGGTCGGCTGCACCAGATGCTCTTCGACCTTCTGATCGAAGCAGGCATACAGAGCGTTGCCCCAGGTCTTTTCTGCGGCATCCGCCAGTTCCACGCCCTTTGCCTTGGCAGCGGCAACCGCCTCTGCGTCATCGGTAATGGCACCGAAGTCGATGCCGACGTACTTCTTAACGGCTTCTACCATGGTCATGCGCGGCCAGCCGGGGGTAAGATCGATCTTCTCGCCCATCCACTCCAGCTCGTAGGTGCCCATGACCTCTTTTGCAAAGGTGGTATAGACACCCTCAGCGATATCCATCATATCGTGGAAATCGGCATACGCCTGATAGAGCTCGACCGAGGTAAACTCGGGGTTGTGCTTGGGATCCATACCCTCGTTGCGGAAGATACGACCGATCTCATAGACGCGATCCATGCCGCCGACGATCAAACGCTTGAGCGGAAGCTCGGTAGCGATGCGCATGTACATATCAATATCCAGGGTATTGTGATGCGTTACAAACGGACGCGCGGAAGCACCGCCCGCGATCGTGTTCAGAACAGGGGTCTCCACTTCGATGTAACCCATGTCATCCAGATAGTTGCGCAGATGCTTGATAAACTTGGAACGGATCTCGAAATTGCGCTTGACCTCGGGATTGACGATGAGGTCAACATATCTCTGACGGTAGCGCAGGTCGGTATCCTTAAAGCCGTGGAACTTCTCGGGCAGGGGCAGGAGCGACTTTGCAAGCAGAGTCATCTCCTTGGCATGCACGGAGATCTCACCGGTCTTGGTGGTGAACACATAGCCGCTGATACCGACGATATCGCCGATGTCGTACTTCTTAAAATACGCATACTGCTCCTCGCCGAGATCATCACGGGTGACATAGCACTGGATGCGTCCCTTCTGATCCATGAGATGCATAAAGCTTGCCTTACCCATGACGCGCTTCGCCATGATTCTGCCGGCGATCTTGACATTCTTCTCCTCTCCCTCAACATAGGAAGCCTTGATGTCCTCACTGTAGGCATCCTGCGGGAACGAGGTGATCAGAAAAGGATTTCTGCCTTCTTCGATCAGCGTGGCGAGCTTCTCGCGGCGGACCGCGATCTCACTGGTGTTATTTACTTCGTTGTTTTGTACATTCTTTTCAGCCATGATGTTATCCTTTAACCGTTCAGTTTTGCTCTGGTGACCGAAAGGATCACGAGCGGATACTCGCCGTTCGGGGAAGCGACCTTGACGGTGTCGCCCTCGCGAGCGCCGATGAGTGCAGCACCCACAGGGGACTGATCGGAGATCTTCCCCGTCCAGAAATCAACCTCGTTGGTACCGACGAGCGTATATTCGGTCTCCTTACCGTCTGCGTTCTTGACCTTGACGATCGAACCGACACTGACCTTGGAGTGGTCGATCTCGGACTCGTCTACAACGATCGCGTGGATGATGAGGGATTCAAGCTCGCTGATACGAGACTCGACTTTTGCCTGCTCATTTCTTGCTTCATCGTACTCACTGTTCTCCGAAAGGTCACCGTAAGAACGAGCGACCGCCAGCGCCTCTTTGACCTCGGCGCGGCGTGTGGTTTTCAGATATTCGAGCTCGTCAACGAGCGCCTGATATCCTTCTTTGGTATAGTGCATCTGCTTTGCTGCCATTTTTCTGTACCGTTCCTTCTTCGATAGATTTATTGGAAGAGTTTGACCGCTGCCTGAAGCTGCGTGTCGTTTTCATAATCAAGTTTAAAGAGATTGAGATTTTTGAATTCGTCCGCGAGTGCGACCTCGACATCGGGCGTGATGCCGATGCCCTCGTAGTTATCCGAATAAGGGGGCGCGTACATCGAGGTGGAAATGCGGAGCGCATCGCCGTCGCTCAGTTTGATGATCGACTGCACGGTGCCCTTGCCGTAGGTGGTCTCGCCGACGACGACCGCCTTGTTATAATCGCGCAGTGCCGAAACGAACAGCTCTGCCGCAGACGCGGTATTGCCGTTGGTGAGCACCACGATCGGTTCGTTAAAGCTATTCGCATCCGACTCGTAGACCTTCTCGGTGCCGTCCTTGTACTGGATGCGCACGATCGGTCCCTTAGGCAGGAGAATATCGAGGATCTCCAGAATCGAGGAGAGCTCGCCGCCGCCGTTGTTGCGCAGGTCGATGATATAGCCGCGCACGCGGTTTGTCTTGCCCTCACCGAGCGCCTCAGCAAACTGCTCTGCCGTCTTGTCGTTGAAGTCCATCAGACGGATATACGCCACGGGCGTCAGAAGTCCCTGCACCTTGATCTCGCCATAGGTGACCGACTGCTCCTCCACCTTGCGGCGGGTGAGCGTCACATCAAAGATGTTCTCGTAATTTTCGCCGCGGGCAATCGTGACGGTGACATCGGTGCCGATCTCGCCGCGGATACGGTTGATGGCGGTATTGTAGCCGAGCGCGGCAACGCTCTCGCCTTCTACACTGACGATCAGATCATCCGGCTGCAGTCCCACATCGAGCGCAGGGCTGTCGGGCATAACGGTGAGGATCTCGATCGCGCCGTAGTCGGAATTGTAGATGACGCTGATGCCAATGCCCGCAAATTCGCCGGAATAGGAGACCTGCAGTTCTTCGTACTCTTCCTCGGGGTGGTATGCGCCGTATTTATCGCCCGCATAGGCGACAAAGCCTTCGGCAACGCCCTCGACCAGATCGTCCACATTGAGCTCGCCGACATAATAATTCGCATACAGCTTCGCAAGCTGTGCGATCTTCTCGCTCGCGCGCTGTACGATCTCTTCTTCAAGCGTGGGCTCCGCAGGAGTCTCCTCCACGGGCTCGGTGATCGTCGCCTCGGTGGTGGTATACTCGCTCGGCACCTCGCCGATGCTGTCCGTGTCACGGGCAAATGCACCGCCGAACACGACGGTCAGCTGAAAGGTGATGGCGCACACAAAGATCATCAAAAAGAGTGCAAGCCATACCGAAATTTTCTTATTCATAATTAGTTTTTGCTGTCCTTTCTAAAAGGGGTTACTGCGGCTGTACGAGCCAGCCGTTTGCGATCGGGTCTTGGTGCTTACCGTCTACGCGTACCTCGATATGCAGATGCGATCCGGTAGACTGTCCGGTCGAACCCATCTCGGCGATGTGATCGCCCTGCGCCACCTTGTCGCCGACCTTTTTGAGGAGCTTGGAGCAATGCGCGTACAGCGTCGTAATTCCGCCGCCGTGATCCACGATCATATAGTTGCCGTAGCTGTAGTGCGAGGTCGCCAAAATGACCTCACCGCTCTGCACGGCGTAAATATCGGTGCCGATCGCCGCGGGAATATCGATGCCCATGTGGAAATCGGTAACTTTTCTTCCTTTATAGTAATACGTACGCCAGCCGTAGTCACTGCTGATGCGTTTGATGCTGATGTCTACGGGCCAGATGAACTTGCCGCCGACATACTCGGTCTTGTTGGCTTCGGCGAGTTCTTTCAGCAGTTTTTCCAGACGCGCATTTTCTTCTTCCTCTGCCTTCTTCTTGGCATCGTAGTCCGCCTGGATCTCCGCCTCGCTCATGCGCAGGGTAGCCACATACTGATCCTGCTGTCCCTTCTGCAGCTCGAGCTCCGCTTCTTCCTTCTCCAGCGTATCCATGTACGCAACCTGTGCGTCATAGTCCGCCTGCAGATCGCTTCGCGAGGACTCCAGCACGCTCTTCATGTCCTCGAGCTCCTGCTTTTCGGTCTTGTATTTACTGAGCAGCTTGGAGTTGTAGTCGAGGATGCTCGCCATATATTCTACGCGCGAAAGCATGTCGTTGATACCGTCGGAGCCGAGAATGACCGTAAGGATGCCGACCGACTCATTCTCATACTGCGCGCGGATAAGCTGCAGGAACTTCCCGCGGGTAGCTGCGACCTCGGTCGCCTTCGCCTCAATCTCCTGCTCCTTTTGGGCGATCTCCTGTTCCTTCTCGGTGATCTGCGCGGTGAGTGCATCGAGGAGGCTCTGCGTGGTCTCGATCTTCTTCTCGGTCGCGAGCATCAGATTTTTCAGATCGTTTGCCTGCTGCTGCGCGGTATACCGCGCATTCTGCACTTGCTGCAACTGCTTTTTCAGTGCAGCCTGTTCTTTTTCCAGCTCTGCGATCGCCGCCTGGAACGCCTGCACCTCTGTATTGTCCGCAAATTCATTTGCGGATGTCTTGGCAGCAAAAACGATCGGCATGGCGACACCGACGAGTGTCAACACGCAAAGCGCTGCACACAGGATTATTTTCCATGTCTTTTTCATTTTAACACCTCATTTTTTCATTGTGTGTAAAAAGACCGCGAATTTTGCTGTAATTTTATAAACAAATATACTTCCGCATGCATATGCTACGCTTCGACATACTTGCCGAGCGAGATCAAGCTGCCGACGATGCCGGTAAAGAGCGAAATGGCAAAGAATACGGTCAGCACGGTCGGTGTCATCTCTGCGTAGGTATACAGCTTGACAATGTTCATCTGCTCGGTGACGAAGCCTGTGAGCAGCGAATAGATCAGCTTCTCGAGGAAGTAGGCAGCCCCGGCACCCACAACGCCGATCATCGCACCCTCGAGCACAAAGGGCGCCGCAATATAGGTGCGGCTGGCGCCGATGTAGCGCATGATCGTGATCTCATCGCGTCTCGAATACACCGAGATCTTGATCGTGTTGATGATCACGAACATGCAGACCACGGTGCAAAGCACGGTGAACCAGACAAAGATGACCGAAATGCCGTTTTGCAGCGAATCGACCGTCGCCGCAATATCCAGACGGCTGTTGACCTTGCGCACGCCCTCGATCTGTTTCAGCTCGTAGTCGAGCGTGGTCACCTTATCGTTGTCTATGTACAGAACGCGGAACTTGTCGGACAGCGGGTTTTCCTCGTCCGAGATGTCCTCAAACAAGTAGCCGTAATCGGCAAACTCGCCCGTCATATCGCTAAGACCGTCCTCCTTGGAAACGTAGATCGCACTCGCCACGTTGTCCAGACGCAGGATCTCGCGCTCCACGCGGGCAACCGTCTCGTCATCCGCGTCAAATTCGAGAAAGACTTCGATCTCGTTGAGATCGCTGACATCTTCGAGGTTATACCCGATGTTCAGCGCGATCAGCGCAAAGCTGCCCACGAACAAGAGACAGCTGATCAGCACGAAAATGCTGACGAACGTGATAAGTCCGTTGCGGAACATGCCCTTGAACGCCTGGGCAAACGCGTCGCTCAAACGTCTCACTGCATGTCACCTCCGTAAATATCGTCCCCGACGAGACGTCCGTCCTTGAGGCGGACGATCCGCTGGTGGAACATCTTGGCGAGCTCCGCCTCGTGCGTGACCACGACGACGGTCTTGCCGTACTCCTTCATCTGCACGAGCAATCCCATGATCTCCATGGAGAGCTTGGGATCGAGGTTACCCGTCGGCTCGTCCGCAATGATGGTATGCGGATTGTTGATGATGGCACGCGCGAGTGCCACGCGCTGCTGCTCACCGCCCGAAAGCTGCGCGGGGAAATTGTTCGCCTTGTCCTCAAGGCCGACGACCTTCAGCATAGTCATCACGCGCGTTTTGACCTCGGCGGCACTTGCGCCGCCGACCACGCGGAGTGCAAAAGCGACGTTTTCAAACACGGTCTTCTGCTTGAACAGGCGGAAGTCCTGGAACACAACGCCGATGCGGCGGCGGTATTTCGGAATGCGGGAGGCACGCATCTTGGCGAGATTGACATCGCCTACCCACAGCTCGCCGCTTGTGACGCGCTCCTCGCGCAGCAGGAGCTTTGTCATGGTGGTCTTACCTGCGCCGCTGTCACCCATGATGAAAACAAACTCGCCGTCGTTTATTTTTAAATTTAAGTTGTCAAGCGCGATTTTCCCCTCGGGATAGCGCTTGGTGACATTTTTAAATTCGATCATCGTTTCTCTCTTTTCTCAAAAATCCGGTGATTGCGGGCAGTTTTTAAAATGCCCCTATACGCAAGAAATGCAGGAGCACGCAAAAGCACGCTCCCACAATCCGATTCTTAGAACTTAACAGGCTTTGATGTCAGATACTTCTTGACCATGAGCGCGACCTTAAAGGTGATCGCATGTTCAAACTCACGCAGATCGAGACCGGTGATCTTGCGGATCTTCTCCAGACGGTAAACCAGCGTATTTCTATGTACAAACAGTTTTCGCGAGGTCTCGGAAACATTGAGGTTGTTTTCAAAGAAGCACTGCACGGTCATGAGCGTCTCGCGGTCGAGCGACTCGATCGAGCCCTTCTTGAATACCTCCTGCAAGAACATCTCGCAAAGGGTGGTCGGCAGCTGATAGATCAGACGGCCGATGCCGAGGTTCTCATAGCTGATGATGTTCTTCTCGGTGTCAAACACCTTGCCGACCTCGATCGCGACCTGCGCCTCTTTGTATGCACGCGCAAGATCCTTGATGTTATCGACCACGGTACTGATACCGATGGCAACCTTGGTATAAAACTCGGAGGAAAGCGTCTGCGCGATACCGTTTGCCATCTTCTCGATCTCCTTGGTATCTACGTTTGCCTTGACCTCCTTGACCAGCACGATGTCATTCTCGCCGACGCTGATGACGTAGTCACGGTTCTTGTCGGGGTACATGTTCTGCACCATCTCATAGGGCAGCATATCCGACTTGCCGTAGAACTTGATCAGGAACACAACGCGGCTTTCCTCCGCGTTGAAGCGAAGTTCCTTACCTTTAATATAAATATCACTGGGCAGGATGTTGTCCAAAATGATGTTTTTGATAAACGAACATTTATCGTATTTCTCATCGTAGAGATTCTTGATATTCGCCAGCGAGACCGCCAGAATCGCTGCGGTGCTCGCCGCGTTCTGATCGTCTCCCTCTACGAAAACGACATTCTCCAGCTTTGTTCCCTGCCCGATCGAACGGTATGTGTAGCCATCGATCACCACCGCGTCACCCGTGTAGGAAAGCTCCTCACGAACGCCGATACGCGTTTCGCCGATCTTGCCAAGCTCGCTGCACGCGACGACGACGCCTCCGTCGTCGATCACGCCGATTACGCGATCGGTAGCATCGCGCATTTGGTGGATTACGCCTTGAAACAGTCTGTTAGACATCTTGCACATCCTCTCTTGCGGTCAATTTGTAAGATTATACCTATATTTTACTTGATAATTTGTAAAATTTCAATAGCTATTTCGATATTTTCGACAAAATTACATAAGTTTTACTGTATAAATTATAGCAATTATGAAATATACGACGCAAACTGCGGCGATGCAATACAGAAGATGCCCAAAAAGGAGTGTCGCGAACACGGCGAGAGCCGCTGCCGCGCAGCCCGCATAGACAGCCGCGGGAACCATGTGCGCCGGCTTTTTGAGGCGCTTGCCGAAGAGCTCGAACTTGCCGTTCTTATCCAGACGGTATACCGCAAACGCACATCCGACGGACGCGATCAAGGTGAGCACGACCGCGATGCAGTTGACCGGTACGTTCATACCGTGAAAGCCTGCGCTGTTGATGACCGATGCCGAAAGGCAGCCGGTGATGACTGCTACGCTGCAGAGGAAGAAGTCCACCGCGTAGATCTGATATACGAAGAACAAAAGACCGAAGGACAGCAGCGCAAGAATGGTGCGGAACGCGCCGCCGAAATTACCGTACAGAAGCGCCGCAAACAGCAGTGACGCGCTCAGACCGAGCAGGAGCGGAGAGGAAAAGACATGCTCTTTCGCATCCACGCCGCGCTTGGTGCAGACGATGTGCCAAACCAGTGCGCCGGCAAGCAGAACCGCCGCCGCGATCTGAATATACGGCAGCGCCGCATAAAATTTCAGCTCGATGCCCGATCCGCTGCTCATCTTACACAAAAAGACGATCGCAATGATCAGTGCGAAGAACACGACCATCATTTTGCTCGTGACAATGTTGGAAAGTCTTTCCTTCTCACGCATGAGTTCTTCTTTTTTCTGTACCTTGTTTTCCACGGTTATTCACTCCAAATTACAATTCAAATTCATAGGAAATGCACGCCAGCGCAAAGCCGGACGCGCTCTCGCAGCGCAGGATTCGCCGACCGAGACCGCACAGCGTCAGTCCCGCGTCACTCGCCGCCGCAGCTTCCCTCTCGGAAAAGCCGCCCTCGCTGCCGATCACCAGAGATAGGCTTGTCAGATCTCCCGACGGTATGTGCGGCGCGTGCTTCTCGCCGAGCAGCGTGCGCAGCGACACAGTGCCGTCCCCCTCGTAGCAGAAACACCCGACCGAAGCCTTTGCCGCCTCGGCAAGCATCTGCGCATAGGAAAGCGGTGCGCCGATCGTGGGCACACGCCCCCTGCCGCACTGCTTTGCCGCCTCCAGAGCGATCCGCTGCCAGCGCGCGCATTTCTTCTGCAGCGCAGCACCGTCCGGACGGGAAACACAGCGCTCCGATACGAACGGAACGATCCTGCTTGCCCCTTCCTCGACCGCCTTTTGTACAATCAGATCCATCTTATCGCCCTTGGGCAGCGCCTGATACAGCACAACGTCAAAGGGCATCTCGCTCGCGGATCGCTCGCTTGTCTCCACGCAGGCGACCACGAGATCATCGGTGATCCTTTGCAGGGTACAGCCGTGCTCGTATCCCTGCGGATCGCAGACGGTGATGCTCTCCCCGACCGCCATACGCAGCGAACGCGCGATATGCCACGCATCGTCGCCCGTGATGCTGACAGTTTTTTCGTCAAAGCCTTCACTCGGCACAAAAAATCTCGGCATGGCTCCCCCGCTTTTTCTGCTCCCGCCATCGGCGAGAGATATTCTGTTCTATTATATAATAAAAAATCCGAATTGTAAAGTACTAACAAAATATTTTCGAAAAAACTGACGAAATCCGCCTCATTGTCATAAACACATACCCCGCTCTCCGCCGGGCGCCCGCACCCGCGAGATCGTTTTTCTACCGTAAAAGAATAAAAAGGGCTGTAAAAAAGTTGATCTCGTAAGTGATTGTTTAGGCGTTATGAAGCAAAGTGCTTCGCCCGAGATTCCGCAATGCGTCCTATGGACGCTATGGCGCTATTTGCTGCGCAAAAGTTCGACTCCGCTTCGCTCCGCTCAGAATGACGCGGGCGAGGGCGCTTTCAGCACTTTGCAACAACCCCCGCTTGTCATCCTGAGCGGAGCGAAGCGGAGTCGAAGGATCTCGCGGGGAGATGTTTGTTCCCGCACTAACCTTTCGTTTCTCGCAAAAAACCTTGCAAATTCCGAAAAACGAAAGGTTTTGGTAATTCAGTCCTCTTTTTCCATGTTATCCAGTGCGTATTTGCAACACTGCAAAACAAGGTTGTTAAAAGAAACACCGTTTTTTCTGGCAACTCGGGTCAGATCATCAAACATTTTATCGGTAAAGCGGATCGTTCTGGAAACATTTGCACTTTTTAACTCTTTATCAACCTTAAACATGTGTTCACTCTCCGAATCGGTTTTTGATATTATTTTAACCTCTAATTATGATTAAATATATAACCTCAAAAATACTATGGAAATTATAGTTATAAAACAGTTGCATTTTTATAACCGTTGTCGTATAATAGAGAAAAACGATGGATTCAAGGAGGACACCATGGAGCAATATTCGACGGAAGAGATGAATTTTTGCGGGAATGTCAAACGCTTGCGTGAGCATCTGCAGCTTTCCAAAGATGATATGGCAAAGCTGTGCGGCGTGAACGCCTTGGGCATTCGCGGGATCGAACACGGCGCCTGTCCAGCTACCTTGTTTTAAAGATCTCCGCCGGAATCTATGCGAATCTGCACATCCCGCCGTCCGCAATGATCAGCGAAGATGTCTTGCGTTACCGCGGTGAATGATCCTGCAATACGAGAAGCACCGAGTTCATTTTTGAGCTCGGTGCTTTTGATTTACGGTTATACATATTTCATATCCTTACAATTTTATACAGTTTATTCACGACTTCGAGACATGGCGATCGGTGGGAAAAATTGCGTTTTCGTGGTTTTTTCGCCGAAAAATCTTTGAATAAAATCATTTCTGATATATCATTTTTTACACCGTTTTTTAAAAAATGCACAAACAATTCTCCAATATCGGGTTCTGTTTTTGTAACATGTTCCAAAGCCCGTTTTTTTCAAAATTGGTTAGAAAAACGGGCGAAGTCATGCAAATGATGTTTGTTTTTTGAGTTTATTGTGCAAATGATTTGTGTTACAATGAACATACCATATACAATTACAGATTTTGGGGAAGGTGTTCGTTTTGAAATTCATGGTCGGTCTGCAAAACCGCAACGATGATTTTTTACAGAGTATAATAAAAAACAAAAATGATATTTACGAGGTGTATTTTTCCTGGGGCGACTTTGCAAACGGTCGAAACAACCAGATCCGCAGTGCGCAATATACCGCATGGGAGATGCAGCAGTGGCAGGTCCTGGCACTCGGGCAGCTCCGCGACGCGGGGATACCGCTGAACATCCTCTTCAACGCAAACTGCTACGGCAGCGACAGCCAATCGAGGGCATTTTTTGAAAAGATCGGCAATACAGTAGACTATATAAAGAACTCGTTCGGTCTGCAATCCGTAACGACCACCTCTCCGCTGATCGCAAAGTTTTTCAAAAACAATTTTGAAGACATAGAGGTACGCGCATCTGTCAATATGGAGATCGGCACTGTGCAGGGCATGGAGTATATCGCGCCGTATTTCGACAGCTATTACATGCGCCGTGAGTACAACCGCGATTTTGACAAGATCGCCGAGCTCAAGGGCTGGTGCGATGCAAACGGCAAAAAGCTCTTCATGCTGGCAAACAGCGGATGCCTCAATTTCTGCTCGGCGCACAATTTCCATGACAATCTTGTGGCGCACGAAAGCGAGATCTCCAAGATGGACAATGCCTACAACTTCGCGGGCATATGCCATGAATATCTGAAAAATCCCGATAACTATGCAAAGCTCATAGAAAATACAAATTTTGTGCGCCCCGAGGATATGGGCAAATACGAGCCCTATTTTGTCGCGGCAAAGCTGGCGACCAGAGTGCACAAGACGCCGTCCATGGTACTGGAAAGCTATATCCGCGGCAAATACAGCGGCGATATGCTTCGGCTGCTCGAACCCGCGCACAGCATCTATCCCTATGTGATCGAAAACGGGGAGCCGCTGCAGCTGAAGAAAATAAATACTGATATCTATACAAATGCTGATATAAACACAGAGGAGGGCAAACAATGATTAGCAGCAAACTTATTAAAGAGGTAGCGTTAGCGGCCGGAGCGGACAAGTGCGGTATCGCACCGATGTCCAGGTTCAAAGGCGCACCTGACGAAATGAATCCGCAGTTCCTGTTTCCGGAAGCAAAGAGCTGCATCGGATTCGTTTTCAGAATTCCGAGAGGCGTGCAGAGAGGTATTGAGGAGGGCACACAGTTCTATCAGTATCCTTCCATGGCGTACGGCGGAATCAACGAGATCTTCGCGCCCGCAGTGCTTTACCAGGTAGGTAAGGTCATTGAGGACGAGGGTTACGAGGCATTCGTATACCGTAACACGGGTGCAAGAGGCGTTGTGTCCGACATGGACGGCACCCCCGGCAACACCCTGTCGCCCGAGGAGCAGATCGAGGTCAACGAAAACGCGAAGACTTCGACCGCGCACCACAGAAGCGTTCAGTTCACAAGACCGACCAGAGAAGACAACGTCGCTCCCGACCTGCAGTTCCAGTTCCGCATCGCGGCTGTTGCCTGCGGTCTCGGCGAGATCGGCTGGAGCAAGATGCTGCTGACGCCCGAGTTCGGCCCGTTGCAGCGCGTTGCGTTCATCTTCACCGATGCAGAAGTGGACGAGTATGACGAGATGTACAGCGGCGAGCCGCTTTGCAGAAAGTGCGGCGCCTGCGTACGGCAATGTCCCGGCGGATGTATCCCCGCGATCAACTCCGGCAAGACCGTTACCGTTGATCTCGACGGCAAGATCCTCGAGTGGGGCGACATCGACATGTGGCGCTGCTATGCATTCTACACCCATGCCGGCAGATATTACAACCCCTTCGTTCCCAAGGAAGTTTGGGATGCCAACGAAAACGGCGCGCTCGACCTCATGGAGGGCATAACCGACGTTGCAAACGAGAAGGAGATCATGAAGGTCTACACGGCACTGCAGAAGTACTTCCCCAGCTGGGTCGGCTACAACATGGCAAAATGCGGCGGATGTATCCGCGCCTGCGTTTCCATGCTCGAAGCGAAGGGCGGCTGTATGGAAGGCCGCTTCAAGGAGCCGTTGCGCACCAAGAAGGCATGGAGACTCGACAGATAACAGTACATACAGAAAGGATGATTTTTGAATGCTGACAGCTGAACTTATAAAGCAAAAGGCAAAAGAACTTGGCGCGACGATCTGCGGTATCGGACATGTATACGAGGAAGACAACCTGCAGCGTGATCCGAAAATGATCTTGCCGAATGCCAAATGTATCATCGGCTTCGGTTTTGCGATCCCCAAGGGACTGTACAAATCCATGGATATCGGATCGCAGTATTATACATACACCACGATGGGTGTAAAATATTTCGACGAGGAAATGGCAGAGATCCTTCTGCTCAAGATCGGTCATGTCATTGAAGACGAAGGCTATGATGCCTGCCTGCAGAAGTCGATCCCGAACCTGCGTATCAAAGGCGACAAGACGACCAACCCCGAGGTGCTCGACACCTATGAGCTGATTTCCGACCCTGTAGCCGAAGGCAAGCCTGCGCCCGATGTCATCATCGACTTCGGCAAGGCTGCCAAGGCATGCGGTCTGGGCGAAATGGGTCTGAACGGCAAGGTTATCAACAAGAAGTACGGTCCCTTTATGCGCTACTGCTTCATCATCACCGATGCACCGCTGGAGTGCGACGAGGCTCTGACCGAGACCGTCTGCGACAAGTGCGGCGCATGTATCGAGGCATGTCCCGGCAATGCAGTCAGCGAAAACGGCTTGGATACATGGCAGTGCAGCGTATATTACAAGGGCGCGCACAAGTCCAATCCGTTTATCACCGATGACTTCCTTGCGGGCAATCCCGAAAGAGAAGCCATTCTGAACGGCGAAAAGAGATTTGATGCAGAATCGGCACGTAAGATTTACAAGGAGATGAATTTCCTTCCCAACACGCAGTGGGGATACTCGCCCTGTCTGTGCGGCAGAAAGTGCGATATTGCATGTTACAAGCACCTGAAGGGAGAACTGTAATTATGAAAAACAAAATTATAGAGCTTGCAAAGGCAAACGGTGCGGATATTGTAGGTTTTGCACCCAGCAGCCGCTTTAAAGCAGACAATCCGATCTTTAAGATCATGCCCGAGACCAAGACGGTCATCGGTCTGGCATTCCGTGTTCTCCGCGGTATCTACAGAGGTATCGAAGAAGGCAGTACATACTATCAGTACACCACCATGGCAGTTGAAAACATGGAAGAGACCATTATGCCGATGGCACAGCTTCGCGTGGCTATGATGCTCGAGGAAGAGGGCTTTACCGCGCTTCCGCAGCGCCGTCATCAGCAGATCATGGCAGAGGAAAACAGCACCAATCCCGAGGTTGCATACGATGCCGTATACAGAAACAAGACTGCCGAAACGCAGATCGACTTTTTGGACACCGCTATCCAGTGCGGACTCGGCGAAAAGGGCTTGCATAATGCCCTCTTGACCGATGCGTTCGGTCCGATGGTCAGATACTGCTTTATCCTCACCGATGCAGAGATCGAGGAAAGCGATGTCGTTACGCCCCACCTCTGCGATAAGTGCGGCGCCTGCATCAAGGGCTGCCCCGGCAAAGCGATCGACGAAAACGGCAATGTGGACGCATGGCAGTGCGCAGTATACTACAACGGCGCAAACGGCACGAAGAACCCCTTCATGCCGCCCGAAGCATTTGCAGACTTTGACAACAGACTCGACATCATCGCGGGCGAGGCAAAGGTAACTCCCCAGACGGCAAGAAAGATCCTCGATAAGATCTATTTCTATCCCCCGGCACAGCACGCTTACCAGTGCTCCATCTGCGGCAGAGCATGTGACACCGCATGCTACATGCATCTCGAAGAAAAAGGCGTCCTGACCAAGCAGTTCAAGACCCCCTTCAGAAAACGCGAGGAATGGAAATTCAGTCTTGAGGATTTTAAGTAATATGCATAACCCAAAACAGCATGGCATTTGCCATGCTGTTTGTTTGTTTTTAGGCGATGCTTTCAGGAAATACTATATTTGCTTGACACTGCTTACGATTGATGTTATAATTTTTGTAAACGCAGGACGCTACCGCTTTTTAGCCTGCGTTTACAAAAATGAAAGGGGAAATATAATGCTGCTTTCGTTCAATGAGTGCTTGAACAAGTACGGAAATCTGTATCAGATCAATAAGATGATCGAGTCCAAGCAATTATACAAGCTTGAACCCGGTATTTATTCCGACAAAGAAAGAGTATCCGAACTGGAATTTGTTTCATACAAATATCCGCACGCAATTTTTACAATGGATAGTGCATTTTATTACCACGGACTCACCGATGTTATCCCTTCGCGATTTTGCTTGGCTACAAAGAAGAACGCCCGCATCATTACAGATAAACATGTGAAACAGTTTTTTCACCGTAATGAAATTTTTGATATCGGCGTGTCAGCTTTGGAACAAGGAAATACGCAAATTCGTATTTATGACCAAGAAAGAATGCTCATAGAATTGGTGAGAAATAAAAACACACTCCCTTTCGATTATTACAAAGAAATCATTGAAAGCTATCGAAAAAGGATCGATTCTTTGGATATTGAAAAGCTGCAGGAATATATTTCTGTATTTCCAAAGCAAAATTATATTTTTGAAACAATTCAGCTGGAGGTGTTTTGATGGTCAGAATTTTTGATATGATAGAAAAAGCAAAACGGTCCGGCTATGACGAAACGAACGCAGAATCGAAAGTTTGCCAGGATTTGATACTTTTGCTTATCTCGCAAAGCAAGTATAATCGCAATGTGACGGTGAAAGGCGGCGTTGTAATGCGCAGTATTACAAACAACGCTCGCCGCGCAACGCAAGATATGGACTTGGATTTCATCAAGTATTCGTTGCAAGATGATGCAATCGAGCGTTTTATTGCGGAGCTCAATACGGCTCGAGAAGTTTCGATCAAGCGAATCGGGAAAATCGAAGCGTTAAATCAACAAGATTATCACGGCAAACGTATTTATGTTGAAATTGCCGATGCCGAAGGATATATCTTGAAGAGCAAGATCGACCTTTGGTGTACATAAACATTTCGACATTGCGCAAGAAGAATTTTGTTTTGATGTCGGCGCGGATGACGACGGTGCGAGCCTTCTCATCAATTCAAAAGAGCAAATGTTTACGGAAAAGCTGCGTTCGATATTGAAGTTCGGAGCACTTTCCACTCGCTATAAAGATATTTTTGATATGTATTATCTAAGCGATATTGTGGACTCGGTTAAATTAAGATCCTGCTTCAAAACTTTTATATATGACGATGGCGGTATGCGTGAAAACAACATAGATGATATTATCAAAAGAGTGGAAAACACTTTTGCCAACCGCTCCTATATCGCCAAACTGAAAACATCAAAAAAGAATTGGTTGGATGCAAATTTTGATGCCGTACTCACCGGCATAATGGATTTTCTGAAAGCGCAAAAGTCGCTTTGAGAAGATTTCATAGCCGCTGTGGAAGCACGCAAGGAGCAGTGAAATCGTTCGCTTCGCTCGCGGTGAAATCAAAGGCTACGCCTTTGGTGAAATATTTTGCTGACGCAAAATGTGAAATGAAATCCACCCACCCGCCGTCGAGGCGGATTTCACTGCCCGAAGGGCAATTTCACCGCCG
>JAFTOT010000033.1 GCA_017463665.1 Clostridia bacterium | reverse complement strand
TCAGGTTTTGTTTTGTGCGGCGTGAACTTAGGTGCGCGGCTTTGGTCACTCAAGGATTCATTCGCCAAATATCGTTCGATCCATTTGTCGCCGGTCGGACGACTAATACCATATTCTTTACACAATGCACTCTTGCTTTTTCGTGTTGTAACACTCGTTTTACAAATTCTTCTCTCATGGTTTCCAACCGTTGTTCTTTCCAAGGCATAGTCGTCTCCTTTCGACGCTTTTATGCCTTTATTATACATCTTTTTTTGTAAACCATGTTGCTTCACTTTCTGTAAACTATGTTACTACACTATACAGTTCCCCCTCCCGCAGGCTCTGGTGCGATGTTGTACAAACGGGAGGCGAAACGCCTCCCCCTACGGAATACCATATTCTGCCGTAACAACATCGCACGGCGGCGGAAGCGGACAGTCGGGGACGCCTGCCCCTACGGTTTGTGCGTATCCATAACGATGCGCGTTATGGGCGCCTGTCCCACCGTAGGGGAGGGGTTCCCCCTCCCGCAGGCTCTGGTGCGATGTTGTACAAACGGGAGGCGAAACGCCTCCCCCTACGGAATACCATATTCTGCCGTAACATCATCACGCGGCGGCGGAAGCGGACAGTCGGGGACGCCTGTCCCTACAATTTGTGCGTAACCCCCGCGCGTCATCCTGAGCAACGCGACCCCGACCTTAGATCGAAAAAGACTTTTGATTCTGTCGCGTACCAAGCACGCCTATGGCGTGCTTGATGCACTATGCAGGGGGAGCAACATCGAACTTTCGGGTTTGCCCGAAAGCACGAGCACAGCGAGTGGGATCTCGCGGGAGATGTAAGCCGAATCGCCGCACATTCTTTGCATCTCCTTGCACATACCATCAAAAAATCGTTGCTTTTTCGGCATATACGTACTATAATATATATGTTAATTAAAGTAGACTGGGTTTTTATACCCAAATGGAGGTTCTTATGGGCACAACACAAAAAGTGCGTAAAGCGATCATCCCCGCCGCGGGACTCGGAACCCGCATGCTGCCGATCTCACGGGCAGTGCCGAAAGAGATGCTGCCGATCATGGACTACCCCGCGATCTATTATCTGGTCAAGGAAGCAGCCGACAGCGGCATCACCGACATCCTCATCATCACGGGCAGAGACAAGGATGCCATGGAAGAATTTTTTGATTATTCGCCCGAATACGACGCGGTGCTCACCGCGAAAGGCAGAACCGACGACCTTGCCGCCTTACATGCCGCGTGCGATCTTGCCAATATCTATTTTCTGCGGCAGAAGCAGCCGATGGGACTCGGACACGCGGTGCTGCGTGCCAAGGACTTCGTCGGAGACGAGCCGTTCGCCATTCTCTACGGCGACGATATCATCTTTTCCGAAAAGCCCGTCGTGCGCCAACTGATCGACACCTACGAAAAGTACGGCAGAGCCGCCGTCGGTGTCAAAGAGGTCGCCAAAGAGCTGCTGCCGAAATACTGCTCGATGAAGGCTGCGCCGATCGAGGGCAGCGCGGACGAGTTTTTCGTCGATGACATGATCGAGAAGCCCGCACCGGGCAAGGAATTCTCGAGCCTTGCCATCCTCGGCAGAGTGCTGCTCACGCCGGAGATCTTCCCCATTTTGGAGAGCACCACGCCGGGTGCAGGCGGGGAGATCCAGCTCACCGACGCAATGGCGGCATATGCGCGCACACACGGCGTGACCGCGAAGATCTTCGAGGGCGACCGCTACGACATCGGCTCCAAGCTCGGCTTCGCCAAGGCGAATTTCGTCAAGGCGCTCGAGCACCCCGACACCAAAGAAGAATTCGCAAAATTCGTGCAGGAATACCTGCGAAACTGAGGAAACATCCATGCAAACGGAAGAGATCACTTTTGAACTGAAGGACGAGCGTACCAAGGAGATCCGTGTATACTGCTTTGTCTGCACGGGCAATACCTGCCGCTCGCCGATGGCAGCCGCCCTGCTGAACCACTACGGCGCGGCACACGGCATCTTCGCGTTCAGCCGCGGCATCGCGGCGATCGGCGGCATGCCCATCAGTGAAAACGCCGTCCGAGCGCTCGAATCCGAGGGCATTTTGCCCGAGGGGCGCAACGACTACACACGCCACCGCGCGGTGCAGTTTCAAAAAGAAGATTTTGACGCGTGTGACGGCGTGTTTGCCATCTCGCCCTCGCATGCCGAGGCGCTGATGATGGCGTTCCCCGAATACACGGGCAAGATCCGCGTGCTCGGCGACATCTCCGACCCCTACGGCGGGGACGTGGCGACCTACAAAGCCTGCCTTGCCGACATCCGCGCGGCGCTGGCGGTGCAGTTCCCCTATTTGTTTGACGATGCTGCAGATACGGAGAGCTGAGCGCGGCGACATCGCGTGGATCGCGGCGCTCGAAAAGGAATCTTTCTCGCTGCCCGAGTCGGAGGCGGCATTTGCTGAAATGCTCGGCAAAGCGGATCACATCCTGCTTGTCGCCGAGCGTGACGGCGAGCCGATCGGCTACATCTGCGCCTACACGGTCTGCCGCGAGAGCGACATTCTGACGGTGGCGGTCGCGCCCACGGCGCGGCGCTCGGGCGCGGGACGCGCCCTGCTCGGGGCACTTGCCGAAGCGCTTGCGGGCGACAGCGATGCGATCTTTTTGGAAGTGCGCGTGAGCAATGCCCCCGCCCGTGCGCTCTATACGTCGATGGATTTTGTCGAGGTCGGCGTACGGCGCGGCTATTATCAGAATCCGAAAGAGGACGCTGTCCTCTATAAGAAAGAAATTTGAGGAAGTTTATGTATATACTTGGTTTGGAAAGCTCCTGCGACGAGACCAGCGCGGCGATCGTGGAGATGGACGAGGGAAAGCGGCGCATCTGTGCCAACATCATCGCCTCGCAGATCGACATTCACCGCCTGTACGGCGGCGTTGTCCCCGAGATCGCGGGCAGAGCACATATCGAAGCGGTCACGCGCATCACCAAAGAAGCGCTCGACACGGCGGGGCTGACGCTCCGTGACATCGGGCTCTGCGCGGTCACATCCCATCCGGGACTCATCGGCGCACTGCTGGTGGGTGTCAACTTCGGCAAGTCGCTCGCCTTTGCAAACAACATTCCGCTCTGCGGCGTGGATCACGTGCGCGGACACATCGCGGCGGCTTATCTCGAATACCCCGATCTCGAGCCGCCGTTTCTCGGCGTGGTGCTCTCGGGCGGACATACGTCCTTTTACATCGTGCGCAGCTACACCGACTTTGAAGAGATCGGCGCGACGCGCGACGATGCCGCAGGAGAAGCGTTTGACAAGATCGGGCGCGTGATCGGTCTGCCCTACCCGGGCGGCGCGGCGCTGGACAAGCTGGCATACGAGGGTGACAAAAAGGCATACAAGCTGCCGTCCCCCGCGCTGGCGGGCGACACGCTGGACTTCTCCTTTTCGGGGCTGAAGACCGCAGCGCTCAACGTGATCCACAACGCCGAGCAAAAGGGCGAGACGGTCAGCCGCGCCGACCTTGCGGCGTCGTTCACGGGCGTGATCGCGGACGGCTTTGCCGCGAAGCTGAAAGCGGCGCTGAAACAGACGGGCATCAAGACCGTCGTGCTGGCAGGCGGCGTAAGTGCGAACTCGCACCTGCGCGCGGCGGCACAAAGCGTCTGCGACAAGCGCGGCGTGCGTCTCTGCCTGCCGCCGCTCTCCCTCTGCGGCGACAACGCCGCCATGATCGCCGCGCAAGGGTATTATGAGTATATGGCAGGTCAAAAAGACGGCACCGACCTGAATGCCTCGGCGGTGTGATGTGTTTCCGCGCTTGGCGCGGAAACAGCGATATAAATCCCTGACGGGATTTTCGATATGTCCTGCGGACTCGATATGTGCCTACGGCACTCGATATGTCCTGCGGGACAAGAGGGATTTATATCATATCGCATTTGCCGTAGGCAAATATATCGAGTTTGCACAGCAAACATATCGCGCGGCTCTGCCGCATATCGTCTTTTCCCCGTCCGAGTGATGTGTTTCCGCGCCTGCGCGGAAACAGCGATATAAATCCCTTGCGGGATTTTCGATATGCCTGCGGGCGCGGGGGGATTATCATAGATGATTTGCGCCTGCGGCGCATGATTTGGCGGCGATGCCGCCATGATTTGGAGTGCTGTGCACTCCATGATTTGAATTGCAATTTTATGCCCCGCAGGGCAAATCATGCCACAGGCAAATCATGAGCGCGCAGTGCTCAAATCATGCAATCCGAAGGATTGCAATTCATTGTCAGCGGCTTTGCCGCTGACAAAAAACATTTGCGGATCGACTGCGAAAGGATGGTCTTAAAATGGAAGATTTAGAAAAGAGCAGAGAAAAGGCGGCGAGCTACCGCATTTCCTCTGCCGTCATCAAGCGTTTGCCCCGATATTTCCGCTATCTGCGGGAACTGCTCGAGGCGGGCAGAATGCGCATCAGCTCGGGCGAGCTCTCGAAGATGATGCACGTGACCGCGTCCCAGATCCGTCAGGATCTCAACTGCTTCGGCGGGTTCGGACAGCAGGGATACGGCTACAACGTCAAGTACCTCTACACCAAGATCAGCGAGATCCTCGGCGTGGAGGAGCACTACCGCGCGGTCATCATCGGCGCGGGACATCTCGGTCTTGCCCTGGTGGGCAGTCCGATGTTCCAAAAGCGCGGCGTGACGCTCACCGCGCTGTTTGACAATTCCCCGAGTCTTGTCGGCGGGGAATACGGCTCGCTGCACATCTACGACATCGCCGAGCTGGATACATATATCAGGGAAAACAACATCGACATCGCGGTGCTCACCCTGCCCCGCATGTACGCAAAGGAAACGGCGGAACGGCTCGCTTCGCTCGGCATTCGCGGCATCTGGAACTTCACCAATGTGGAGCTGGATCTCCAGGGGCTGGGCATCACCGTGCAGAACGTGCACATCGGCGACTCGCTGATGCAGCTGACCTACCGCGTGCGCAATGCCGATACGACCGAGGATATCGAATGAAACTGCATTTTCAAAAAGAGGAACCGTCGCTCGCACTGCCGAAAAGCTGCCTTGCCCTGCTGAGCGATGCCGACGCCGCCGACCTGCGCGTGCTGCTGCATATCGCGGCGTGCGAGGCGGAGAACACTGCGTTTGACATCGGGACGGCGGCAGAAGCGCTGCAGCTTTCCGAGGGCGAGGTGCGCTCCTCGGTCAAGTTCTGGCGGGGCGCAGGCGTGCTCAAAGCGGACAGCGCCAAAGGCGGCGGTGCAAAGAAGCCCGCCGAGAAAAAGCCGTTGCGCGAAAAGCGTGCAACGCGGCTGAATACCGATGAGCTCTGCAAGATCGCCGAGACCGACAGCGAATTTACCGCGCTGCTCGACATGGCGCAGCAGACGGCGGGATGGATCTTCAACACGGGCGAGATCGAGATCATCGCGCGGCTGTACTCCGAGCTGAAACTCTCGGGCGAGTACATTTTGGCGATGATCGGCTGCTTTGTCTGCCGAAAGGAAAAGCCGCTGCGCTATATGGAGACCGTCGCCTACAAATATGTGGAAAAGGGCATCACCTCTGCCGATGTGCTGGAGGAGCGGCTGCGCTGGCTCGAACGCTTTGAGGGGCGGGCGGGCAGGATCCGACAGATGTTCGGCATCGGCGGACGGGATCTGACCGCAGACGAAGAAAAACACCTCACCGACTGGTTTGACACCTACGGCTTTGACGACGAGGTGATCCGCCTTGCCTACGAAAAAACCGTAAAGCAGATCGGCAAAGCCTCGGTAAACTACGCCAACACGATCCTGCGATCCTGGCACGAGGAGGGCATCAAGACCGCCCGCGACGTGCAGGAGAAAACGAAAAAAGCCCCTGCGAAGCGAGCTGACAACACCAAGAAAAGCGACATCGCCACGCAGAGCTTTGATGTGAACGACGCCTTTCAAAAAGCGCTGGAACGTTCTTACAGCGAGGAGAAAAAATGAGTTTCAACAGCAAAAATTATTATGAGCTGCGCGAAGCATTTGAGCAAAAGCATCTCGCCGCTGCCGAGCGCGCCGAGGCGCGGCGCACCGCCCTTGCAGACAAGATCGACGGTCTTCGCGAGATCGACGGCGCCCTCAGTGCCACAGCCGCCCGCATCTTCGGCGCGGCATTTGCGGGCAAAGAGGGGCTTGCCGACCGCATTGCAAAGATCAAACGCGAGACCGAGGAGCTGCGCGCGGCGCGCGTGGCACTGCTCGAGGCGCACGGCTACCCCGCCGACTACACCGACGTGCACTACGACTGCGAAAAGTGCCGCGATCTCGGCTTTGTCGAGACCAAGATGTGCGAATGCTTCAAGCGGGCGTTGGTTCTGCGCGGCTACGAGACCTCGGGGCTCGGTGCGCTGATCGGCAAGCAGACTTTTGACAACTATTCGCTCGACTACTTCCACGGCGAGGATCGCGAGCGCATGCGGCAGAACTTCACGAGGATCAAGTCGTATGCCGAAAGCTTCTCGCGAAACAGCGATTCACTCTTGCTGATGGGCGGCACGGGACTCGGCAAAACGCATCTTTCCAGCGCCCTTGCGAAAGTGGTGATCGACCGCGGATTTGACGTGCTTTACACCTCGGTTTTGAATATGATCGCGGAATTTGAGAAAGCTAAATTCCGTGGGGAGCAGGATGACACCGACCGCTATTTTGCGGCGGAGCTCTTGATCATGGACGATCTCGGCACCGAGCTCGGCGGCAGCTTTACCGAATCCTGCCTCTACAATGTTATCGACACGCGCATCTGCAAGGGGCTCCCCACCGTGATCAGCACCAATCTCACGGCGGCGCAGCTCTCCGAGCGGTACACCGGCAGACTGTTCAGCCGCCTGCTCGGCGTGTACAAACCGCTCCTCTTCTGCGGCAAAGATGTGCGATTTGAGAAGAAGTGAAGAAGTGGCTTCCCCGGAAGGCTGAGAAAGCGCTATCCCATGGCTTCCCCTGAGGCGGAAGCATAGCGACCTGCGGTCGCATTGCGGTAAACCGCTGATGAGGTGTAGCCGCCGCAGCGGCGTTTCCCCTTACGGAATGATGTTACATCTCTACGGACACGGATGCGAACTTCGTCGCATCCTACACCTCATCCGTCAAACGCGGCGGGAGCAAATTGCATCGCCGCAGGCGAGGCAGGACGCGACTGAACCTATAGTCCCTATTTATACTTTGTCAGAGTCGCGTTCGACACCTTCCCCCGAGGGGGAAGGCTTAGAAAACGATCTATCTTCGGAAAGGAACTCTATGAAAGACGGATTTATCAAGGTTGCGGCGTACAGCCCGCGCGTGGCGGTGGGCGATCCCGCTGCCAATGCGCAGACAGCGATCGGGGCGATGCAGAGAGCCGAGCGCGAGGGCGCAAAGCTGCTGGTACTGCCCGAGCTGTTTCTCAGCGGCTACACCTGCGCCGACCTGTTTTTTCAGACCGCGCTGCAAAGCGCGTGCGTGACGGCACTTGGGGATGTCCTCGCCGCCACTGCCGACTGCGGCGTGATGGCGGTGCTCGGTCTGCCGCTTGCGTTCGGCAACCGCCTCTACAACTGCGCGGCGATCGTCTATCGCGGCGAACTGCTCGGCGTAGTGCCGAAAACCAACATCCCCGATTACAACGAATTTTACGAGGGGCGCCATTTTGCCCCCGCGCCGAGCGAGAACTACGCGATCACGCTCTGCGGATTCGATGTGCTCTTCGGAACCAAACAGATCTTCACCCTCTCCGGCATCCCGCTCTTTAAACTCGCGGTGGAAATTTGCGAGGACTTGTGGGTGACAGTGCCGCCCTCGGCGGCGCACGCTGCGGCGGGCGCGACCGTGGTGGCGAACCTCTCGGCATCGAGCGCCGTGATCGGCAAGAGCGAATATCGCCGCCTGCTGGTTACCTCGCAGTCGGCAAGATGCGTCTGCGGCTATGTATACGCGACGGCTGCCGCGGGCGAATCGTCCACCGACCTCGTCTTTTCGGGCAACAACATGATCGCCGAGGACGGCGCGGTGCTTGCCGAGAGCCGTCCGTTTGCCCCCGACAATTTTCTCTGCACCGAGATCGACTGCGAAAAGCTCGCCGGCGAGCGCCAAAAGCAAAACTCCTTCGGGCAGTTCCACGCGGATGGCTACGCTTACATCGAGTGTGCGAGCGAGACAGAGGAGACCGTGCTCACCCGCTTTGTGGACAAACATCCCTTTGTCCCCGCGCGCAAGGATGAAAAGGACTGCCGCTGCGATCTGATCCTCGACATTCAGGCGCATGGACTCGCCCGCCGCATCGAAGCGGCGTATGCCAAGGCGCTGGTCATCGGCATCTCGGGCGGTCTGGACTCCTGCCTTGCCCTGCTCGTTGCCGTGCGCGCATGCGAGCTGCTCGGTCGCCCCATGACCGACATCCACGCGGTCACGATGCCCTGCTTCGGCACGACCAAGCGCACCCGCACAAACGCCGAGATCCTCTGCCGTACCCTCGGCACGACTTTCGAGGAGATCGACATCAAAGCGGCGGTGGATCAGCACTTTTCGGACATCGGGCAGGATCCCGAAAAGCACGATGTCACCTATGAGAACAGCCAGGCGCGCGAGCGCACGCAGATCCTCATGGATATCGCCAACAAAGAGGGCGGCATGGTGGTCGGCACGGGCGATCTCTCGGAGCTTGCCCTCGGCTTTGCCACCTACAACGGCGACCACATGTCGATGTACGGCGTGAATGCCTCGGTGCCGAAAACGCTGGTGCGCCACATCGTCTGCCGCTCGGCGGAAACGTACGAAGCGGCGGGCAAAACGGAGCTCGCGGCGGCGCTGTACGACATTTACAATACCCCTGTCAGCCCCGAGCTGCTGCCGCCGAAAGACGGCGAGATCGCGCAGGTGACCGAAGACATTGTCGGCCCCTACGAGCTGCACGACTTCTTCCTCTACCACTTTGTGCGCTTCGGAGCGCGCCCGCGCAAGATCTTCCGCCTTGCGTGCTATGCGTTTGACGGCGAATATGACGCACAGACGATCGCAAAATGGCTTTCGATGTTCGTGCGCCGCTTCTTCGCCCAGCAGTTCAAGCGATCCTGCCTGCCCGACGGTCCCAAAGTCGGCACCGTATCGCTGTCCCCGCGCGGCGACTTCCGCATGCCCAGCGACGCCTCCGCCGCCGCCTTCAAAAAAGAAGCGGAAGAAATAGCAGAAGAAAACCGTTAGAACCGCAAGCCTTCCCCTCGAGGAAGGCTTGGAAAGCTCTATATTTTGGCTTCCCCTCGAGGTGGAAGCATAGCGACCTGCGGTCGCATTGCGGTAAACCGCTGATGAGGTGTAGCCGCCGCAGCGGCGTTTCCCCTTGCGGAATAAATGTTACATCTCTACGGAAACGGATGCGAACTTCGTCGCATCCTACACCTCATCCGCCGATTACATCGGCACCTTCCCCTCAAGGGGAAGGCTTGGAAAGCTCTATCCTTTTGGCTTCCCCTCAAGGGGAAGGCTTGGTTAGAGCGTAGCTATAAACCCAAAATAACTTTACACAGAGTAGAGCGACGCGCGTGAAGTGCTGCTTTGACGGGGAGTTGCAAAGCAGACGAAGGCTTTTTGCCGCGGTGCGCCGCCCGCATCCCGCTGTTAACCTCGTACTAAGGATTTTTCGCAAGTACCACAGATTAACAAAGAGGAACGGGCGGACGATCTATGTCCGCCCGTTTTTGTGTGAAGCAAACCTTGATTATTTTTTTCAGGAGGCTTCCATGAAACATTCTTTTTCTATCTCACTAAAACTGCTCACCCGTATCGCCCTCTTGGCGGCGATCAGCCTGATCCTCGGCAAATTTTTAAGCTTTAAGCTTGAGCCGTGGGGACGCATCAGTCTGGAAAACCTCAGCGTGCTGCTCTGCGGCTACCTGTACGGGCCGCTCGCGGGCGCGATGTGCGGTGCCGTCGGCGACCTCGTCGGCTGCCTTGCCTACGGCTACTCGATCAACCCGATCATCACGCTCGGCGCGGCATCCATCGGCACGATGGCAGGACTTTTCGGCATGCGGGGCGTGACGCGCAAACCGCGCCTGTGGCTCTCGGTCGCATCGGCGCACGCCGTCGGATCGCTCATCATCAAGAGCATCGGTATCTACGTCTTTTACGCAACGCCGCTGCCCACGCTGGCACTGCGCATCCCGATCTATCTCATCACGGGTACGATCGAATGCATCCTCTTGTATCTGATCCTCAAAAACAAAGGTCTGCGAAAGATCATGTGTGAACTCTAAAAGGAATTACTGCCATGAACTACACCCAAGCTTTAGAATACATCCACTCTGTCTCCTGGCGGGGCAGTGTACCGGGGCTCTCGCGCATCCGCGAGCTCTGTGAGCGCATGGGGCACCCCGAAAAGGGCTTGCGCTGCATCCACATCGCAGGCACCAACGGCAAAGGCTCCACCGCCGCCTATCTGACCTCCATTCTCCGCGCCGCAGGCTACCGCGTGGGCACATTTACCTCCCCCTATGTGCGCACCTTCAACGAGCGCATCGCCATCGACGGTAGACCCGTTTCCAACTATCTGCTCGCCAAAGCGGTCGAGGCGGCAAAGCCGCACGCCGACGCGATGGCAGACCGCCCCACCGAGTTTGAGCTGATCACGGCGGTCGGTTTTGAGATCTTCCGCCGCAAAAAGGTGGATATCGTGGTGCTCGAGGTGGGCCTCGGCGGCAGATACGACTCGACAAACATCATCGAGTCGCCGCTGCTCTCGGTCATCACGGGCATCGCCTTTGACCATATGCAGCTCCTCGGCAACACGCTCGCCGAGATCGCATCCGAAAAAGCGGGCATCATCAAAAAGGGCTGCCCCGTGGTCATGGCAAAGCTCGCCGACGAGGCAAAACAGGTCATCGAAGCCGAGGCAAAGGCGCAAAACGCGCCCCTTGGCGAGGTGGATCCGGACGCGATCACCGTGCACGCGGACACGCTGCTGGGCATCGAGATGGACTACAAGGAGCGCGGCGGCATCCGCACCGCACTGATCGGCGGCTATCAGCCGCGCAACATCGCGCTGGTGTGCGAAGCGGTGGACGCACTGCGGAAAGTGGGCGTGCCGATCAGCGAGGACGCGCTCTACGAGGGCATTGCCGCGGCAAAATGGCCCGCCCGTTTTGAACTGCTGTCGAGTGAGCCGCCCGTGGTCTTTGACGGTGGGCACAACGAGGAGGGCGTACGCGCCGCGATCGAAACGGCAAAGCACGTGTTCGGCGAAAAGGTCATCATCCTCACGGGCGTGATGGCGGACAAGGCATACGCGCCGATGGCGGATCTCATCGCGCCCGTCGCGCGTGAGGTGTTTACGCTGAAACCCGACAATCCCCGCGCTATGGAAGCGGATGCGCTCGCCGCAGTCTACACCGCGCGCGGCGTTGCGGCAAAGGGATACCCCACCATCGCCGCCGCCCTCAAAGCCGCCCGCCGCCGCGCCAAACAGCTCGGCGCCCCGCTGCTGATCCTGGGTTCGCTGTATTTGTATAAGGATATTTATAAGCATTTTTGAAGAAGCAAGGATGAATTGAATATAAGCCTTCCCCCTCGGGGGGGAAGACTTGGAAAGAGCTATCCCATGGCTTCCCCTTGAGGTGGAAGCATAGCGACCTGCGGTCGCATTGCGGTAAACCGCTGATGAGGTGTAGCCGCCGCAGCGGCGTTTCCTTTTACGGAATGAATGTTACATCTCTACGGACACGGATGCGAACTACGT
>JAFTOT010000041.1 GCA_017463665.1 Clostridia bacterium | reverse complement strand
CTCGAAGACACCGACGATTTTGCCGCCTACGTGCGCGAAAACTCGCCCGTCAACATGGTCGAAAAGCTCCCGAAGATCCCCTACCGCTTTGCCGTCGGACTCAAAGATATGACGCTCGTCGTCTCGCAGCACAGCGATCTGATGATCGAACGCATGCAAGCCGCAGGGCACGACGTCACGCGCGTGGATTACCCCAACGTTGCGCACTGCGACCTGCCGCACGCTGACCGCATCGCCGAGCACAAATGGCTCTGCGAAAAGATGCTGGAGATTTGATCAGTAGGAAAAACAAGTTTTTCCTACTGACAGAGGTCGTACACTCGCGTCTCGCTCACCGCTCGCGACCTGTCAATGTGTAAAAAAGCCGGCGCATGTCCGTCTTTTTTACGATTTGATTTGTATTTTATTTTTTGGAGATATCGTAAATGGACTATAAAGCGATCGCCGAGCATTTTGACAAGCTCGCGCACAACAACCGCGCCCTTTTGAAAACGCCCATTCGCGGCATCCTGCTCTATTTTCGCGGGCTCAACTACGCCCTAATCCCCGCGCAGGACACCTGCAGCTACGAGATGTGCGCCGAAAACGGAATCCTGTTTCTCTTTCCGCAGTACAACCCGACGTGTTGGATGAACAAGACCACCGTTGCCTACGTAGACGCCATCCTCGACGCCGCGATCGAGATACACGGACTTCCGAAGGACATCCCCGTCGGCATCTACGGCGGCAGTATGGGCGGCTACAACACGTTTCACTTCGCGCTGAAATCCGCGCACAACATTGTTGCGGCATGCGTCAACTGCCCCTGCGTCAACATGGAGTATGAACTGTTTGCAAACAGCAACAGCATCCTGCAAAAGTATTTTGAATCGGCACTCGAAGACACCGACGACTTCCGCACCTACGTGCACGACAACTCGCCGCTGAACATGGTCGAAAAACTGCCGAAGATCCCCTACCGCATTGCCGTCGGACTCAAAGACGATCTGCTCTACCCCGCACTGCACAGCCTGCCCATGATCGAGCGCATGAAAGCAGCCGACCACGACGTCACACGCGTCGACTTCCCCGAAATGAAACACTGCAACTACACCAACACCGACCGCATCGCCGACCAAAAATGGGTCGTGGATAAGATTTTGAATGTGTAAACTGTAATAATTGTAAAAGGACGTTGCGATGGAATATTTACTTTCTGTGTTTCTCTTTATAATTCTTCTGATTGCCACATGCATATATTCCTTTGGTCCCGCACTCTCTATCATTGCCCTTATCATTTCCGCGGCATGCCTTGCGATGTACATATATATGCACCGCAAGAATGCAAAAGTGCCCGAGCGCTTCAGCGAATCCAAAATACGCACGACTCTCACTGTTTCAATAGTATGCTTTTCAACAGCTGCAATTCTGATCGTATTGCGCATTGCTCTCAACATGCTCGACAAAGCTCTTTCACAAGGAATGACATACATGTGAGGACGATATGAAGAATCGTACTTTTATAATCATATTTCTGACAGTAATCGTCACCTGTCTTGCTCTTACTGTTGCCCATATCATATATGCAGCAGACGCTTATCAGCATAGTTCCATTATCTATTTTATCGGCAAGGAGCTGTGGTAACATGAAGAAACTGCATAAGCAACTCCTGCTGATCGCATTAACGGTCTCTATCTTCGCATTGTTGAATTTCAGCATATACATGCTGCTCACCCGCCGCTTGGCAAACAATTTCAGCGATACCACCCAAGCAAAAATGATAGACGTGGGGATGTATTTGCCGCATGAGAAGGATTCGGATCTTGTGCATATCGACGCATCGCTTAAACTCACCGATAATCTGCCCGTACTGGACGGTGCAACAGCACTGCTGCCTGTATATGCCGCGATCATTGACACTGTTTACCCCGTCGGTTCCGTCACATATGAGGGCGGCAGCTTTTCTGACGATAATTTTTACGGCGAAAACTTTGCCGAGGACAGCAAAATGCAGTATCGCAATACCGTACGCGGTTACCAAGCGATCGTAGACGGAACAGCAGATATTCTGTTTTGCGCAGCGCCCTCCGATGCGCAAAAGCAATATGCAAAAGAACAAGGTGTCGAGCTTGTCTACGTCCCCATCGGTCTTGAGGCGTTCGTATTCTTTGTCAATGAAAACAACCCTGTAGACAGCCTCACCGTAGAACAGATCCGCAGTATCTACGCAGGGGAATACACCAACTGGAGTGAGGTCGGCGGTGCCAACCGATTGATCAATCCCATAACGCGAATTGCCGGCAGCGGAAGCCAAACCACTATGGAGAAATTCATGGGGGACAAAGAGATTGCATCAAAATCTCTGCTGACAGTTACAGGCGGTTCTATTGGCTTCTCATTCCGATATTACATGGATGGAATCGTGGAAAATGATTCTGTAAAAATGCTGTCGCTGAACGGTGTATACCCAAGTGCCGAAAATATCCGAAACGGAAGTTATCCCATTATTTCCGAATTCTACGCAATATATCGTGCAGACAATACCAACGAAAACATTCCCACTCTGATCAACTGGATACTCTCCGAGGAAGGACAGTCTGTTATCGAGGGCAGCGGATATGTCGGCATAAAATAAAAATGTTGACATTTCCGAAAAAGTGTGCTACACTTTTTCTATGCAACGATTGGGAGTAGTAGTTTTTTCCCCGCTTTTCAGAGAGCGTGCCGCTATGGTGCAAGGCGCGTATTGCGGACAGAATGAAGTCGCCCATGAGCCGCGGGAAGAAAAGGCAAACAAGTTTGCCATAGTAGACCCCGCCGACTGCCCACCGTTAAATGGGTCAAGAGTGAAACGCTCAGGTGGTACCGTGTTTGTAAAGCACCCTGACAAATCGTCAGGGTGCTTTTTGTTTGCAAAATAAAAAATATTTATCATATACAAAGGAGATTTCTATGAACAAGGAATTATCCAAGACCTATGCCCCGAAGGAATTCGAGGATAGGATCTATCAGAATTGGTGTGAAAAAGGCTATTTCACGCCCGATGTAAACGACGGAAAGCCCGCTTTCTCGGTCGTTATTCCCCCTCCGAACGTTACCGGTCAACTCCACATGGGACACGCCCTTGACGAAACGCTGCAGGACATCCTTGTCCGCTACAAGCGCATGCAGGGCTACAGCACGCTGTGGGTGCCCGGCACCGACCACGCAGGTATCGCAACCCAGATCAAAGTAGAAGAAAATCTCCGCAAGGAAGAGGGACTTACCCGCTACGACCTCGGACGCGAAAAGTTCCTGGAGCGCGTTTGGGACTGGAAGCATCAGTACGGCAACCGCATCATCAGCCAGCTCAAAAAGCTCGGTACCTCCTGCGACTGGACGCGCGAGCGCTTCACGATGGACGAGGGCTGCTCCCGCGCCGTTAAGGAAGTATTCGTCAACCTCTACGAAAAGGGGCTCATCTACCGCGGCAACCGCATCATCAACTGGTGCCCGCACTGCATCACCGCCCTCTCCGACGCGGAAGTCGAATACAGCGAGCAGGACGGCAGCTTCTGGCACATCAAGTACCCGATCAAGGGCGAGGACGGCTATGTAGAAGTTGCAACCACCCGTCCCGAAACCATGTTCGGCGATACCGCCGTTGCGGTCAACCCGAATGATGAAACAACAAAGCACCTCATCGGCAAAACGCTGATCCTGCCCGGCACGGGCAGAGAGATCCCGGTCATCGCCGACGACTATGTCGAGATCGGCTTCGGTACCGGCTGCGTAAAGATCACCCCCGCGCACGACCCGAACGACTTCCAGGTCGGCGAGCGCCACGGTCTTGAGCAGATCAAGGTCATGAACGACGATGCCACCATGAACAAGTGGGCAGGCAAATACGAGGGTATGGACCGCTACGAATGCCGTAAGGCGCTCGTCAAAGACCTTGAAGAAGGCGGCTACCTCCTCAAAGTCGTTCCCCACAAGCACAATGTCGGCACCTGCTACCGCTGCGGCACTACAGTCGAGCCGATCACCTCCAACCAGTGGTTCGTCAAGATGGAACCCCTCGCCAAGCCCGCGCTCGAAGTTGTCCGCGACGGCAGAGTTAAGTTCGAGCCCGAAAGATTCACCAAGATCTACACCAATTGGATGGAAAACGTCCATGACTGGTGCATTTCGCGTCAGCTCTGGTGGGGTCACCGCATTCCCGCATACTACTGCGCAGACTGCGGCGAGATGGTCGTTTCGAAAACCGATGTTACCACCTGCCCCAAGTGCGGCGGCAAGATGACGCAGGAGAGCGACGTCCTCGACACCTGGTTCTCCTCGGCGCTCTGGCCCTTCTCCACCCTCGGCTGGCCCGACAAGACGCCCGAGCTCGAAAAGTACTACCCCACGAGCGTACTCGTTACCGGATACGACATCATCTTCTTCTGGGTAGCCCGCATGGTCTTCTCCGGTCTTGAGCATATGGGCAAGGAGCCCTTCTCCACCGTCTTTATCCACGGTCTGGTCCGCGACGCAAAGGGCAGAAAGATGTCGAAGTCTCTCGGCAACGGCATTGATCCGCTGGAAGTCATCGATCAGTACGGCGCAGACGCACTCCGTTTTGCGCTTGCAACCGGTAACGCACCCGGCAACGATATGCGTTTTTCGGATGAAAAAATCGAGGCAGCGCGCAACTTTGCAAACAAGCTGTGGAACGCCGCCCGCTTCGTCATGATGAACTTGACGATCGATTCTGTCAACCTGCCCGACGCTTCTGTTCTCTGCACCGAGGACAAGTGGATCCTGTCGAAGCTCAATACCCTTGCGCAGACGGTCGAGCAGAACCTTGACCGCTACGAAGTCGGCGTGGCACTTGCCAACATCTATGACTTTGTATGGGATATTTTCTGCGACTGGTATATCGAGCTGCTCAAGCCCAGACTTTCGGCAGGCGATGTAGTGGCGCAGAATGTCATCGCCTATGTCCTCACGCAGACGCTCAAAATGCTGCATCCCTTCATGCCATTCATCACCGAAGAGATCTACACCACTATGCCGCATGACTGCGAAAGCATCATGATCTCCGACTTCCCGAAGTTTAACGAAGCCCTCTGCTTTGCAAATGAGGAAACCGAGATGGAAAAGGTGATCGCGCTGATCAAGGCGATCCGTGCACGCCGCACCGAGATGGGTGTTGCCCCCTCGCGCAAGGCAAAGCTGTATCTGGTCACCAAGAACCGCGAAACCTTCGAGAATGCGACCGAGTTCTTTGGTAAACTCGCAAGCACCTCCGAGGTCGAGTTTGTAGATGCGTATGAAGACACCACCGCCGTACAGATCATCACCGACAGCGCGACCGCGTATATCCCGCTCGCCGACATGATCGACTTCGCAGCCGAGCGCAAGAGACTCGAGGGAGAACTCGCCAAGAATGAAGGCGAGATCAAGCGCCTTGAGGGTAAACTCTCGAATGAAGGCTTCGTAGCCAAAGCGCCCGCCGCCGTCGTCGAAGGCGAACGCGCAAAGCTCGAAAAATACAAAGAAGTCCGCAAAGGCCTCGAAGAAGCCCTCGCAAAATTGCAGTAATTGCATAGCAAAAACCACCGAATGGTCTTATCCATTCGGTGGCTTTATATTTTATCTCCGTTTAGGCTGCGCATATCCCATACGGACTTCGTCCTTCGCTCAGGATGACAAGCGGGGATTACGCATAGCGATAACGGAAGCTTTTATAAGCATTCTGCTTGGCCCCGCCCATGGTCATCAAGGCGACTCTGACCGACCACGAATAATAGCTTGCGGTTCTGTCGCCTCCCGACCATGCCTTCGGCAGGTCGTTGTACAACATTTAAAGAAGCGAAGGATCTCGGGCGGAGATGTTAGTACCCTAACCGATCACCCCGCACGCAAAAGCAGGTCGGCTCACGCCGACCTGCTTTTACTTATTCATACTTATACTTGTATCTGACCTCGGAGAGGAGATCGGAGACGAGATTGCAGGTGAAGATCGCATAGATCATGGCGATGGCAAAATCGACCATCCAGACGATCTCGAATTCGGGGAAATAGAGATATCCGCCGTCGGTATACGCATTGGCACGAAGCTGGATCGTTTTGACATCGACGACAAAGTAGAAATACAGCATGCTCATGACCGCCACGGCGATCGAAACGACACGCAGACGAACGGTTCTGCCGCCGTATACCTGCACCAGCGGGCGCGAGCTGTTCGACACCCCCGTGACCGTGTTGATGCCCGTATGCGCACGGACGATGCGCATGCAGACAGCAGCCAGCGAAAACATCGCAGCCACAAACGCGACCTGCGCGATCGCATTGGAGACCGCATAGCGGGAATACAGCATTTGCGCACGCTCGATCTTGTGCACCGCGCTGTAGGGATACTCATTGGTAAAGCCGATCATGGTAACGAAGGTCGCCATGGATGCGACAAAGTAAAACGCCGATGTGATCTTCAGCCACAGAGCGCCGCCCACATCCTTGGCAATCACGCACGCCGCGATAAAGAACAGGATCGCCGAAATAAAGTCGGGCAGGCAGTTGACCTCATCCAGATAGAAGTCCACCGAGAAGATCGCCGCCGCCGAAATAAGTATGTTGAACGCATATGTGCGGCGCATCACAAAGATACCCACGCGCGGAAGCACTTTCGTCTGATACTGTGCATAGAGTCTGTTCCAGAACTCCGTATGCTTTGCAATACGGCAAACATAGCGGCAAACCGCGCACACCCAGACGATGCCGATAATCAGTCCGAAGAAGATAGACGCACCTACAAACAGCGAATAGAACCCGCTGATCGCAAGTCCCTCGGCGGTCACATATCCGAGCGTGTCATACGAGGAAAGACGGCAAAACTCGGGCAGCGTATACAGCGCGGCTTTGGCGATCAGAAAGATCGAAGTCAAGCGCATCAGATTTTCAACACGTTTAAACCGTACACCGCCGGATGCACCGTCCGCACCCGCTTTTTGCGGTTTCGGCTGCCAGGCGTACAGGAACTCACCGCTCTCCTGCCGCGTGCCAAGGTAGGCAAGACCGTCGAACAGCAGCGAAAATGCACGCAACGCAAATACGGTCTCGCCGACGGCGTAGCAGAAGGAAAATACCAGCCACATGGTCTCCTCATTGACATCGCTTCCGGTGATCCACAGCAGCAGGAGCAGCGCGGGGATCTTTGAGAGCGTGATCCAGAACAGCGTGATAAACGCGCGCTTCGCCTCGCCGATGTCCGCACACAGATCGCCGAGCTTCGTGATCGCAATGATGATCAAAAGGCAACCGATGCAGTCGGGCAAAACATCGATGATGTTGAGATTGGGATTGCAGAAAAAGACCAAGCCGCAGATCAAAAGTCCAAAGCGGATCATCTTGTTCTTCATACGTTCCCTCCTGATTTGAAGTAATCGGTAAGAGTGAATAGTGAATAAGTATGGAAGCTTGTTGCACCGCAGTGCAGCAAGCAATACATTTCACTTACTCTTCATTTTCGTTTGCGCCGCAGCATTTTTTATACTTTTTGCCGCTGCCGCAGGGGCAGGGATCGTTGCGTCCGACCTTCTCTGCCTTGCGCACGGGAGCCTTCTTCTGCGGCATTTTGCCGCCTGCGAAGCCTTCTACCAGCGGCTTTGCAACCTGTTTGCGCTCAATGGGCGCTTCGCGTCTCGGCAGAGCCGAAAGCACGCGCAGAACCGTAGTCTCCTTGATATCGGCAACCATCGCATCGAACATATCGGCGCCCTGAATGCGGTACTCGTTGATCGGGTTACGCTGTGCATAGGCATTGAGTCCGATGCTGCCCTTGAGCTCATCCATCGCGTCGATGTGATCCATCCACTTTTCATCCACCGAGCGGAGCAGCAGCGTGCGCTCTACCTCGCGCATGTCGATGCCTGCCTCTTTCCAAACCTGCTCGCGGTTTGCATAGAGCTTCTTTGCGCACTCGGATGCAGCCGCGGCAAGCGCGGTCTCGTCCATCGAGCGGATCTCCTCCTCGGAGTGCTCGAGACGCAGGATCGCACCGACAAAGCTCGTCAGCAGACCCGCGTAGTTATAGTCGCCGCTCTCGTGATCCATGAAGGACATGACAATGTCGTTCGTCACGCTGTCCAGCCAGCCGCAAACCGTCTCGCTGATATCCACGCCGTCGAGCACATCGCGGCGCTGCTTGTAGATGACTTCACGCTGCTGGTTCATCACGTCGTCATAGGTGAGGACGTTTTTACGGCGGTTGAAGTTCTGATCCTCAATACGCTTCTGCGCCGACTCAATGTTGTCGGACAGGATCTTTGCGTCAATCGGCGTATCCTCATCCAGTCCGAGGCGGTCTACCATGTTAAACAGGCGGTCGCCGCCGAACAGGCGCATGAGATCGTCCTCGAGCGAGATATAGAACTTGGATTGACCGGGATCGCCCTGACGGCCCGAACGACCGCGGAGCTGATTGTCGATACGGCGGCTCTCATGCCGCTCGGTGCCGAGGATAAAGAGACCGCCTGCCTCGCGGACTTTCTCCGCCTCGGGCTTGATCTCTTCCTTATATTTTTCATAGAGCTCGGAGAAAGTCTTGCGCGCCGCCAGAACCTCCTCGTTGGTCGTGACCGAGCTGCCCGTGGACAGCGCGATCAGCTCCTCGGCGATGCCCATCTGGCGCATCTTGTTCTTGGCAAGGTACTCGGGGTTGCCGCCGAGCATGATATCGGTACCGCGTCCCGCCATGTTGGTGGAGATGGTGACCGCACCCAGCTTACCCGCCTGCGCAACGATCTCGGCTTCTTTCTCATGGTGCTTTGCATTCAGCACAACATGTGCGATGCCGTTTTTCTTCAGCTCGTGCGAGAGCTCCTCGCTCTTTTCGATCGAAACGGTACCCACCAGAACAGGCTGTCCCTTGGCATGGCACTCGATGATCTTCTGCACGATGGCGCGATACTTGCCCGCGCGCGTCTTGTAGACCGCATCGGGGAAATCCTTGCGGATCATGGGGCGGTTGGTCGGCACCTCGACTACGTCAAGGCTGTAGATCTCGCGAAATTCGTTTTCCTCGGTGAGCGCCGTACCCGTCATACCCGAGAGCTTGGCATACAGACGGAAATAGTTCTGAAAAGTGATGGACGCGAGCGTCTTGGATTCTTTTTCGACCGTAACGTGCTCTTTCGCTTCGATCGCCTGATGCAGACCGTTGTTGTAGCGTCTGCCGGGCATGAGACGTCCCGTGAACGCATCGACGATGATGACCTCGCCGTCCTTGACAACGTAATCTACGTCGCGCTTCATAATGCCGTGTGCACGGATCGCTTGGTTGATGTGATGCGCGATCGTGGAGTTCGCGGGATCGGAATAGTCGTCGAGGTGGAAATACTGCTCCGCCTTGGCGATACCGCTCGCAGTGAGCACGACCGTCTTTGCCTTCTCGTCTACAACGTAATCGGCATCGTCGGCGATCTCCTCGAGATCCTGCTTGTCGTCCGCCTCCTTGATGACCTTTTTGCGCAGTCCCCACGCAAACTTCTCGGCGAGCTGATACAGCTCGGTAGACTTCTCGCCCTCGCCCGAAATGATCAGCGGCGTGCGCGCCTCGTCGATGAGGATGGAGTCCACCTCGTCCACGATGGCAAAGTTGTGTCCGCGCTGCACCATCTGCTCCTTGTACACGACCATGTTGTCGCGCAGATAGTCAAAGCCGAACTCATTGTTGGTACCGTAGGTGATGTCGGCGTTGTACGCCTTGTGCTTTTCGCCGGGCATCTGTCCGTGTACGACAAGTCCCGTCGTAAGACCGAGGAACTCGTACACGCGCCCCATCTCCTCACTGTCGCGGCGCGCCAGATAGTCGTTGACGGTGACGATGTGCACGCCCTTGCCCGTCAGCGCGTTGAGGTAGGCGGGCATGGTCGCGACCAGCGTCTTACCCTCACCGGTCTTCATCTCGGCGATTCTGCCCTGATGCAGAATGATGCCGCCGAGCAGCTGTACATAAAAGGGGCGCTTGCCGAGCACGCGCCAGTCCGCCTCGCGGACAACAGCAAATGCGTCGGGCAGGATGTCGTCGAGCGTTTCACCGCTGCTGAGTCTTTCTTTGAGCGCCGCAGTCTGCGCACGCAACTCCTCGTCGGACATAGCGGCATATTTAGACGAAAGTGCCTCGATCTGATCCGCAGTCACTTTCAGTTTTTTGATCTGATGGTCGCTGTAGGTGCCGAAAATTTTTGCGATAAGTCCCATAGCGTGTAGAATATCCTTTCGGTAATGAAGTTTCTATTTAAGTTATTGTACCACACAATTTACCTTTTTTGAACCCTTGATGCGAAATTTCACAAATAAATCATATTTCCGCTTGCAGAGCGCAAAAAAACGCTATATAATAATTCTGTTAATAAGAAATTCAGGAGTTAGCGTGTGAAAGACATCAATATCGTACTGCTCGAGCCGGAGATCCCGCAGAACACCGGCAACATTGCGCGTACCTGCGCCGCGACGGGCGCGGCACTGCACCTCATCCGCCCCTTAGGCTTTGCGATCGACGACCGCAAGCTGAAACGCGCGGGACTCGACTACTGGGACAAGCTGGACATCACCTACTATGATAACCTCGCGGATTTTTACGCAAAAAATCCGAATGCCGAGGTCTATTATTACAGCACCAAAGCACCGCGGGCATATACAGAGATCACCTACCCCGCCCCCGTGTACCTGATGTTCGGCAAGGAGACAAAGGGACTGCCCGAGGAACTGCTCGCCGCAAATCTCGAGCACACCGTGCGCATCCCCATGCGCGACCGGCTGCGCAGTCTCAACCTGTCGAACTCTGTCGCCGTCGGCGTGTACGAGGTACTGCGCCAGCGCGATTTTGCGGACCTTTGCGAATTTGGAAAATTCGGAGAAAAACAATGAGCATACGAGGAGCCATCGGGCATTTCAAAACCATCACGCGGCACCGCCACGCGGTCATTCGCCACTGCGCCCGCGCGGGCATCCTTTGGCAAGGACTGCAGCACGATCTTTCCAAGTATTCGCCCTGCGAATTCCTGGCGGGCGCACGTTACTATGTAGGAACGCGCAGCCCCAACGAGCTCGAACGCGAGGAACACGGCTATTCCGCCGCCTGGCTGCACCACAAGGGGCGCAACAAGCATCACTTTGAGTACTGGACCGACTACAATCCAAAGGCACGCCGTGTGGAACCCGTCAAGATGCCGCTGCGCTATGTGATCGAGATGGTCTGCGACCGTATCGCCGCCAGCAAGATCTATCAGGGGGACAAGTACACCGACCGGTATCCGCTCGATTACTTCCTGCGCGGAAAGGCGAACCGCTTCATCCACCCCGAAACCTCGGAGCTGACCGAAAAACTGCTCACACTGCTCGCCGAGCACGGCGAAGATGTCGCCTTTGCCTGCATGCGAGCGCTTCTGAAAGAAAACAAGGAGTATTGAAAAATGTTGACCCTCAAGCAAAACACCGAATTTGACATCATCGGCCTCGGCGAAGTCATGCTGCGCCTGTCCGCCCCCGATAAAGAAAAGATCTCGCAGAGCGAGACCTTTGAAAAAGGCGCCGCAGGCACCGAGCTGAATGTAGCATCGGGCGCGGCAATGCTCGGCGCACGTTCCGCCATCATCACAAAGCTGCCCGAAAACAAGATGGGGCACTTTATCCGCAACAAGATCCGCTACGGCGATGTGAGCGACGACTACATCGTGTACGACAACTCGCCTGAAAAGCGCCTCGGCATCTACTATTACGAGAGCGGCGCCTATCCGCGTAAATCCGCCGTTATTTATGACCGTGCCCTCTCCTCGGCAACCGCGCTCACCCTCGGCGAGATCCCCGAGGACATCTACGGCAAGGCAAAGATCTTCCACATCAGCAGTATCTCGCTCGCCATCGGCAAATCCCTGCGCGCAACCGCGATCGAAGTCATCAAGCGCTTCAAAGCGGCGGGCGCGCTGATCTCGTTCGATGTCAACTACCGCGCGGCACTCTGGAGTGAGGAGGAGGCGAAAGAGGTCGTCGAGTCCGTCTTCCCCTACGTCGATCTGCTCTTTGTCTCCGAGGAGACCTCCCGCCGCATGCTGCAGCGCACAGGTACTCTTGAGGAGATCATGCGCGGCTACGCGGATACATACGGCTGCAAGCTGGTAGCCACCACCCGCCGCGAGGTCGTCAGCCCCATGCGCCACAACTTCGGCTCAAAGATCTATTTTGAGGGCAACTTCTATGAGGAGCCGCCGTATATGGGCATCGAAGTCATCGACCGCATCGGCAGCGGCGACGCGTACATCGCGGGCGTTCTGTTCGGACTTGTGCGCTACGGCGACATCACCCGCGCGCTCGAGATCGGCAATGCCCTCTCCGCCGTCAAGAACACCATCGTCGGCGACCTGCCCGCAAGCAGCCTCACCGAAGTAGAAGGCGTCATCCGCTCCCACAAATCCACCGGCAAGCAGGAAGAAATGATAAGATAAAACAAAAAAGCCGCTCACAAAAGCGGCTTTTTGTTTTGCTGTTGAGCGTAGACTTCAAAAGAAAGTTTACGCGCGAATGATTTGCGCCTGCGGCGCATGATTCGGCGGCAACGCCGCCATGATTCGGAGCTGACGCTCCATGATTTGCATTGCGATCCGCAGGATTGCAATGCATTGTTTACGCGCTTCGCGCGTAAACTCTTACACTGTCTCCATCGCCTCGACCGCTTTGGTTTCGGCTTCTTTTGCGGCGGCGAGCAGATCTGCGATCTGCTGTTTCACCTCGGTATCGGTCACATCCTTTGCGCGTTTCAGGTCAAATGCGCCTTTCCATGCATCATACACGGTTTTATACAGATCCGCCAAGGCAAACTCCTTGTGTTTCTCGAAGAACTTCCACGCATACCATTTGAGCGCGGCGTAGGTACCGAGAGAATACTCCAGATTCCACGCGGTATCCGCTGTCAATTTGTTGCCTACAAATTCGATCAGCGCGTCATATGCGGCAAGCCCTTTTGCGTTGTCGCACCACTCTTTGCCGCGAAGATGCTGTACGGCAAGCTTTTTGGTATCGGCAACGATCTCGTCCGCAGGTTTATCGGTACAACCCGTCACGGTCAGCACAGACAAGATCGGCAAGTCCAGCTTTCCGAGCTTGGCATAGGGGATGCTGTCCTCTTTCCCGTTGATCTTCAACGTATACAGCATCTCGGTTTCGTCGTCATAGCCGGCGACAATTCCCCATTCACAACCGCTGATGTCCCATGCAACGGCGGCAACATCGTTGTCGATCGACCGCTTGATGATTTGGATCGCGGCAAGGCGGCGTTCCTCCTCGATCGCATCCGCGCCCCACAGGCGCTCAACATACTCGCAGACAAGACCGCCGTTTTCCACCCACGGCTTTTGCTTCTTAAACTCCCAAATGCTGGTCGCGCTCGGGCAGAGTGAACCGCCGTTCACCCACATGCGAAACGCGAATCCGCTGGATGCAACGATATTATCCGCATACGCGCTGTATTGGCTGCAGCGCAGCGAAGCCGACAGTGATTTCGCCAGCGAAAACAGATAGCCGGTCGTGTCCGTCGTGCCTCGGAATGTTACGTCCAATTTCTTCATCTTTTCTCAACCTTTCTGATCGGAATATAGATTTTTTCGGAAAACTTGCGGCTTTCCTCTGTGTAGCTCTCCAGCTCAAAACCGCCGGTTCTTTCGTAACCGTTCTCCCGCAGCCACACACGCCCAATATAATCCCATGCGCGATGCACCGTATTCACAAAGTCAAAATTTGTGGACGGCGGCGTGTCGAACACGGCGTATAAACCGCTTGCAATATCCAATGTCACGGTATCCGAAAGATCACCGTGCGCATCCGCTGCACGGATGCCGATGTAGTAGTCAAGCTTCTTCTGCTCTGCATTCCAGATGCAGGCACCGAAGTCTTCCACCGTATTGCCGCCCGAAAGCTTCTTCGACCAACCGTTCGCATTGTATTTGTTCCAAAAATGCGGCGTGTACTTCTCGTCGCTTTTGTACGTAATCAACCGAAAACCGTCGAGCGTAACGAGCGTGGCTTCAAGCTCAAATTTCGGTTCTTCCAGGATCAAGCGGTCATACAGCTTCAAGCTGTTCTGCGCCGCCCGAAACTCGGTGGGCAGAATGTGATGCTCCCGTTTGAAAGCGCGGACAAAATTCTCCTTAGAATTAAAACCATATGCAAATGCAATCTCCGAAATCGGTCGCTTCTCCCGCACCACGCAGCGCACGATCTCGGTGATGCGCCGCTTTCGTATGTAATCGGCGGGTGTAAGATGCACCGTTTGCCGAAACACACGCAGAAAGTGGTATTCGGAATATCCCGCCACCCGCGCAAGCGTCGCACTGTCGATGTCGTTTTTCAAATTGTCCTCAATATAGTCCAGTGCCTTTTGTATCTGTACACGATAGTCCATCCGCTCACCTCGGATGTATTGTACCATATTCTGTGCAAAAATGATTGATAATTCTTGCGAAACTTAGTTTCTTTCGCCGCACAAAACTCAACCAATCGGCGAGCAACACAAGGAATGCGTTATTGAACGGCTGCCCACGCCATGTTATAATGAACGTACAGAGGTAAAAGGAGGAAAAAGCAAATGACAGTCGGAAATAATATTAAATATCTACGGCAACAGAAAAATATTACGCAAGCACAGTTAGCTGAGCAGTTGTGCGTATCCTATCAAGCCATCTCCAAATGGGAAACGGGCGCAAATACCCCTGACATTTCCCTGCTTCCGCAAATTTCCAAATTCTTCGGTGTGTCAATCGACACCCTGTTTTCGGAAAATATAGAAGATGCTTCGGAAATATACGAACAGATGCAAGATGATGATGTGATCCGTATCGTTCAAATGCGCGGTAAAGAAATCCTGAAAGTATCCCGCGTTTTCTCTGTCGACAATCCGCCGATTGAGATCGCTTTTCCGCGTAACTGCAACGATCACACACAGTATTTCAAAGTGGAAGTATTCGGGCACGTGATCACCGACAGTTCGATCAACGGCGATGTGATCTGCCATCAGTCCATACAATGCAGCCAGATCAACGGCGATAAAATCCATTCGGACGGCGACATTCACGCATATGCAATCAACTGTTCCGGTTCCATTACATGCAATGCTATAGCGAAGTAAGCGACGGCGCCCCGTAAATCGGTAGGGCGGTAGTATCCGCTCGTTTTTCTACCCCACGCGCAAAAATGCACTGCCGACGCAGTGCATTTTTATTTTTATATCTCGTACACGCGACCGTCGCGGCGTGGGGAAGCGGGGTTGGGATCGGTTGCGGCGTAGCCGAGGACAAGATGACCAATGCCCTCATAATCGCCCTCGATGCCGAGCGAGCGCAGGATTTCCTTGCCTTCTTCGCTCTCGAACTCCTCTTTTGCGCGGTGGATCCAACAGGAGCCGAGTCCAAGCTCATGCGCGGCAAGCATCATGTTGCCGAGCATCAAACTGCCGTCGTACACATAGGTGGGAAACTGCTTATCCGCCAGCACGACCAGCACCACGGGTGCGCCGTAAAAGGGATCGATCTCTGCGCCCATGACTGCCGCGTTCATTTTAGAAAGGCGGTCGCGCATTGCCTTGTCGGTCACGGCGATCACAATGGCAGACTGCTTGTTTCTGCCGCTCGCGGCATAGAGTCCCGCCTCGATCACGCGGTCGATCAGCTCTTTCGGCACCGCGTCGGACTTATACGCCTTTACACTGCGGCGGGTAAGCATGTTTTCAAATACTGTCATACCGTTCTCCTTTTATACTACCTTATACCCCTGTGCTTCAACCGTCGCCTTGAGCGTATCCTCGCTGACATCCGCGTTCAGCTTCAAAACTGCGGTTCCCTTTTCGTGGCTGACGATCGCCTCGTCTACCTCGGGCAGCGCCTCCAGGCACTTCTTTACATTTGCCTCGCAGTGCGGGCACATCATGCCCTTGATATGCATGGTCTTTTCCATAGTCGTTGTCTCCTTTTCTACAATCGTTTTTGTTGTATTTGTTTTAAAGAAATTCAGCCGCAGCGCGTTTGTCACCACGCAGAAGCTCGACAGGCTCATTGCTGCCGCGCCGAACATGGGATCCATCTCCCAGCCGAGCACGGGGATCCACAGCCCCGCCGCCAGCGGGATGCCGATCACATTATAGAAGAACGCCCAGAAGAGATTCTCGCGAATATTGCGCAGCGTCGCGCGGCTCAGTCGGATCGCCGAGACCGCATCCGACAGGCGGCTGTGCATCAGCACCACATCCGCCGCGTCCACCGCGATATCCGCGCCCGCGCCGATGGCGATGCCGATATCCGCAGCAGTCAGCGCGGGGGCATCATTGATGCCGTCGCCCACCATGGCGACCTTGCCGCGCGCGGCAAGACTCTTTACGGTGTTTGCCTTTTCGCTCGGCAGCACGCCTGCGATCACTTCATCCACGCCGACTTTTGCAGCGATCGCATGCGCCGTGCGCTCGTTGTCGCCCGTCAGCATCACCGTTTTGATGCCGAGCTTTTTCAGCTCTGCGATGGCTGCGGCACTGTCCTCTTTCACCGTGTCGGCAACCGCGATCATGCCGATATAGGCACCGTCACAGCAGAAGCAGAGAGGCGTTTTTCCCTCTGCGGCAAGCCGCTCGGCAGTCGTTTTCACGTCACCGGGCAGCTTTGCAACCGTTTCGATATACGCAAGGCTGCCGCCCGTCAGCGCGGCACCGCTGAGCATCGCGGTCAGTCCCTTTCCGGCGACCGCTGTGAAGTTTTCGGTGTCGCCGATCGCGACACCGTCCGCATCGGCTTTTGCCATGATCGCCCGCGCAAGCGGGTGCTCGCTCTTGCTTTCCAGTGCCGCCGCCATCGCCAGCAGATCGCTTGCCGTGATGCCATCGGCGGGCAGCATGTCGGTCACGCTCGGCTCACCGCGCGTGATGGTGCCCGTCTTATCGAGCGCAACCGTCTTGACCTTTCCCGTCTCCTCCAGCGAGGTCGCGGTTTTAAACAGAATACCGTGCTTTGCGCCGACACCGCTTGCCACCATGATGGCAACAGGCGTCGCAAGTCCGAGCGCGCAGGGGCAGCTGATGACCAGCACCGAGATGGCACGTGCCAGCGCATAGCCGACCGTCTGCCCGCCGAGCATCCACAGGACAAATGTCACCGCCGCGATGCCCATGACCACGGGCACGAATACACCCGAAACCTTGTCGGCGAGCTTTGCAACCGGCGCTTTTGTCGCCGCCGCATCGCTCACCATCTTGATAATGCCCGAAAAAGTGGTATCCTCGCCGACATGCGTTGCCCTGCACTGCATATAGCCCGAGCGGTTGGAGGTGGCGGCAAACACGCGGTCGCCGAACGCCTTATCCACGGGCAGGCTCTCGCCCGTCAGCGCCGATTCATCCACCGCGCCGCCGCCGCTCGTCACAACGCCGTCCACGGGGATGCTCTCACCGGGGCGCACCGCAAAGATATCCCCGATCTGCACCTCGCCGATCGGCACGGTGACTTCCTTGCCGTCGCGCACAAGCGTCGCGGTCTTCGGCGCAAGGCGCATCAAACCTTTGAGCGCATCGGTCGTCTTGCCTTTGGCGCGTGCCTCCAGCATTTTTCCCACCGTGATCAGCGTCAAAATCATCGCCGCCGACTCAAAATAGAGCCCGTGCATTGCGTGCATCGCTTCCATCGGCGACTGCTTCGTCATCCCAAACAGCACGCACGTGCTGTAGCCGAACGCCGCCGCCGCGCCGAGCGCAACCAGCGTATCCATGTTGGGTGCGCCGTGCAAAAGCCCCCTCAAGCCGTTGATAAAGAACTTGCGATTGATGACCATGATCACGATGGTAAGGAGCATCTGCGCCATGCCGATCGCCATGGGGTTATCCGCGAAGAAAGGCGGCAGCGGGAAGTCCCACATCACATGCCCCATCGAAATGTACATGAGCAGAACCAAAAAGCCGACCGAAGTCCACAGACGGCGCAGAAGTTTGGGCGTTTCGGTGTCTTTGAGTGCATCCTCGTCGGCGCTTTTCTGTTTTTCTGCACCCTTTTTCGATGCGCCGTAGCCCGCCGCGGTCACGGCAGCAATGATCTGCTCCTCGGTTGCCGTTCCCGCAACCGTCATGGAGTTCGTGAGCAGATTGACCGAGCACTCGGTCACGTTTTCCAGCGCGGTGACTGCCTTTTCCACACGGGCGCTGCACGCCGCGCAGCTCATACCTGTTACATTATACTGTTCCATTTTCTACCTCATAAGTTTTTTGAGCGTGTCTGTCAGCTCGTCGATCGTCGCATCTTTGCCCGCGCGGATGTCATCCGCCACGCAGGTCTTGATATGATTTGTCAGCAGCTCGCGGTTGAAGGCATTGAGCGCCGCGCTGACCGCCGACACCTGCATGAGAATGTCCGTGCAGTATGCATCGCTTTCCACCATGGCGCGGATACCGCGAATTTGCCCCTCAATGCGGCTCAGCCGATTGACAAGACTTTTGTATTCCTGCTCGGTACGTTTCTTCGTCTTAGCGCAGCAGCAGTTTTTTTCCATCGTGCGTCCTCCTGCATCGTTTTCTACATCCAGTATATACCCCCCGGGGGTATTTGTCAAGCATAATATCTTGACAATATGGTAAAGAATAAGCTATGATAGGTTTAGCGGCAAAGCCGCTAAACAATGAATTGCAATTCAAATCATGGAGCGCCAGTTCCAAATCACGGCGGCAAAGCCGCCAAATCATGCGCGTTGCGCGCAAATCATTTTACCCATTCAACCTTTACTCACCCAAGGAGCCAACTATGTCAGAGCAATTTTCGCGCACAGAGCTGCTGATCGGCAGCGAAGCAATGGAAAAACTAAAGAACGCACGCGTTGCCGTGTTCGGCATCGGGGGCGTGGGTAGCTTTGCGGTAGAAGCACTCGCCCGCGCTGGCGTCGGCGCACTCGACCTGATCGACAGCGACACGGTCGCCGAAAGCAACCTCAACCGCCAGATCATCGCCACGCACTCCACGATCGGGCGCGACAAGGTAGCCGTCGCCGCCGAGCGCATTGCCGATATCAATCCAAGTTGCAAGGTGCGCACATACAAGGTGTTCTACCTCCCCGAAAATGCAGGGAACTTCGACCTCTCGGTCTACGACTATATTGTGGATGCGATCGACACCGTTTCGGGCAAGATCGCGCTGATCTGCGGCGCAAACGAAGTGCATACCCCCATTATCAGCTCCATGGGCACAGGCAACAAGCTCGATCCGACCGCGTTCGAGGTCACCGACATCTACAAGACCTCGGTCTGCCCGCTCGCGCGCGTGATGCGCACCGAGCTGAAAAAGCGCGGCATCAAAAAGCTAAAAGTGCTCTACTCGCGCGAAACGCCGCTGAAACCGCAGGGCGCGCCCCTCTCCGATGACCACCGCCGCGCCGTCCCCGCCAGCATCTCCTTTGTCCCCTCGGTCGCAGGACTGATCATCGCAGGCGAAGTTATCAAGGATTTGATTGGAAAATGAGGTAAATTCATATGCTTCCTACAGAAAAAGAATACAGCATCCTCTTTATCGGCAACAGCTACACCTATTTTAACGACATGCCGACCGCACTGTTTCAAAAAATCGCCGAATCGGCGGGATATACGGTGCAGGTCACCTCGATCACCAAGGGCGGCTGGACACTGGAAAAGCACGCGGACATCGCGGATGAATACGGTGCAAAGGTCGATGCCGCGCTGCGCGAAAATCGCTATGACTATGTGATTTTGCAGGAGCAAAGCGTGCGCCCCGCATCCGAGCCCGAGAAGTTCTATGCCGCTGTGCGCAGCCTTGCCGGCAAGATCCGCGCAAACGGCGCGTCGCCGATCTTATACGCGACATGGGGACGCAAAAGCGGCAGCAAGATCCTCGCCGAGCACGGCTGGACAAACGAGACCATGACCGAAAAGCTCGCCGCAGCCTATCGGACGATCGGCAAAGCAATCGATGCCAAGGTCGCCTATGCGGGGCTCGCCTTTTACGATGTAAACACGAAGCACGGCGATACCGTCGACCTCTATAATCCCGACCTGTCGCACCCCTCCGCCGCAGGCAGCTACCTCGCCGCACTCACCGTTTTTGCAAGAATTTTTGACGCAGATCCTACCGAAGTGACGTTCAACGCCGATCTACCCGCAGACACCGCCGCGATCCTGAAAAAAGCGGCGAAACAAGCAAATATGCGATAAAGGAATGTTTATATGTGAAAGGTTATGCAAAAACATTGTAGGGCGCGACGTCCTCGACGCGCCGTTTTACTACGGCTCATGCGGCGCGTAGTACCCTGTAACATCTAAAATTTTACAAAGCGAATCCGCGAGATCCGAACGGCATAGCCGTTCGCCCTACGGGTTTCGACTGCGCTCCGCTCCGCCGGGGATGACGCGCGGAGGGAGCATATAAAGTTTTAGTTGTTACAACATAGTAGGGGACGTCACACCCTACAAGGTTGGTTTGTCGCCGTTTTCCCGTTAAACATTCATTCCCATTCTCCATGCATTAAAAAACACTTGGCTTTCACTGAGATAGCCAAGTGTTTTTTGCTTTATTCTCCCAAAAGTTCATCCACGAAATATGCGTTGGAATCAGCGTGCAGGCCGTGTTTATCGGTCACGGTGATGCGCACATAGACATCGTCGGGCTCTACCGTAAAGGTTGCTTTTGTCAAGGTCTTTCCCTTTTCGCGGAAGGCACTGCGCAGCTTGCGCGTGCCCGTGGTCATGGTGATCTTTTCCGCTGCGGAGGACTTCACATGCAGTTTGCCGTCCTCGATCCACAGCTCCTCGATCGCAGGTCCCTGCGAAGCATAGAAATTGCCCGCGAGGAGCGCGTCGGTGATCGTCTTATACTCGAGCTTGTCTGCCTTGATCATCGTAAACCCGCCGAACGAATCGCAGCGCGGATCGTCAAACGGCTTGCCGTTGTGGTTG
>JAFTOT010000085.1 GCA_017463665.1 Clostridia bacterium | reverse complement strand
TATTCTGTTTTGCTTGCTTTTTCTTTCCGTATACATCTCGCCTTGCTCCTATTCGCTTTCTTCTCCTCTATTATACCATATTTTTATCTGTTAAAAAAGGTCCAGAACTCTTGTTCTGAACCTTTTTGTCAGCAGTCTGAGGTTCGCACCCGCGAACCTCTTTTTATGTGCAACGGCGGCAAGGTGCCTCGCAGGGGAATAGCGACGCAGTTGCTATTCCCCTGCCGGGGTTGCATCGATCTTTTAAGCCTTCCCCTCGAGGGGAAGGTGATGCCGTAGGCATCGGATGAGGTGTAGGATGCGCCGAAGGTCGCATCCGTTTTCGTAGAGATGTAACTTTAATAAAGTAAAGGGAAACGCCGCTGCGGCGGCTACACCTCATCAGCGGTTTACCGCAATGCGACCGTAGGTCGCTATGCTTCCACCTCGAGGGGAAGCCAATAGGTTATGTTGCAAACTTCTCCGCCCAAGATCCATGTCCAATCGCGTTGATACTTTTCGGGCGATTCACGAATCGCCCTACTGTTCATAATTTATTTTCGTCATATCCCCATGAAAAAAGCGAGTCGCAACGACTCGCTTTTTTGCTTGCATCTTATTTCAATTTCAATTCGTCGATCTCGAGGAACGCTTGCGCTTCGGCAAGGGAGGCGGTGGAGATATACTGTCTTGCGCCGCAGTTTTTGCAATAGACGCAGACGCTGTCATCGAACAGCTCAATGTCATAGTCGCCCTCGCTGCAGTTGCAGCGGATGGCGTTCTCCGCTTCGAGCTCCTTGACGATAAAGCGCACAATGTCATAGACCTGCGCCGCAGGGATCTCCTCACCGGGCTCCGCCTGTTCCTTGAAGATATCGAGATTTTCGGCACCCGCTTCTTTGAGCACCTTGGCAAGCTCCTCGTCCGCCTTGCAGAGTGCTTCGGACACCGCCTCGCCGCTGCCGATGAAGCAGAGCGAGAAGCCCGAGAGCGAGCAAGGCAGCTCGAAAAGTTCATTCTTAAAGAACAATTCACGGCTGACGACATAATCGTGGTCGCGGCGGCACACAAGGCAGGGTACGCTCAGACGGATCTTGTCGTCATTGGTCTTTTTGATGGTCATGGAGCTGCCGCCGCAGGGACACTTGAGCTTTAACATGGGGGCGGACAGACCGAAAATACCGACGATGCTTTTCACGCCGCAGCCGCACTCGGGGCAGCGGTACGCAACGGTGGTCTCATTTGGTTGGATGATCAATTTGCAGCCTCTTTTCTGACGGACGCAACATTCGAGTTATGCCCTGCGAGATTCTTTGCATACAGGTTATAACCGCTGCTGTCCGCAACGAAATAGTAATACTTGGTATTTGCGGGATAGAACGCGCAGTAGAGCGCTTCATATCCGGGATTGCCGATCGCGCCGGGCGGCAGACCCTTCGATGCACGTGTGTTGTAGGGATCGTCAAAGGCAAGCTCCTCGGCGGTAAGCGTCTCGGGGCGCTCCCCCGTCGCCATCAGAATGGCATACACGGTGGTCGCATCGCTCTCAAGCTTCGGGAAGTTCGCGGGGTCTTGCAGACGGTTGTGGAAAACCGAGGAGACCTGATCGTAGTCGATGGCGTACTTGACCTCTTTTTCGATCATGGACGCAAGCGTGACGACCTCGTCCAGCGTCATGCCCAGCTCTGCAAGCCGTTCACTGCAATAATCGTCGCCGATATACGCAAGCTTCTTCCTAAAGTTGACCAGCATCTTGTAGACGATGGTCTCCGCACTGGAGTCGGTGTAGAACTGGTAGGTGTCGGGGAACAAATAGCCCTCCAGACGGTAGTAACGACCGTTTGACATGTCGATCTCATCGATAAAGTCCATGCCGTAGCCATCGTATTCGTTGATGGCGCGAACGAGATCCTCGCGCGTGGAAATGCCGTGATCCTCGGTGAGGATGGTGATGATGTCCTCCACGGTCGATCCCTCGGGGAAGGTGACCCAGACCACATCGCGCGTATACTGCTTTTGGAACGCCGCAAGCAGCTGCTGATAGTTGTTCATCGGCGAGATGGCGTATGTGCCGGGGATGAAGATGCTGTTGCCCTCGTCATCGACGCCGTCCACATCCTGGAAGCCCGCGTACAGCTTGAACAGCTTCGGATAGCGAATGACGCCTGCCTCGCCGAGGATATCGGCGATGTCCTCCACGGTGGCATTTTCGGGAACGACCACCTCGACCGCCGCATCCGACTTAACAAAGGCAAAAATATCATTGCCCACCATGATGAGCCCGTATGCAAGCACGACCGACACGACGAGTACCACGGTCATGTAGATGATCGCCTTGAACACGCCGCTCATCGTACCGCCCGATGCGGTCTCGTCGTCGTCTTCCTCCACCTCGAACGATTGGCGCACCGGCGTTTTCAGATCCGCCTTCGGCTGTGCCGCCGTCAGGCGGGTCTTCTCATTTTCGGACTCCTCCGCGATCGGTGCGGGAGTCGGCTTCGGCGCGGCTTTTGGCTGTTCGACAGGCTTTGGCTGCTCCGCGGGCTTTGGCTGCGCGGTAGGCTTCGGCTGTGCCGCAGGTTTCGGCTGTGCAGCAGGTTTCGGCTGCTCGACAGGCTTCGGCTGTTCGACAGGCTTCGGCTGTGCCGCAGGCTTCGGCTGTGCCGCAGGTTTCGGCTGTGCCGCAGGTTTCGGCTGCTCGACGGCTTTCGGCTGTGCGGCAGCTTCTGTATTCTGTGCGCCGATCTGATCCACGCTGCGGCGCGGACGCGGGCGTTTATTCTTGTTTTCGTCCATCCCTCATGGTCCTTTCCGATTCGGTTTTACAAGTAAAACCGAATCACTTCTTCACTATTCACTCTTCACTCTTCACTCATGCAATGTCCTGCAGCGACAATACCACAACAGCGATATAGATCATCGCGCAGAGCAGAAACGGCATGGAAAAGCATACCGACATGCCACCCTTCAGACGCTGCGCACGGGTAAGCTTTTTCGGCGTATAGCTGCTGTCGAGATTGCGCTCGGCGTAAATACGGTACACGCGTTCCCCCTCGGACAGTGTGATCAGCACGAGGATCCAGAGCGCGAACAGCATCACGATAAAGAGCAGCGAAAAGCTCTCCAGATGCGCGGCAATGCCGCTGAGATACCCGCCGAGATAGAGCGACGCAATGTTGTACAGCGCGTGCATCACCATAGCGGCAAACAGCGAACGGCTGATATAGGTAGTAAAGCAAAGCACCGCCGAGCAGAAGAAATACAGCGGCAGATTTTCAAAGCTCATGTGCGCAAAGGCAAAGAGCAGTGAGGTGCCGATGATGGCGGGTGTCGTGCCGCAGGGCTCAAATGCGCTCATGATCAACCCGCGGAATACCAGCTCCTCACAGATTGCGGGCAGCACCGCAAATACAAGCAGCACAAGCGCCGTGGGTGCACCCGAATCGGTGGCGGCAGAGGCGGTCGCCACGGTAATGCCAAGGCGCTGGGACAGCATGGTGATCAGCGCACTGCCGCACAGCAGGATCACCGCAAGCAGCAGCTGCGAGGGCACACTGACCGCAGTCGGCAGCGAAAGCCGCATGCGCCGCGGTGAAATGCCGCCGAACAGCAGTCCGTACAGGAGCAGCGGCAAAAGATAGGTGCCGAGCTGGATCGCGCCGCAGGTAAGCAGATACGCATTCACGTCCATATCGAGCGATGCGATCAACTGCTCAGCGCACAGCGTCAGCAGATAAACGAGCGCCGCCAAAAACGGCGCAGCGGTATACGGTTTCAGTTTCATACGTCAGATCCCTATAAACTCTGTTTCTGTCACAAGGTAGGCGGCGGGGATATCCTGCACTTCGGCGGGGATATGTTCAAGCAGCGTCGCCGCATAGGTCACGCCGAGCGTGATCGGCATAGCAGACGCGCGGTGCAGATAGCGGTCATAGTATCCCTTGCCGTAGCCGATGCGGTTGCCTGCGCGATCAAACGCGAGCCCCGGCATCAGCATCAGCGTATCGCCGTCGGGCGTGATGCGGCGGCTCTCGTCCTCCGCAGGGATGCGAATGCCGAAGGCATCCGTCTCGCACAGCTCGGCGAGCGAGGTCACGGCGTAAAATTCCATTTCCGTGCCGTGGCAGATCGGAAAACCGACCGCTTTTCCCTGCATAAGCGCGGCTGTCGCCACGGGGAGCACATCGACTTCACTGCCGATCGGCGCATAGCAAAGCAGCGTGCGGCACGCGGCAAACAGCGGCGACGCGAGAACACGTTCACAGATCGCTGCAGACGCAGCTATGCGCACATCCGCAGGCATCCCGCTGCGCAAAGCGCGCGCCGTGCGGCGCAGCTCCGCCTTTTCGGTGCTCATTTATAGAGGATCGCGCTGCCGAGCTTATCGGCGGTCTCCTTGCCGCAGAAAATCTCCACGATCGCAAGGCCGAAGTCGTGCGAAACGCCCATGCCGGCGCCCGTCAGGATCTTGCCGTCGAGAACAACGCGGTTTTCGGAGATCGTCGCACCCTCGAGATACTGCTCAAAGCCGGGGAAAGAGATCGCCTCTTTGCCGCGAAGCAGTCCGCGCTTGCCGAGGATCATCGGGGCTGCGCAGATCGCCGCAATGTATTTGTCATTCTTGACCGCCTGGGCGATCGCGTTTTCCACTACGGGCGATGCGTCGAGATTCTTCGTGCCGGGCATGCCGCCGGGCAGCACGATCATGTCAAAGTCGCCGAGCGCGTCTTTCGCGGTGCAGTCGGCAAGCACGGTGATGCCGTGCGAGCCCGTGACTTCGTTGCTCTCGGTGATGCTGACGGTTTTTACGTCAATGCCGACTCTGCGGCAAAGGTCTACGGCGCAAAGCGCCTCGATCTCCTCAAATCCGTCTGCTAAAAAGAAATATACCATTATTATTTCCCCTTTCTATGCAGTTTAGCGGCTTTGCCGCTAAACAATGAATTGCGATCCTGCGGATCGCATGATTTGAACACATAGTGTTCATGATTTGGCTACGCCATGATTTGCGCTGCGGCGCATTAGGGATCGCAATTCAAATCATGGAGCATCGCGAGAAATCATGACGGCGTAGCCGTCAATTCATGGCATAGCCAAATCATTCCACTTCCAAGATCAGATCCGCGTGGATGCTGCTTGTGTCGATTTCTTTTTTCACATGCATCTGCGCTTTGCGCTCGACTGCGGCGGGCAGACCGTACGCGGCGTACACGCCGCCCGCACTCTTTACAATTACGCTTTTTCCATCGGTATACAGCGCCGCACCGCACTCCTCGAGCGCAAATGCGAACAGCTTTTCACCGAGGAACACGCCGCCGCATTGTACCGCGTCGGCATAGGTGCATGGCGTTTTGTACGCGGAAGTGTCCATCTGCACACCCCGTGCCGCGCCAACTTGCACTGTGCCGCCGACATAGCGGTCAAAGCCGTGTTTTTCGTAGGTTTTGGCAAGTTTTTCATCCGCAGCGCAGATCAGCGTGAAGTGGCTTGAAAGCTCCTTTGCCGCATCGAGCAGCATCCGCGCGATGCCCTGTCCGCGATACGCAGGAGATACGCCGAGCGCATACGCATACTTTCCTTTATATTCTTTGCGATTTACAAAAAGACAGGCATCGAGCAAAAACGCCCCGCCGCAGAGCTTGCCGCGGTGCATAGCCGCAAGGTACTGCTGCCCCGCCGCCGCGTCAAGGAACGCATCAAACCATTCCCGCGTGTCGCCAAAGCAAGCAGTGTGCAGCGCAAACGCCGCATCCGCGTCTAAATCCCTGCCGACCGTGAGGACTTCGGTCACAGCGCACATATTATATTGTAGATTTCCTCGGCGATCGACTCGCGGGTGCGCAGAGCGCCGCCCGCACAGCAATCCACCACGGTAAAGCCGAGCCGCTCGGCGGCATATCTGCCCGCCTCGTAGCAGCGGCGCATGTACTCGCCGTCCTGCTCGTGAATGTCCTTTTTCTCGCCGCGCTTGTCGACCAGTCCCATCGAGACCTCGGGCGGCAGGAGCAGGTACAGCGTGGTATTCGGCTTCGGCAGTCCGAGCTTGTCAAACTCGTAGTCCCACAGCCACGAAAGAAAATCCTCCCATTCCTCGCGCGGGAGCTTCGAGAGCTGATGCACGGCGTTGGCGCTGACATAGCGATTGAAAATGACATAGTCGCACTCGTCCACCGCCTTGCCCCATGTGGTACGGTAGCTGATGTAGCGGTCTACCGCGAAAAAGGTGGACGCGGCGTATGCATTGGTGTCGGACGGCTTGCCGCCAAGTCCGCCGCCGAGGTATTTTTCGACGGCAAAGCAGGAGTCGCCGCCGTACATGGGAAAGCTGACGACCTGCACGCGCTTGCCCTCGGCACGAAGCCGCTCGGCAAGCAGCTCGCTCTGCGTGCCCTTGCCACTGCCGTCCAACCCATCAATCGAGATAAGAATAGCCATGCGCTTAAACTTTTCCTCTCATTTTACTTAAATCAATCATTTGCCCGGTTTTCTTTTTTAAAAAGGTTTGGAAGCGTGAAACCTTTCCTTAAAAGGTTTCACATCCGCTGCTTTAGTTGATCCTTTCGTCGTTGTTCACGACCATTTCTCTGAACTGCGTTTTGGTGATCAGCACCTCGCGGGGCTTCTGCCCGTCGGGTGCGCTGACAAAGCCGCGCGCTTCCATAATGTCGATGATCTTTGCCGCACGTCCGTAGCCGATCGACAGCTTACGCTGGAGCAGCGACGTGGAAATTTTTCCGAGGTCGGTCGCGATCTCGAGTGCGTCGCGCAGCTTGGGATCGCCCGCGCCGTCATCCGCCATCGCGTCACCGCCGCCGCCCTTCTTGCCGCTCTGTCCGATCGCCTGCGCCTCGCGCTCGATGCTTTCGAGAATGTCACTGTCATACTCGGTCTCGCCGACACTCTGCTTGACAAATCCGGTGATCTTTTCGACCTCGTCCTCGCTGACGAACGCACCCTGCGCACGCATGGGCTTGGAGAGTCCGACAGGATAATAGAGCATATCGCCGCGACCGATCAGCTTTTCGGCGCCCGCGATATCAATGATGGTACGCGAGTCTACCTGCGATGCGACCGTGAACGCGATACGCGAGGGGATGTTTGCCTTGATCAGACCGGTGATGACATCGACCGAGGGACGCTGTGTACCGATGATGATGTGCATGCCCGCGGCACGCGCCTTCTGCGCCAGACGGCAGATCGAATCCTCGACCGCGTCGGGCGCGGTCATCATCAGGTCGGCAAGCTCGTCGATGATGATAACGGTATACGGCAGCACTTCCATGCCGCGCTCCCTTGCGATCTCGTTGTACGGCTCGATCTTGCGCGCGCCGACCTCCTCGATCAGCTCATAGCGGCGCTCCATCTCGGTCACTGCCCAGTGGAGTGCGCCCGCCGCCTTCTTCGGCTCGCTGACCACGGGGATCTGCAGGTGCGGAATGCCGTTGTAAATATTGAACTCAACCTTTTTCGGGTCGATCAGAATGAGCTTTACCTCATCGGGGGTCGCTTTATACAGAATACTGGTGATGATCGAGTTGATGCAGACCGACTTACCCATACCGGTGGCACCCGCGATGAGCAGGTGGGGCATCTTGGCGATGTCAAAGACGATCGGCGCGCCGCCGACGTCCTTGCCGAGACATACGGTCAGCTTGCTCTTGGCTTCGGTGAACGCCTTGTTCTCGATCAGCTCGCGCAGGGTTACGGTCGAGACCGTGCGGTTGGGCACCTCGATGCCGACCGCCGCCTTGCCGGGGATGGGCGCCTCGATACGGATACCCGAGGTGGCAAGCGAAAGCGAAATATCGTCCACGAGGTTTGCGATCGAGCGCACGCGCGTGCCCGCCTCGGGGATCAGCTCATAGCGGGTGATCGTGGGACCGCGGGAAACGCTCGAAACCGAGACGTTGACATGGAAGGATTTGAGCGTCTCGACCAGCTTCTGCGCATTCTGGCGCAGTTCCGCGCCGACATCCTCGCTTTTCTTTTTCTCGGGTTCTGCCAGCAGCGTGATCGGCGGGAAACGATAGGCAGGCGCCGCAGGCTTCGGGGGAGCGGGTGGCGGCGTCACGGTCTCCACTTCCTCGGTGGTGACCGTCAGCGTGTCGGCTGCGTCGCCGATCGGCGCATCGCTGCTGAGTGCGTCGCCGATGTCGATGCCGCCGCGCTCGCCGTCATCCTCGGGCTCGCCGTACAGGGCGGGCTCCGTCTCCTCGGCAGCCGTTTCGGTAAAGATCGCGCCGAGGTCGATCTCGCCGTATTGGTTGTAGACCGATTTCTTTTCTTCCTTCGGTTCTTCGATCTTCGTAAGATCGATGCGCTCGCCGCCGCGCTCGGGTGCTTCTTCCGCTTCCTCGATGATCTCAAAGGGCGCGGGATCGGGCACGACAGGCTCGGGATCGGCAGGCGCGGGACGCTCGGTGGTGGCGAACTCGCCATCCGAGAAGTTCATGTCAAAATCCGCCTTCGGCACCGCAGTCTCATACGGCTTGCGGCTGTCAAAAGGCTCCTGCAGCTCGGGGCGCACGGCGGTGCCGTCGCTCTCCTCATAGCTCTCGTAGGCAAACTCGCGCTCGGTGCGCGCCTTTGCCTCGGCGGCAAGGCTGCGTTCGTGGCGCATTTTCACCCAGTACTTGAAATTGATCCAGATATCCTTCGGCGTAATGCCAAAGAGGAAAAAGCCGAATATCAGCAGCACAGCGCCGGTGACAATGATGCCCGCCGCCGCCGAAGCAAACGCCTTGTACAGCAGAATGCCGATCGCGCCGCCGATCGCGCCGCCGCCGACCAGCTGCAGCCCTTCCGAAAAGAGCTGACCGATCTTCTGATGTGCGCCGCCGGTACCCGTTGCGATCAGAATGATCTGCACAAGCGCACCGCCGAACACGATGCAGATCGCGGCGAAAATACACTTTAAACTATGCTGATCGTCCGCCACCCATCTGCGCCAGAACGCGGCGAAATAGGCAAGCAGAAAGGGCACCAGCACGCTGACAAGCCCGAACAGACCGAAAAAGATGGTGTAGATCGGCTTGCTGAGCGCGCCCTCATGGAAAATAAAGCATACGCCGAGCAAAACTGCGCATACTACAAACAGATAGGGCAAAAAGCGGTGCAGGATCGAATTTTCATCCCGCTTGATGCGGATCGGCATCGTCGTCTGCACTGCCTGCGGCTCGGCATTTTTCTTGGTTGCATTTTTTGTATTTGTCGCCTTTGCGGGTGCTTTCGCCGTCGATTTCGCTGTCGATTTCGCCGTCGATTTTGCCGCCCCGCTTCGGCTGTTCTTGGTTTGATTCTTCTTTTCCGCCATGTTTTGGCTCCTTCTCATTCTATCGTCATGCCCGAGGGCAAAATATCCTACTGTATAGTATACCAAAAAAGCATGTCGATTTCAAGAGGATATTTATAGATGAAATATAAATAGAAAATGATTTGCGCCTGCGGCGCATGATTTGGCGGCGATGTCGCCATGATTTGGAGCTGACGCTCCATGATTTGAATTGCAATCCCTTATGCCCCGCAGGGCAAATCATGCCGCAGGCAAATCATGAGCATGCGGTGCTCAAATCATGCGATCCCAAGGATCGCAATTCATTGTTTAGCGGCTCTGCCGCTAAACTCACCCTACGATATTTCACACAAAAGGAGGCAACTGTCACATGGAAAAAGCAACCGCGCGGCATGAAAAACTTTTACTCGCCTTCGGAGCGATCGGCGCGGGATTTTTAAACGGGCTGCTCGGCGCGGGCGGCGGCATTATCCTCTATTTTGTCCTCGGCGCGCTCTACGGGCGCGGCGCGAAGGAAAATCTTGTCCTCTCCACAACGGCGGTCATGTTTTTCTGCCTCATCTCCCTCTTTTTCTACAAGGGCAACGCCGCCCTCACGGTCGGCGACATCCTGCGCGTAGGCATCCCCGCCGCGGCAGGCGGACTCATCGGCGCACTGCTGCTGCGCAGAATCCCCGCGCACGCCATGAAAAAGATCTTTTCGGCGCTCATCGTGGTGAGCGGCATTCTGATGCTGGTGCGCGCATAGCGCGCAATGATTTGCATCCTAAAGGATGCATGATTTGCCTGCGGCATGATTGGCCCGTACGGGCATGAAAATGCAAATCAAATCATGGAGCGTAGCGAGAAATCATGCGCGGCACGCGCAATTCATGACGGCAAAGCCGTCAAATCATTCTGTAACCAAGGAGGACACCATGACGATCGCATCTTTTCTGGTCGCCGTGCTGGCGGGTATGGGCGTCGGCAGCGGCGGGTTGTTCATCGTGTATCTGACAATGCTCGCGGATATGCCGCAGCTCGAGGCGCAGGGGCTCAATCTTTACTTCTTCATTTTCGCAACCGCCGCAGCACTCCTGCTCCATGCAAGGACGCATCCGCTCCCCCTGGGGCGTCTGGCATACGTCTGCGGCGTGGGCAGCATCGGCTGCGTGCTCGGCGCCTCGCTTGCACAGCATATGAACGGCGGCACGCTGCGCACGGTCTTTGCGATCGTGCTGATCGTGACCGGTCTTGTCTCCTTTTTTACAAAGGAGACGCGAAAAAATGAAAATTTTGAAAAAACTATTTACAAATAGGAAATTTTATGGTATACTTACGCTCGCAATGCCATGACTCAGCGAACGGACAGCCGTACCGTAAGGTACATTTCACCGGCCTTCGCTTAGTTTTCGGTAAATATTTTACAAGGTGAAAGCGGCCTTTCACGCTTTCAGAAAGGAACCCAATCATGTTGATGAAGGATCAGAAGCAGGAAATCATTACCACCTATGCAATCCACGAGGGTGACACCGGCTCGCCCGAGGTACAGATCGCTATTCTCTCCAAGAGAATCAACGACCTCACCGAGCACCTCAAGTCCAACCCCAAGGATCACCACAGCCGCAGAGGTATGTTCAAGATGATCGGTAACAGAAGAAACCTTCTGAACTACCTGCAGAAGAAGGACATCGAGCGCTATCGTGCAATCGTTGAGAAGCTCGGTCTCCGCAAGTAATTTTGTTAGATTCCAAACCGAAGTCGCATAGGCGGCTTCGGTTTGATTTCTATAAAGACAAAGGAAAAAGGCGGTAGGATTAGCAGTTAAATATGCTATTTTGCAGCAAAAAAATGGTGTATTTAAGTGCTAAACCGGTCCGCCAGAAATTTAAAAATTTGGAGGAAATGAAAATGTTTGAAAACTACAAGGTTTTTGAGTACACCCTCGCAGGCAGACCGCTCGTGATCGAGACCGGCAAGCTCGCAGGTCTTGCAAACGGCTCCTGCCTCGTTCGCTACGGCGAGACCGTAGTGCTGGCATGCGCGACCGCATCCGAGAAGCCCCGCGACGGTATCGACTTTCTGCCGCTGTCGGTAGACTTCGAGGAGAGAATGTACGCAGCGGGCAAGATCCCCGGCGGATTCCTCAAGCGTGAGGGCAGACCCGGTGAAAAGGCGATCCTGACCTCTCGCGTGATCGACCGCCCCATCCGTCCCCTGTTCCCGAAGGACCTGCGCAACGACGTTGCGATCTCGCTGACCGTTATGGCAGTGGATCCCGACTGCTCGCATGAGATCGCAGGTATGATCGGCGCATCCATCGCGCTCTCCATCTCGGATATTCCGTGGAACGGACCGATCGGCGGCGTATTCGTCGGCATGGTAGACGGCAAGCCCGTTATCAACCCCACCCTCGAGCAGCGCAAGGTCAGCGACATGGAGCTGACGGTTGCCGCTTCCATGCAGAAGATCGTTATGATCGAGGCAGGCGCAAACGAGATCAGCGACGACGATATGTACAATGCGATCATGGTCGCACACGAGGAGATCAAGGGTCTGATCGGCTTCATCAACAAGATCGTTGCCGAGATCGGCAAGCCGAAGTTCGAGTACCCCTCCTGCGAGCTTGACCACGACATGTTCGACGAAGTTTTCGCTTTCTGCGAAAAGGACGTTATGAACGCGCTCGACACCGATGACAAGAACGTCCGTGACGCACGCATGGTGCCGATCACCGACGCGATCGTTGCAGAGTTCTCCGAGAAGTACCCCGAGATCGCTTCCATCATGGGCGAGCTCATCTATAAGATCCAGAAGAAGATCGTACGCCGCTGGCTGCTTGAAGACGGCAAGCGCGTTGACGGCCGCCGCCTCGACGAGATCCGTCCCCTCGCAGCAGAGGTTGGTCTCATCAAGCGCGTACACGGCAGCGGTCTGTTCACCCGCGGACAGACGCAGGTCCTCACCATCGCAACGCTCGGCTCCATCGACGACAAGCAGGAGCTCGACGGCATCGATGAGCAGACCGAAAAGCGCTACATGCACCACTACAACATGCCCGGTTACTCCACCGGTGAGGCAAAGGCAGCAAGAAGCCCCGGACGCCGCGAGATCGGTCACGGTGCGCTGGCTGAGCGTTCACTCGTGCCCGTACTGCCCTCCGTCGAGGAGTTCCCCTACGCAATGCGCCTTGTCTCCGAGGTTGTTTCCTCCAACGGTTCCACCTCGCAGGCTTCCGTCTGCGGCTCCACGCTCGCACTGATGGACGCAGGCGTACCGATCAAGGCTCCCGTTGCAGGTATCTCCTGCGGTCTGATCACCGAGGGTGAAAGATGGATGACCATGATCGACATTCAGGGGCTCGAGGACTTCTACGGCGACATGGACTTCAAGGTTGCCGGCACGCACAAGGGTATCACCTCGATCCAGATGGACCTCAAGATCGACGGTCTGACCCCCGAGATCGTTAAGGAAGCATTCGCTGTTACCCACAAGGGTCGTGACTATATCATCGACGAGATCATTCTGAAGGCGATCGACAAGCCGAGAGCAGACGTATCCGAGTTTGCGCCCAAGATGATCACCATGAAGATCAACCCCGACAAGATCCGCGAAGTTATCGGATCGGGCGGAAAGGTCATCCAGAAGATCGTTGCAGACACCGGCGCAAAGATCGACATCGAGGACGACGGCAGCGTATATATCTCCGCTGTCAACCGCGATGCGGCATATGCAGCGCAGGAGATCATCGCAGGTATCGTCTTTGAGCCTACCGTAGGCGCAACCTACACCGGTAAGGTCACCCGCATCATCCCGATCGGTGCATTCGTTGAGTTCGCACCCGGTAAGGAAGGCATGGTACACATCTCCAAGATCGCAAAAGAGCGCATCGAGAAGGTGGAGGATCGCGTAGAAGTCGGCCAGGAAGTCAAAGTCAAGTTCCTCGGCACCGACGAAAAGAACCGCATGAACCTCTCCATGAAAGACGCAGAGCAGGCATAGCGTGATGTCCTTGACGGACGATCACGCATCGAGATAAATCCCTTGCGGAATTTTCGATATACGCCGGTGGCGTTCGATATACGCTGAAGCGTTCGATATGTTTGCTACGCAAACGAGGGATTTATCTCATATCGAATTCACGCGGAGCGGCAATATATCGAGTTCGAGCAAGCGAGAACATATCGAGTCAACAAAGTTGACATATCGACAGAAAAATTAAGAGCAGACATACAAGATTTTGCTTCTTGTGTGTCTGCTCTTTCTACTTGCCGCATAGCGTGATGTCCTTGACGGACGATCACGCTTTTGCCTGTGCTGCTTTTTTTGTTGAATCAGCATTGTACCGGCGGCGCAAAAACACGGTAGGGGCGGCTATTAGCCGCCCGCTGCTGTACATCGCTGTCAAGCAAAACGGGCGGATAATATCCGCCCCTACATTTGGAAGGGAGCCATCACTGCTTCCCTAAACTTTCATTTTTCTCTCTTGACTTCTTTTTCTTTCCATATATAATTAAAGTATACACCACCGCAAAGGAGAATGTACCATGCCGCTGTTTGAACCGTACTATAAAGACCTTGCCACGCTGCATGTCGGGTGCGAGGCACCGCATGCTTATTTTATTCCCCATGCGTGCCTTGCCACCGCCGAGACGGGCAACCGTGCACACTCCGACTTTCTTTTGTCGCTGTGCGGCGAGTGGGATTTTCGCTTCTTTCAAAACCCCGAGATCCCGTGCGGCATGACGCTCGATGCGCTGCATGCACTGCCCGCCGATAAAATGCCCGTGCCCGCGTGCTGGGAAAATTTCATCGGGCGCGGATACGATGTGCCCAACTACACGAACATCACCTACCCCTTCCCCGTCGAGCCCCCGAAGGTGCCCGATGCGAACCCCTCGGCGCTCTACACGCGCACGGTATCTATCCCCGAAAGTTTTCTCCGCAAAAAAGAGATCTTTTTGAACTTCGAGGGCGTTGCATCCTGCTTCTACCTCTTTGTCAACGGCGCGTTCGCCGCGTACAGCGAAGTTTCGCACTGCACAAGCGAGATCAACGTCACAAACCTTTTGCACGCGGGCGAAAACCGGATCGATGTGCTGGTCATCAAGTTCTGCACGGGTTCCTACCTTGAGGATCAGGACATGTTCCGCTGCGGCGGCATCTTCCGCGAGGTCTATCTGCTCGCGCGCGACAAAAAGCGCATTGTGGACATCTCGATCACCTGCGATCTCGCACCTGACTTTGCCGAAGCCACCTTCACCGCAAAGCTCACGGGAACGCTGCAAAAGAACGCGGCGTTCGCCCTGCTCGATGCCGACGGAAAGGACACGGACGCCGTCTGTGCCATGGATTGTATCGACCAAACCGTACACTTTACCCTGTCGGAGCCAAAGCTGTGGTCGAGCGAGGTTCCCTACCTTTACAAGCTGTACATCCAAAACGGCAGCGAACACATTCTGCTGCCCGTGGGCGCACGCAAGATCTGTGTGCGCGACCGCGTGATCTATATCAATGGCAAAAAGGTCAAGGCGCGCGGCGTCAACCGCCACGACTCCAACCCGCTGCTCGGCTATGCCACGCCGATGGAGCATATGCTGCGCGACCTCGAGATTCTGAAACAGAACAACGTCAACATGATCCGCACCAGCCACTATCCGAACGATCCGCGCTTTGTCGAACTGTGCGACCGCTACGGCTTTTATCTTGTGGATGAAGCAGATATTGAAACGCACGGCTTCCAGTACATCCCCGAATACGGCTGGAGCTACCTGTCCGATCACCCCGACTGGACGCACGCCTACATCGACCGCGCGGCGCGGCTCTATGAACGCGACAAGAATCATCCGTCGGTCATCTTCTGGTCGCTCGGCAACGAGTCGGGCTACGGACGAAACCATGTGGCAATGGCAGACTACATCCGCGCACACGACAATACCCGCCTGCTCCACTACGAGGGCGCGAACCGCCGCTATTTCGAGCGCTATCCGCTGGATAAAGCCCTGTACGGCAAAGCCGTGGATACCGAAAGCTATATGTACACCACGCCCGAGTACGCCGAGCAGTATTGCAAGGATGAAAGCGCGTTATTCCCCTACTTCCTCTGCGAATACTGCCACGCCATGGGCAACGGTCCCGGCGATCTCAAGGCATATTGGGACACGATCTATCAAAACGACCGCTTCTTCGGCGGCTGTGTCTGGGAATTCTGCGACCACGCCGCGATCATGGGCGGCACACAGACGGATCCGTGGTACGGCTACGGCGGCAGCTTCGGCGACACGCCGCACTCGGGCAACTTCTGCATGGACGGTCTCGTGTACCCCGACCGCCGTCTGCACACGGGCATGCTTGAGCTGAAAGAAGCGATCAAGCCCTACCGCATCACCGAGATCTGCGCCAAGGCAGGCAAATTCCGTCTGGAAAATCTACGCAACTTCACCGATCTCTCCGACCTTATGATCCGCTGGGTGCTCGAAGCGAACGGAAAGGCGGTCACTTCGGGCGTCCTGCTGCCGACCACCGCGCCCGAGAGCGCGGAGGACTTCACACTGCCGCTGCCCGAGGTACTGCCCGAGGGCACGGTCGCGGTGAACTTCACCTTTGTACAAAAAAGCGCCGCGCCGCTCGTCCCCGCAGGCTTTGAGACGGGACACACGCAAATTCTGTTTGCGCGAAACGATACTCTCCCCACGGTAAAAACACACGGCTTTGCGCCCGTTCTCTCTGCGGGCGAGCAGACACACACCGTCACCTGCGGCGACACCGTGTATACCTTTGACAAGGCGAGCGGCATGCTTGCGCAGATCACCGACAGCGGCAGAGAGCTGCTCACCGCACCGATGGCGATCGCCTTTACCCGTGCACCGATCGACAACGATAGGAAGGTAGACCCTAAGTGGCAGGAGGCAGGAATATACAACGCGACAGCACATCTTGACAGCTTTGCCGTGACCGCGCAGAATGCCAAGCGCGTCACGCTGAAAGCCAAGCTGCATTTTGCCGCAAACGAAAAAACGCTGCTGACCGCCGCGCTGACCTACACTGTGGAGGCAAACGGCAGTTTGTCCGTCGGCATGCAGGCGACCTTCAAAAAAAGTGCCGCGCCCTTCTATCCGCGCATCGGCATCTGCCTTACGGCGCGGCGCGACCTCGAACAGGTGCGCTACTTCGGCTACGGGCCGATGGAAGCATACGCCGACAAGCGCCTTGCCGCGCGGCTCGGCGACTTTACCACCACGGTGCAGGACAATTTTGCATCCTATCTTCGTCCGCAGGAAAACGGCGCACACGCAGACACCGCATGGCTGAACATATGGAACGCCGCAGGACACGGTCTGCTCGTGACCGCCGAGGACAAGCCCTTCACCTTCGGCGTCTCGCACTACGGCACCGAACAGCTCCGCAGCACGCCCTATCGCCATCTGCTCACCGCCGAGGATGCCACCTACATCCACCTCGACGCGGCACAGAGCGGCTGCGGCTCCAACTCCTGCGGCCCCGCACTCGCCGAGGAATATCGGGTGGGCGCGGGCAGCCATACTCTGAAACTGCGCATCACACCTGCCAAAAACGGCGACATTGATTTTTAAATATTGAGGACTGTCATGTTACAAACCATCATTTCCATCGTTAAAGACGCCGCCGAGATCGCAATGCACGGCGCCGACACCGTCACCGAGAAAGGCGCGGCGAACTTTGTCACCGACAAGGATGTCGCCGTGGAAAGATTCCTGCGTGCGGCACTGTACAAAGCCTTCCCCGCCATGGGATTTGTCGGCGAGGAAGAAGATTTCGCCGCCGATGCACTCGACAAAGAATACACCGCCGTGGTCGATCCGATCGACGGCACGATGAACTTTTCCCGCGACATGAATCTGAGCGTGATCTCGGTCGCCGTACTGCACTTCGGCAAGCCGCAGGTCGGCGTGGTCTACAACCCGTGGACAAACGAGCTGTTCACCGCCGAGCGCGGCAAGGGCGCCGCCTTAAACGGCAAGCCCATCCGCGTCTCCGACCGACCGCTCAAAAACGCATGCTTCTTCACCGCGTGGAGCACCTACAAAAAGGAGTATGCCAAAGCGTGCTTCAACATCTCCGAGGAAGTCTACTACGACACCTGCGACATCCGCCGACTCGGCGTTTGCGCGCTCGAACTCTGCTATATGGCGGCGGGACGCGGCGAGCTCTACTTCGAGATCCGCCTCTTTCCGTGGGACTATGCCGCGGCACAGCTCATTCTGACCGAGGCAGGCGGTTATATCGGCACCATCGGCGCCGATGCCCCCACCTACACCCGCCCCCAACCCATCCTCGCCGCCAACAATAAGGAAAATTTCGAGTATCTCAAAGAAAAAGTCGAAAAATACGTCCCTGCGGTGCCGTACGAGGACTGAAAAATGATTTGCGCCTGCGGCACATGATTTGGCGGCGATGCCGCCATGATTTGGAGCTGACGCTCCATGATTTGAATTGCGATCCTTTATGCCCCGCAGGGCAAATCATGCCGCAGGCAAATCATGAGCACGGTAGTGCTCAAATCACGCGGTCCGCAGGATCGCAATTCATTGTTTAGCGGCAAAGCCGCTAAACAACCATTCCCATTACAGAAAGGACAAACTTCCATGACTGATGCAAAAACCATGGCGTATATCAACATGTTCGGCGTGCTGGGCGCGCTGCCGATGCTGTGCAAGCTGGACGGCGAAGCGTCCGCACTGCTGACCAATAAATCGCCCGTTTCGCTCTGCCTGACCGTGCGGGGCGGCCCCGCTGCAACCTTTACGTTTGCAGACGGCGGCTGCACGATGGAGAGCGGTGAGCAGAAGTGCGACATCAAGATCCCCTTTTCGACCTGCGAAAAGTTCAACGGCATGATCGACGGCACCGTCACCCCGATTCCCTCAAAAGGCTTTACCAAGATCGGCTTTCTGACCGGCCCGTTTATAAAGCTCACCGACCGCCTTTCCGCCTACCTGCGCGCGAGTGAAAGCGACCTTGCGGACGAAGCATTTTTCCGCATCAGCACCGAGCTGATGCTCTATGTCATCGGCGGTGCTGTCGCCGCCATCGGCAACCACGATACCATCGGCACTTTCAGCGCATCCAACATCCCCGACGGCACCGTGCATCTGTCGATCAAAGACGGCCCCTGCGTCACCGTCACCGTGCGCGACCACGTGCTGACCGCCGCACCGGGCAGAAACGGCGACCCCCGCGCGGTGATGGAATTTGCCGATATCCGCCTTGCCCGCGCCCTGTTTGACGGCAAGGTCAACTCGATGGACTGCATCGGCAAGCAGACGATCACCATGTGCGGCATGATCTCGATGCTTGACAATATCAACCGTATTCTCGACCGCGTCAGCGTTTACTTGGCATAAGGAGGGACGAACCATGGAACATAAGATCAATACCTACGAAAAGAGCCGCGCGCTGTTCGAGCGCGCGACCAAGGTCATTCCCTCCGGCATTTACGGGCACCAGGGTCCCGCCGAGGGCTGTTTTATCCCCGTAGAAGCCTTCCCGTTTTACTCGGATCACGCCAAAGGCACCTACTTCTGGGATGTGGACGGCAACCGCTTTATCGACTATATGTGCGCCTACGGTCCGAACATCATGGGGTACAATGATGAGGAGATCGACGAAGCGGCAAGACGGCAGATGGAAAAGGAAAACTGTGTGACCGCACCCTCGGCGGTGATGGTCGAGTTTGCCGAGCTGCTCACCGACACAGTCGCCACTGCCGACTGGTCCTTCTTCGCCAAAAACGGCAACGACGTCACCACCCTTGCGATCATGACGGCGCGCGCCTACACCCGCCGCAAAAAGATCGTCTTTTTCAAGGGGTACTACCACGGCGTTGCGCCCTGGACGCAGAAGATCGACTATCCCGGTATCATCGAAGAGGATGTTGCCAACAATATCTATGTACAATGGAACGACTTTGCCGAGCTCGAACGCGTATTTGCAGAAAACCGCGGCGAGATCGCGGCGGTCATCTCCCAGCCGTACATGCACGGCAACTTCATGGATAACGAGATGCCCGCCGACGGCTTTTGGGCAAAGGTGCGCAAGAAGTGCACCGACGAGGGAACCGTTCTGATCGTGGACGATGTCCGCGCGGGCTTCCGCCTCGACCTTGCGGGCTCGGATCACTATTTCGGCTTTGAAGCCGACCTCATCTGCTTCTGCAAGGCGCTTGCCAACGGCTACAACGTCTCCGCGCTCTGCGGCAAGGAGTTTCTCAAAAACACAGTCAGCGGCATGTCGTATACAGGCAGCTACTGGATGAGCGCCGTCCCCTTTGCGGCGGGCATCGCCTGCATAAACAAGATGAAGCGGCTCGAGTTGCCGAAGCTCCTCATGCAAAAAGGCACGATGCTCTGCGACGGGCTCAAAGCCGCCGCGGCAAAGCACGGCTACGATCTGCGCGTTTCGGGCGCACCGTCCCTGTTCTATCTGCGCATCGCCAACGACGACAGCCTGATGACACACCAGCGCTTCATCGCCGAGATGGTCAAACGCGGCGTATATCTGACCAATCACCACAACCACTTTATCAACTACGCCCTCTCCGAGGCGGACATCAAGGAAACCATCGAAATTGCAGACGAAGTGTTCCGCGTGCTGTAAAAAGTCGAATATTTTTGAAAAAAGTCTTTACAAAGCTTTTGCAAAGTGCTATGATGAAGCAGGTAAAACTTTCCTTTCATCCGGTACTGCGATGTCGGCAAGGGACTATGCAAAGTTTTTTCGCGCCGTGCATCCGCACAGCGCTTTTTTCTGCATTTTTCATTTCCGATTCTCTTCGGCTATAGCCGCGGTGGATAAATCTTTTTGGGAGGTAGACTGTTTTGAAACTGATCTACAATGTAAATGACAGACCGAAACTCGGTCAGCTGATCGTATTTGCGATCCAGCAATTGCTTGCCATCATGGCGGCGACCATTGCCGTTCCCGCAATTGTCGGAAACGGAATGACCGCTTCTGCTGCACTGTTCGGCGCGGGCGCAGGCACGATCATTTATCAGCTCTTTACCAAATTCAAGAGCCCGGTATTCCTCGGCTCGTCCTTCGCGTTCATCAACTCGATGATCACCGCATTTGCAGGTGCCGCTTCCATGGCGCTCGGTTACCTCGGACTCCTGATCGGCGCACTCCTTGCCGGTCTCGTTTACGTTGTGATCGCCATCGTGATCAAGTTTGCCGGCGTGCAATGGATCAACAAGCTGATGCCTCCCGTGGTTATCGGTCCCACCGTCGCACTGATCGGTCTTTCGCTTGCAGGCGCTGCTGTCAAGGACGTATTCTCCTACGGCCCGCAGGATAACAACGGCTCGTTTATTATGACGGGCAACATCTGGATCTCCTTTATCTGCGCGCTTGTAACGCTTGCGGTCGTTATTCTCTGCTCTGTTTACGGCAAGAAGATGGCAAAGCTCATTCCCTTTATCCTCGGTATCCTCGCAGGATATACAGTCGGTCTCGTCTTCACCTTCGTCGGCATTGCCACCGACAATCCCGCGCTTATGATCATTGACTTTGCCCCCTTCAAGGCGCTTGTCGCAGACGGTGTATCGCTCAAGACCTTCCTTGCGGTTCCCGAATTTACATTCCTTACCGCTATGGGCGGCTTCGGTGACTTCAGCTGGTCTTACGTTGCTACGATCGCCGTTGCGTATGTTCCCGTTGCATTCGTTGTATTTGCAGAGCATATCGCCGACCACAAGAACCTCTCCTCGATCATTGAACAGGATCTCTTGGAAGATCCCGGTCTCCACCGCACGCTCCTCGGCGACGGTGTCGGCTCCATTGTCGGCGCATTCTTCGGCGGCTGCCCCAACACGACCTACGGCGAATCTGTAGGCTGCGTTGCCATCACCGGAAACGCTTCCGTTATTACCATCACGGCTACGGTGATCCTGTCTATTCTCGTTTCCTTTATCTCCCCCTTCGTTGCTTTCCTGGATTCTATCCCCGGCTGTGTCATGGGCGGTGTTTGCATCACCCTCTACGGCTTCATCGCCGTCAGCGGTCTGAAGATGATCCAGAAGGTTGACCTGGAGCAGAACAGAAATCTCTTCGTCGTATCCGTTATCCTCATTTGCGGTATCGGCGGCATGGCGCTCGCTATCGGCAAGGTTACCATCACCTCCATCGCCTGCGCCCTCATCCTCGGCATCCTCGTAAACCTCATGCTCTCTGAAGCAGACAAAAAGAACTCGTAAATCAATATATGCTCATAAAAAAACTTGCAAAGGTTTGAAACCTTTGCAAGTTTTTTTAGTCTTATATACATATTTTATGCTTCTGTATGTAACGGCGGCGAACAATATAAGCAAAACGGGCCGGCGCGAATGCGTCAGCCTGCGGTTTAATCCCGGAAGTGGATCGGCGAGTAGCCGTAGATGCTTTTGAACGTCTGGGAGAAGTGCTTGATCGACGAGAATCCGACACGCTCCGCGACCTCGGTGATCGAGAGGTTTGTGGTCTGCAGCATTTCGAGTGCTTTGGAGACGCGGCAGGACAACACATACTGGTGCAGCGATTGACCCGTGCGCTTCTGCACCACGCGGTTGATATAATTCGGATGATAGTTGAAGTACTTACCGATCGACTCGTTGGACAGGTCGGAAGCGTAATTCTCCTGTATGTAGTCGATGACCTGATCGACAAAGCCCGCCCGCGCTTGTCCTGTGCCGAGCGTTACGCGCCGTGCAATGCTGATCAGTACCTGATGCATGAGCAGGCTGAGCATGATACGGTCGTGCATCTTCGGACTGACAAACTCGCTTGTCATCTCGCCGAAGATCGGTTCGAGCGACTGCATGGTCTCCAGATGCAAGGGATCGCCGAGCTGCGGGGCATCTTCAAAAAATACATTTTCCAATGCGTCGGCAGGATTCCAAAGCTTGTCCGAGACGGTCGGGATCGGCGACTGGGGACGGTCGGCATTGGCGACAAAGTCGAAATTGATCGACATGATCTTTGTATCGCCCTCGTTTGTATTGATGATGGAATATTTTGTGGAGGACGGATACAGGAAAAGCGAACCGCGGGACGCCTGATAGGTGCGGTCGTTCATCTTCACCTTTGCCGCGCCCGAATAGAAGTAGACGAGGCGTATATCGCATGCATGCACATCATTTGTGCAAAAATCGTATGGTAAGATCAGCGTTTTGGAGAACCGAACATAAGGGTGGACGTCTGCGAGGTTTATTTTTTGCATATGAACCCCTCCTTTTCCTATTAAGATACACTAAAATAAACCAAAAATCAAGTGGTTTTTTTCGGAAAACTTCAAAAAAATAAACATTTTAATGTTTTTGTACGTTTTTTAGGAAATAGGTGTAAAAAAAGGAAAACATGGAGAAAAAAGGTTTTTTCGGCATCGGGATATGAACAGTTTTTTTGTGATTTTTTACAATGCTTTTTGTATTTCCAATTCTTTTTTTGCATGATAGAATAAAAACGTAAAAACAAAACGAACGAAAAGGAGACTACCAATGAGCATGACGACAGTAACCGTTAAAAAGCTTGTCATCCCCACGTACCAGGAAGCTGACGCAGAGCAGCTCCCCATGTTTGCCGAGAACCGCGTACACCAGCGTTTCACCGGTAACCCCTATCCGAACGCAGTAGTCATCAAAACGCCTGCAAAGGAAAAGCACGACAGAGAATATGAAGCGATCGTAATCGAGAACGATTATATCGAGCTGACCATTCTCCCCGAGATCGGCGGTAAGATCTTCACTGCATATGATAAGAAGAACAACTACGACTTCTTCTACCGTCAGCACGTTATCAAGCCCGCGCTGATCGGTCTGCTCGGTTCCTGGATCTCCGGCGGTATCGAGTTCAACTGGCCCTACCACCACAGAGCATCTACCTTTATGCCCGTAGACTACGAGATCGTACAGGAGAAAGACGGCGTAACCGTTTGGCTCTCCGAGCACGATCCGGTTGACCGCATGAAGGGTATGGTCGGCGTATACCTCGGCAACGACCGTGCGATCTTCGAGACCCGCGTGAAGGTTTCCAACCGCACTTCCGTTCGCCGTTCCTTCCTCTGGTGGGAGAACACCGCAGTGCCGGTAAACCCCACGTACGAGATCTTCTTCCCCTCGGATGTTGACCACGTACACTTCCACTATCGCCGTTCCAACACCACGTACCCGATCGCAAAGGGTCACTTCAACGGCTATACCTTCGACGAGCCCGGCGTTGATATTTCCAAACACTTCAACACCAAGTTCCCGACCTCTTACTTCTGCGCAGCTTCCGACTATGACTACTTCGGCGGCTACGACCAGGGCAGAAAGGCGGGCGTCGTACATATCGGCGACCACCACGTTGTTACTGGTAAGAAGATGTTCACCTGGGCATACAACCAGCTTTCCCGCTCCTGGGAGCGCGCGCTGACCGACACCGACGGCGCATACGCAGAGCTGATGGCAGGTTCCTACACCAACAACCAGCCCGACCTTACCTGGCTCGAGGCTTATGAGACCAAGTGCTTCAAGCAGTCCTGGTATCCGATCGCAGCACTGGGCGTACCTTCCTACGCTAACTTCGACTGCGCGATCCGCGTAGAGAGCAATGTTCTCCGCGTACAGCCTACCCTCAATATCAAGGGCGCAAAGATCACCCTGACCGCAGGCGGCAAGACCATTCTCGAGACCGTAGCTGACCTCGACGCAGGTAAGGTTACCGAGTTTGCTCTGCCCGAGTTCGACTGCTCCGCATACGAGATCACCATCGGTGATGTTCTCCACTATGAGCAGATCGTCCGCACGCAGCAGCCCCTGCCCGAGCTCTTCCCCGAGGTTCCGTACCCGAACGAGCTCAGCACCGCGCACGACCTCTACGTTGCAGCACTGCACTTCTGGCAGTACCGCGATCCGAACGCGAACCCGATGGAATACCTCGAGCGCGCGATCGAGCTGGAGCCGAACTTCGCTCCCGCACTGCAGCTCCTCGGCGAGATGTATCTCCGCCGCCACGAGTTCCACAAGGCATATGATGTCCTCGAGCGTGCACTCAAGGCGCTCACCGTTTACAACTTCCATCCCGAAAGCGGCAAGCTCAACTACTACCGCGGTCTCGCACTGGTAGGTCTTGGCAGAGACAAGGAAGCATACGATGCGTTCCGCAAGTCCGCATGGATGAAGGACACCCTGTCCGAGGCTATGACCAGAGCCGCAATGCTCGACTGCAAGAAGGGCGACTGGGTCAATGCAAAGATGTGCGCAGACACCGCTGTTGAAAACGGTGCGCAGAACCTTACCGCAGTTGTTCTCGCCGCTGTTGCAGACTGCAAGCTCGGCAACAAGGCAGAAGCCGTTGCAGCTCTCAAGAATGAGCTGAAGCGCGACCCGCTCAACCACCTCGCAAGATACTTCCTCGTTGTGATGGGCGAGATGTCGAAGGACGAGTTCTACGGCAAGCTCAACTCCAACATGTCGCAGACCTGCCTTGACCTCGCAACCGATATGATGGATGCAGGCTTTGACGCAGAGGCAAAGGAGCTGCTGGTTGACGTTGCCAAGTACTCCGATGATCTTTGCCCCGTCATCGCATACCTCGCAGGTGTGCCCGAAAGAGCAAACGACAAGCACAAGGTATTCCCGTTCCGTCCCTTTGAAGCAAAGGTTTATGCAGAGGTTGGCGCAAACTACCTGCTCGGCTGCTACCACTACGGTGACCGCCGCTATGCAGAGGCAGAAGCACTCTTTGCAAAGGGCGATGACTTCGCTTCCAAGCGCGGTCTTGCACTCTGCGAGTACCGCAAGGGCAACCACGACCGTGCGCTCGAACTCCTCGATGAAGCACACGCGCTCAAACCCGACATGGAAGAGATCGTATACGAGATCGCATACCTCCTCAACCACCTCGGCAAGGAGCCGAAGGCTGCCGCTGAGAAGATCAAGTCCATGGTTCCCGACCTTGCGACCACCCGCGACGATATCGCTACCGAGTGGGCATGCGCATACAACCGTGCAGGCATGTACGATGAGGCGATCAAGCTCTTCGAGGGTCACAACTACGTTCCCTGCGAAGGCGGTGAGACCGCTCTGGCTCGTCAGTACATCAACGCTTGGTACGGCAAGGGCATGGACGCTAAGAAGGCAGGCAACGATGAAGAAGCGCTCAAGTGCTTCCGCACCTCGCAGATCCTCCCCGAAAACCTCGGCGCAGGTATCTGGCATGAGGCTGTAAACGTACCGGCACAGTATCAGGAAGCGCTGCTCCTTGAGAAGTTCGGCAAGCGTGACGAAGCTATGAAGATCTACGAGCACATCAACTACCTCTACATTGACTACTTCGCACATAACAATCTGCCCCTGCTCCCCGTATACCAGGGTCTCGCAACCCTCCGTATGGGCGACAGCGAAAAGGGCAAGAAGCAGCTGGAATGGGCTGTTTCCTACTGGGAGAATGAACTGAACCGTGATAACAGCGGTTACTTCAACACCACTCCCTTCTTCATTCCCTTCATGGACGACCGCAAGGAAATGCGCGTAAAGCACTACACGCCCATGATCAATACCGCTAAGGAGATTCTGGCCGGAACCAGCGATCTTCTGAAATAACCCCCCCTCTGGAAGCACCTGCCGCAAGGCAGGTGCTTCAACTATGTTCGCCT